>JBPBQX010000001.1:0-43950 GCA_050955025.1 Janthinobacterium lividum
ACGCCGTCGGGCTTGGGGTAGGCGATGCGCGGCGAGGAGGCGGCGGGGCGCAGGGTCTCGTGGTCGGCGTGGCGGTGGCGGAAGGTCCAGGGGGCGCGGCCTCGGAAGACGTAGGTGTCGATGGCGGAGTAGAGGAGCGCGCCCCAGAGGCCGAAGCGGGCGAAGCTGGGGCGGATGTTGCGCACGCCCTGCAGCTCGGCCCAGAGCCAGGAGGCGTGGACGCGGGCGGTGTAGGTCTCGGGCTCGGTGGGGCGGCCGTTGGCGAGGGCCTCGGCGACGGCGTCGGCGGCGAGCATGCCGGACTTCATCGCGGCGTGGGTGCCCTTGATCTTGGCGACGTTGAGGAAGCCGGCGGAGTCGCCGATCAGGGCGCCGCCGGGGAAGGTCAGCTTCGGCACGGACTGCGCGCCGCCTTCGCTGAGCGCGCGGGCGCCGTAGGAGACGCGGCGGCCGCCCTGGAGGTGGTGGCTGACGGCGGGGTGGGTCTTGAGGCGCTGCATCTCGTCGAAGGGGGAGAGCCAGGGGTTCGTGTAGTCCAGGCCGACCACGAAGCCGACGCTGACCAGGTTCTCGCCGAAGTGGTAGAGCCAGGCGCCGCCGTAGGTGTTCGCGTCGAGCGGCCAGCCGATGGTGTGCTCGATCAGGCCGGGCTTGTGGTGGGCCGCGGGGATCTCCCACAGCTCCTTGATGCCGAGCGCGTAGGTCTGGGGGTCGACGCCGTCGCGGAGCGAGAAACGGTCCATGAGCTGCTTGGCGAGCGAGCCGCGGCAGCCCTCGCCGAACAGGGTGTAGGCGGCGCGCAGCTCCATGCCGGGCTGATGGTTGGGGCCGGGCGTGCCGTCGCGGCCGACGCCCATGTCGCCGGTGGCGACGCCCACGACCTGGCCGTCCTCCACGAGGAGCTCGGCGGCGGCGAAGCCGGGGTAGATCTCCACGCCGAGGGACTCGGCCTGCTCGGCGAGCCAGCGGCACACGTCGCCGAGGCTGACCACGTAGTTGCCGGCGTTGTGCATCTGCGGCGGCGTGGGCAGGCGGATCGAGCGCGTGCGGGTGAGCAGGAGGAAGCGGTCCTCGCCGGCGGGCGTGTGCAGGGGGGCGCCGCGCTCGCGCCAGTCGGGGAGGAGCTCGTCCAGGGCGCGGGGCTCGAGCACGCAGCCGGACAGGATGTGGGCGCCGACCTCGCCGCCCTTCTCCACGACGCAGACGGTGGCCTCGGGGGAGAGCTGCTTGAGGCGGATGGCGGCGGCGAGGCCCGCGGGGCCGGCGCCCACCACGACCACGTCGAACTCCATCGCCTCGCGCGTCACGTTCGCTCCGTCCGGCATGGTCCAGCCCCTCCAGGCGCCGTCGCGGCGCGCGTTCCGTCCCCGGGCGTGCGCGTGGCGGTGCGCAGGCGCAGGCACGCCACGGTTGTGCGGCGCGCGCGTCCGGGATGCCTCACTTAGAGCGGGAGGCGCGTTGCGCAAACCCTGCGGGGCCGGCACAAGCCTGGGGCATGGACGCGCTCGCCGCCCTTCGGCTGCAGATTGCGTGGGGCGCCGACGAGGCGCTCGACGACCTGCCGCTCGACCGCACGCGGCCGGTGGCAGCGGCGGCGCGGCGGCCGCAGGTGGCGCGGGCGGCGGCGGATCCCGGCGTGGCGGCGGCCCCGCCCGTGCGGGCCGAGGTCGTGGCGCCTGTGGTGGCGCCGGCGCGCGTCGTCCCGGTCCCGGCGGGTGCCGCGGCGCTGGCGACGCCCGTGGTGCAGGCGCAGGCGGCAGCGGCGGCGGCGGGCACGCGCGAGGCGCTGCGCGAGGCGCTGGCGGGGTTCGCGCCCTGCCCGCTGCGCGACACGGCGGGGCACCTGGTGTTCTTCGACGGCAACCCGGAGGCGGGCGTGGTGCTGGTCGGCGAGGTGCCGGGGGCGGAGGAGGACCGGGCGGGCACGCCGTTCGCCGGGCCGGCAGGGCAGCTGCTCGACCGGATGCTGGGCTCGGTGGGGCTGGGCCGCACGACGGTGGCGATGACGATGCTGGTGCCCTGGCGGCCGCCGGGCGGGCGGCCGCCCACGGACGGCGAGGTGGCGATGTGCCTGCCGTTCCTGCAGCGCCACCTGGTGCTGCTGCGGCCGCGGGTGCTGGTGCCGCTCGGTGCGCTGGCGACGCGGGCGGTGACGGGCAACAGCCTGGGCATCCGCAGGCTGCGCGGGCGGGTCGCGGAGGCGGCGGTGCCGGGGCTGGAGGGGACGGCGGTGGTGCTGCCGATGCTGCCCCCGGCGCACCTGCTGCGCACGCCGGGCGCCAAGCGGGAGGCGTGGGCGGACCTGCTGCAGCTCCGCACGCTGCTCGACGGCGTCACAAAAACGTGAAATTTTCTCGTCAGAACTGGCGGAATTCCAAAGGATGTCTCATTAATAGTTAAAAATCTCATTCATTGACGTTGCGACCGTAAAATCTGCCTTGTAGCTCCCCCGCCATGCGAGGGATCGGCTTCACGCTTTCCCGTCTTCCCGCCACCCGGGCCTTCCTGGCGGGTGCGGCGTTCCTGGCCAGCGCGTCGCTGCGGCCGGGACACGCGCGGGCCGAGACGGGGGACGCACCCACCGACGAGGTGGCGCTTGCCGTGCCGCGCGTGGCGCTGCCGGGCGGCGCCGTGCCGCTGCCGCAGCCGCTGTCGCGGGGCGAGGCGGCGCGCATCCGCCGCGTCCTCGCGTTCCAGGCCGCCGACGACATTCCCGCGGCGCTGGCCGAGCAGGCGCAGCTCACCGACCCGAGCCTGCTGGGGCCGATCCTGGCCGACCGCTACCTCGGGCATCCCGACCGCACCGCGGCCACCGACCTCGCGGCGTGGCTCGCGCACTATTCCGACCAGCCCGACGCGGCGGCGATCCGCGCGGCGCTGGCGTCCCGGCTGCCGCGCGGGGCCGCGTTGCCGCCGCTGGCCGCGCGCGCCGTGCTCGGGGCGGAGTCGCCCGAGGCGGCCACGCCGGAGGAGGAGGATCCCGCCGGGCACGCGCTCGTGCGCAACGCCCTGCTCGACCGCACCGTGCATCTCAGGGCCAAGGCCGGCGAGTTCGCCTCGGCGCTGCGCCTGGTGTCGGCGACGCGCGGGCTCGACGCGCTCTACCGGGCGCAGCTTCGCGCGGAGGTGGCGCAGGCGATGTTCCTGCAGGGGCGCGACGCCGAGGCGCTGTCGCTGGGTCAGGAGGCGTTCCGGACCTCGGGCGGGCGAGCCGGGCTGGCCGCGTTCTCCGCAGGGCTGGCGGCGTGGCGGATGGACCGGCCGGCGACGGCGCGCACCCTGTTCGAGGCGGCGTCGCGCGCCTCCCTGCTGCCGGCGAGCACGCGGGCCGGGGCGGCGTTCTGGGCGGCGCGCGCGCAGCTTCGCACGGGCAACCCGCTGGGCTGGCGACCGTGGATGCTGCGGGCGGCGGCGCAGAAGCGCACGTTCTACGGGCTGCTGGCCGGGCGCGCGCTCGGTGAGGGCCATACCGGGCTGGACGACGAGCCGCGCGAGCTGCTGGCGTCGGCGGACGTGGACGCGCTGGCCGAGACGGCGGAAGGGCGGCGGGCGTTCGCGCTGCTCCAGGTCGGGCAGCCGGCGCGTGCCGAGGCCGAGCTGCGGCAGCTCTGGCCGGCGGTGGGCAGCGACCTCGCGCTGCAGCGCTCGATCCGGCTGGTGGCGGAGGCGGCGGAGATGCCGGACCTCGCGGCCCAGCTCGCGACTATGGCGCAGGACGTCGACGGGCGGCCGCGCGACGCCGCGCGCTTCCCGGTGCCGCGCTTGGCGCCGCGCGGCGGGTTCGTGGTGGACCGGGCGCTGGTGTACGCGCTGACGCGGCTGGAGAGCAATTTCGACGCGGGCGCCGTGTCGGCGGTGGGCGCGCGCGGGCTGATGCAGCTCATGCCGGTGACCGCGGGCTACGTCAGCGGCAACGCGGACCGCTACGCCGGGCGGGCGGGCAGCCTGCACGACCCGGCGCTGAACCTGCAGCTCGGGCAGCGCTACGTGCTCTACCTGTCGGGGCACGACACGGTGGCCAACAACCTGATCCGTCTGCTGGCCAGCTACAACGCGGGGCCGGGCAACGTCGGGCACTGGGACATCCACTGCGACGACGACCCGCTGATGTTCATGGAGTCGATCCCGTTCGACGAGACGCGGGGCTTCGTGCACCGCGCGCTCACCTACACGTGGATCTACGCGGACCGGCTCGGGCTGCCGGCGCCGAGCCTGGACGCGCTGGCGACGGGCGCCTGGCCGAAGTTCGACGCGGCGGCCGAGAAGGCGTCGGCGGTGCGGGTGCTGCACTAGGAAGCAAGCTTGGGCTCTGCCCAAACCCGCCAGGGCGAGCCGCCCTGGACTGGCCTCACTTAAGTTGTGCGTTCCAAGGGCGCAGCCTTTGGCGGAGTCCAGAGGCAGAGCCTCTGGCCTTGCTTCCTTGCGCGCGCGCGCCAAGCTCTGCGCCCCAGCCTGGAGCGTGTCCCGATGCCGATCGACGAGAGCCGTGTCTTCCTGCCCGTCGCGATCGCGGTGCTCACCGTGTCGGACACGCGCACCCTCGCCGACGACCGGTCCGGGGACACGCTCGTGGCGCGGGTGGAGGCGGCGGGGCACCGGGTGGCGGCGCGCACGTTGCTGCGCGACGACGCGGGGGCGATCGAGGCGCAGCTCCGGGCGTGGGTTGCCGATCCGGCGGTCGATGTCGTGGTGACGACGGGGGGCACGGGGATCACCGGGCGCGACGTGACGCCCGAGGCGTTCGAGCGCGTCGTGGAGAAGCGGATCGAGGGGTTCGGCGAGCTGTTCCGCATGCTGAGCTACGCCAAGATCGGGACATCGACGATGCAGTCGCGCGCGATGGGCGGGGTTGCGGGGGGGACGTACCTGTTCGCGCTGCCCGGCAGCACGGGGGCGGTGCGCGACGCGTGGGACGACATCCTGATGTGGCAGCTCGACAGCCGGTTCCGGCCCTGCAACCTGGTGGAGCTGATGCCGAGGCTGCAGGAGCACCTGCGGGCGTAAGGCAGGCAAGGCCGGGCGCTCCCTCCGCCGGACCCGCCAGGGCGAGCCGCCCTGGACTGGCCTTCCTCAAGGGATGCGTTCCAAGGGCGCAGCCTTTGGCGGAGTTTGAGGCGGAGCCTCAACCTTTCTTCGCGTCCTCCCTGTCCTCGCGTTCCACGGTGGCGAGGTAGCGGCGGGCGAGGGCGCCGTAGAGCGGGCGGCGGCACACCAGGCGCGAGACGGCGAAGGCCAGCAGCGAGGTGGCCATCAGCGGCAGGGTCATGGACTGGTTGGCGGTCATCTCCAGGACGATCACCGCGGCGGTGATCGGTGCCTGAACGACGCCCGAGAAGTAGCCGACCATGGCGAGGAGCACGACCGCGCCGGCCGGGGCCTGGGGCAGGAGGTGGGAGATCCAGTGGCCGAGGCCGGCGCCCACGGCGAGCGAGGGGGCGAAGATGCCGCCGGGCATGCCGCTCACGTAGGAGACCACGGTGGCCGCGAACTTGAGCACGAAGTAGCTGGAGGGGAGGTCCTCGCCGGCGACGAGGGCGCGGGCCTGGGCGTAGCCGGTGCCGTAGGTGGTGCTGCCGGACGCCAGGCCGATGGCGGCGAGCAGGAGGCCGCAGCAGGCGGCGAAGACGACGGGGCGGGCGCTCGCGAAGCGGCCGAGGCGGCCGGGCAGGCCGCCGGCGGCGGAGGTGAGCAGGCGGGCGAACAGGCCGCCGAACAGGCCGCCGGCGATGCCGCAGGTCAGCACGGCGAGCCAGGCGCGGCCGAGCGGGAGGACCGCGGTGGTGATGCCGAAGTAGGTGTAGTTGCCGTCGAGCAGCAGGGTCGTGATGCCGGCGATGATGACGCCGATCAGCAGGGTGGAGCTGGTGCGGGCGTCGAAGGAGTGGCTCAGCTCCTCGATGGCGAAGACGATGCCGGCGAGCGGGGTGTTGAAGGCGGCCGAGATGCCGGCGGCGCCCCCGGCGAGGACGAGGGCGCGCTGGGCGTCGCGCCGGGGGAGCTGCAGCAGGCCGCCGAAGGACTGCATGATGGCGCTGCTGATCTGCACGGTGGGGCCCTCGCGGCCGATCGAGGCGCCGCTGGCCAGGCCGAGGAGCGTGAGCAGGATCTTGCCGCCGGCGACGCGCAGGGAGAGCACGCGGCGCACGGAGGCGGGGTCGGACATGTGCAGGGCGGCCATGACCTGGGGGATGCCGCTGCCGCCGGCGCCGGGGAAGTAGGCGCGGGTCAGCCACACGGAGAGAGCCAGGCCGGCGGGGGCGAGCAGGAGCATCCCCGCAGGGGCGCGGCGGACCACGAAGGCGAACACCTCGGTGGCGCCGTCCGCGGCCCAGGCGAACAGCACGGCGACCAGGCCCACGACCAGGGCGCCGCACCACACGATCACGCGGCGGCGCCACAGGCGGGTGGACAGCAGGGGCATGCGACGCAGGCGGGCGAGGCGGCGGTGGCGGCGGGCGGCGGCGGCGAGGTCGGTCATGGGGCTCCGGGGGTGCGCGTGCGGGCCGTGGCCGGCAAAGGAAGGAAGGAAGGCCAGAGGCTCTGCCTCTGGACTCCGCTCAAGGCAATTGCCTTGAGAATCCCTTCCCTAAGTCAAGGGATCAAAGGGTCCTCGGACCCTTTGCGGGTTCGGGCAGAGCCCGACCTTGCTTCCTGCAGGTCCGCCGCGGTGTCGACGTCGCGCAGGGTGCGCAGGGTGGCGACGCGGCGCCCGGCGAAGTTGCGCGCGGTGTCGGCCAGCGCGTGGGGGCCGGACCAGCGGACGTCCGCGAAGGGGTGGGCGGGGCGGCGGCGGGCCATGGCGACGAGCCAGTAGCCGCCGTCCTCCGCGGGGCCGAAGGCGGCGTGGGCCTGGCCGAGGGCGCGGAAGCAGGCGGCGAGGTCGGCGGCCGCGATCGCGGGGATGTCGCAGCCGACGAGGGCGACGCGGGCGCGGGGGAAACGGGCGAAGGCGCGGTGCATGCGCGCGCCGAGGTCGCCGCGGCCCTGGGGGATGCGGGGGAGGCCGCGCCAGGCGGGGTCGGGGGGCCAGCGGGCGGCGTCGGGGGTGGCGGCGAGGACGGTGCGGAAGCGTCGGTCGGCGCGGAGGCGGCGGAGCAGGCGGCGCAGGGTCGCGAGCTGGAAGCGCAGGGCGGCGCGGGCGCCGAGGTCGGCGGCGAGGCGGCGCTTGAGCGTGCCGAGGCGGGGGGCGCGGGCGAAGACGATCACGGTGTCCCTCAGGCGTCGGTCCTCCGGGGGGCGGCGTGGGGCGGGGCGTAGAGGCGCGCGATCATGGCTGGGGGGAGGCCGGCGCGCCACAGGGCGAGGCAGAGCAGGTTGCGCGAGGAGCGACACAGCCAGCCGTCGCGCTCCCAGCGGGCGGCGGAGGTCAGGGCGTCGGCGTCCAGCGCCGCGGGGCCGCGCGGGTCGAGGCGGCGGAGGGCGCGGACCAGGGCGACGTCCTCCATCAGGGGCAGGCAGGGCATGCCGCCGGCGGCGTCGAGCAGGGCGCGGGGAAGCAGCAGGCCCTGGTCGCCGTAGGGAAGGCGGAGGACGCGGCAGCGCCAGGCGACCAGGCGCTCCAGGCGGCGGGCGCGGGGGTCGGGGCTGTCCAGAGCGAGGCGGAAGTGGGCGGCTCGGGCGGGTTCGGCGGCGAGGTGAGCGCGCACGGCGGGCTGCCAGCCGGGCTGCAGGCGGGTGTCGGCGTGCAGGAGCAGGAGCCAGGGGCCGGAGCACGCGGCGATGCCGGCGGCGAGCTGGGGGCCGCGGCCGCGCGGGGCGGAGAGGACGCGGGCGCCGAGGCTGCGGGCGAGGTCGGCGGTGGCGTCGCGGCTGCCGCCGTCGGCGACGACGACCTCGGCGGGGGCGCCGGCGAGGGCGCGCAGGGTGGCGGGCAGCGTGGCGGCGGCGTCGAGCGTGGGAATCACCACGGACAGCCAGGGGATCATGGGGCGCGGCGGGGGTGCGGAGGTTGCATGTTCTTCATGTGTTCTTGAAGCGGGGCGGGTCGTTGCCCATAGTTCTGGACAGCTCGCGGCCGGAACGGAAGGACCACGGCATGGCGCCCCTCGACTCCGCCCCGGGGTTCGCCCCGGACCTTGCCTCGCCTGGCTCCGGGCCGCTGCCGTTCGGCGAGGGGCTGCGCGCCCCGGCGCGGCGCGGGCGCGGGGCGACGCACAACCCGGCGAACCGGTTCGAGGCGCGCACGGACGCGGCGTTCGACGACGGGTGGGGCACGCTGGCGGAGGAGTTTGCGGCGCTGCCGCCGCTGGCGACCACGCTGACGCGCGATGCCAGCCGCTCGGCGCTGTCGTGGAACAGCTCGCCGGACCTGGGGTTCGACCGGGCGGTGAATCCGTACCGGGGGTGCGAGCACGGCTGCGTCTACTGCTACGCGCGGCCGACGCATGCGTGGCTGGGGTACTCGCCGGGGCTGGATTTCGAGACCAGGCTCACGTTCAAGCCGGAGATCGCGTCGCTGCTGGAGCGCGAGCTGCGCAGGCCGGGGTACCGGGCGGCGCCGCTGGCGCTGGGGTCGAACACCGACCCGTACCAGCCGGTGGAGCGCACGCAGCGGCTGACGCGCCAGGTGCTGGAGGTGCTGGAGCGGTTCGGGCACCCCGTCAGCATCGTCACCAAGTCGGCGGGCGTGCTGCGCGACCTCGACATCCTGCGCCGGCTGGCGGAGCGGAACCTGGTGCGGGTGTGGCTGTCGGTGACGACGCTCGACCCGGCGCTGGCGCGTCGGATGGAGCCGCGGGCGGCGACGCCGGCGCGGCGGCTGGACGCGATCGCGCAGCTGGCGGCGGCGGGGGTGCCGGCGGGCGTGCTGGCGGCGCCGATGATCCCCGGGCTGAACGACGCGGAGCTGGAGCGCATCCTCGCGGCGGCGGCGGCCGCCGGGGCGGGAACGGCGGGCTACGTGCTGCTGCGGCTGCCGCTCGAGATCGCGGAGCTGTTCGAGGCGTGGCTGCACGAGCACTACCCCGAGCGGGCGCGGCACGTGCTGGCGCTGGTGCGGCAGACGCGGGAAGGCGCGCTCTACGACAGCCGGTTCGGGCACCGTCAGCGCGGCGCGGGGCCGTACGCGGACATGCTGGCGGCGCGGTTCGCGCGGGCCGCGCGGCAGCACGGGATGCTGGAGCGGCCGACGCTGGCGAGCGGGCACTTCGCGGTGCCGCCGGCGGCAGGGGCGCAGTTGTCGCTGCTGTAGGGAAGCAAGGCCGGGCTCTGCCCGGACCCGCCAAAAGCCTGAGGCCTTTGGAAACCCCTTCCTTAAGCAAGTGTTTCCAAAGGCGAGCCTTTGGCGGAGCTCGAGGCAGAGCCTCGACCTTGCTTGCTGCCCGGCAGAAAATGCCGATGCGTTGCTTATGCAACTCCCGCGGGCGATTCGGTATTGCGCGGCGACGGGTGAATTGCGCGTGTGGGTCGGCGCAGGCACAATGGGGCTTGATACGGCAGCAGGGCCGCCGTCACCCACCGTGCCCGCGCCGCTGCCTGGCGGGGGCCGACCACTGCCCGAGGACCCGTCCTGATGCGACGCTGCGCCACGCTGTGCTCCCTACTGCTGCTGTCCGGCTGCGGCTTCGGGCACTTCTTCCACGACACGATCTCGCTGCCCGGGGTCAACCCGAACTCGCCCAGCGAGGACTCCGAGAACATGCGGCGCATCCGCGCGCAGAACGTCGCCATCATCCCGATCGAGACGGAGCCGGGCAACGTGTGGCCGGGCAAGCAGGAGCCGGAGCCGACGCTGGAGGACATCCAGCGCGAGCAGAACAAGCAGACCGAGCAGCTGCAGAAGAACGCGCCCAAGCCCACCCTGCCCTTTACCATCCCCACGCCCGGCGCGCCGTCCTCGATCCCGAGCCCGACGGCGCCTCCCGGCGGCACCGTGCTGCTGCCCAGCGGCCCGGGGGTCGTGACCGGGGGCACCAACACCTACCGCACGCTGACCACGCCGGGTGGCGGCGGCAACAGCATCGTCATCCCCAACGGCAACGGCACCAGCACCGTGATCGGCCCGAACGGCTCGGTGACGACCATCCCCACGCCGCGCTGACGCCATGGCGTCGGTGCAGGTGCTCTACTTCGCCTGGCTGCGCGAGCGGGCGGGGCGTTCGGAGGAGAGCGTGGTGCTGCCCGAGGGGGTCGCGACGGTGGGCGCCCTCGTCGCGCACCTCGCGGGGCTGGACGAGGCGCACGCCGCGGCCTTCGCCCACGCCAGCCTGGTGCGCGCGGCGGTGAACCAGGAGTTCGCCGGCCCGGAGGCCGCGGTCGCGGACGGCGACGAGGTCGCGTTCTTCCCGCCGGTCACGGGTGGCTGACGTGACGGCGCCCGTGGAAGCGCGCGTGCTGGTGCAGGCGGAGGCGTTCGACGCGGGCGCGGAGATGGCGCGGCTGGGCGCGGGGCGCGCGGACGTCGGCGGCATCGGGTGCTTCGTGGGCCTGGTGCGCGACACGGCGGGCGGGCGCACGATCACGGCGATGACGCTGGAGCACTACCCGGGGATGACGGAGCGCGCGCTGCGCCGCATCGCGGAGGAGGCGGTGGCGCGGTTCGGGCTGGGGGGCTGCACGCTGATCCACCGCGTCGGGCGGCTGGAACCGGGCGAGGGCATCGTGCTGGTGCTGGCGGCGTCGGCGCACCGGCAGGCGGCGCTGGATGCCACGGGGTTCCTGATCGACTTCCTCAAGACGCGCGCGCCGTTCTGGAAGCAGGAGCACTTCGCGGACTCCGGGCCGGCCTGGGTGGCGGCGCGCGAGGCCGACACGGACGCAACAGCGCGCTGGGAATAGCCGCGGGGACTGCCGCGCAGGTTGCATTGCGGCTTGCCAGGTTGTGCATCGCCGGGTACTCGGGATGATCGTGGACGAGATCGAACCCCTGCCCTTCCTGCGCGTGCGCGGCCGCTCCTTCATGGCGCTGGTGCTGCAGCCGGTGGCGCCCGTGGAGGCCTGGCTCGCGGCGCTGGACGCGCAGCGCGCGCGCTCGGCGGCGTTCTTCGACCAGCGGCCGGTGATCGTGGACCTTTCCGCGCTGCCATCCGAGGGCAAGCCGCTGTCGGACCTCGTGGACGCGCTGGAGCGGCGCGACATCCGCATCATCGGCGTCGAGGGCGCGGATTCCGCGTGGACGCACGCCGAGGCGTGGGGGCGCACGCCGCTCAACACCGCGGGACGGCCGGACCGGATGGTGGAGGTGCCCGACGACCCCGTGTCGCCGGAGCCGCCGCAGCCGCCGGAGCCGGGGTTCCTGGTGCACGAGGGCCCGGTGCGCTCGGGGCAGAGCGTGGTGTTCGAGCGCGGCGACCTGGTGGTGCTGGGGTCGGTGGCGTCGGGCGCGGAGGTGATCGCGGGCGGGTCGGTGCACGTCTACGGGGCGCTGCGCGGGCGGGCGATCGCAGGGTTCCTGGGGCTGCCGTCGGCGCGGGTGTTCTGCCGCAGCCTGGAGGCGGAGCTGGTCGCGATCGACGGGGTCTACCTGCTGGCCGACGACATGGAGCCGAAGCTGCGCGGGCGCGCGGTGCAGGCGCGGCGCGACGGCGACACGGTGGAGCTGGCGGCGCTGGACTGAAGGAAGCAAGGCCGGGCCCTGCCCGGACCCGCCAGGGGCGAGCCGCCCCTGGACCGGCCTTCCTTAAGGGGCGCGTTCCAAGGGCGCAGCCTTTGGCGGAGTTTGAGGCGGAGCCTCGACCTTGCTTGCTGGCCGTCGGCGGCTGTGGCGTCTAGCGTGCGCCGCTGGACACGGAAGCGGCCGTCGAGTCGCGGCGCGGGGGATTGCGGATGGCGAAGGTGCTGGTGGTGACGTCCGGCAAGGGCGGGGTCGGCAAGACGACGTCGACCGCGGCGCTGGGCGTGGCGCTCGCCCAGTCCGGCAAGAACGTCGTGGTGGTGGATTTCGACGTCGGCCTGCGCAACCTGGACCTGGTGCTGGGCGCCGAGCGCCGGGTGGTGTTCGACCTGATCAACGTCGTGCAGGGCGACGCGAAGCTCAACCAGGCGCTGATCCGCGACAAGCGGGTGGAGACGCTGTCGCTGCTGGCGGCGTCCCAGACGCGCGACAAGGACGCGCTGACGCCGGACGGGGTCGAGCGGGTGATGGACGAACTGCGCGAGCGGTTCGACTGGGTGGTGTGCGACAGCCCGGCCGGGATCGAGAAGGGCGCGGCGCTGGCGATGTACCACGCCGACCTCGCCGTGGTGGTGACGAACCCCGAGGTGTCGTCGGTGCGCGACTCCGACCGGATCATCGGGCTGCTCGACTCCAAGACGAAGAAGGTCGAGCAGGGCGGGCGCATGGAGAAGCACCTGCTGCTGACGCGCTACGACCCGGTGCGGGCGGAGCGGGGCGACATGCTCAAGGTCGACGACGTGCTGTCGATCCTGTCGATCCCGCTGCTGGGGATCATCCCGGACAGCGAGGAGGTGCTGCGCGCGTCCAACCTGGGCGCGCCGGTGACGCTGTCGAGCCCGACCAGCGCGCCGGCGCGGGCCTACGCCGACGCGGCGCGCAGGCTGTGCGGCGAGACGGTCGAGATGACGATCCCGTCGGACCGCAAGGGGCTCATGGGGCGGCTGTTCGGCAGGAGGAGCGCATGAGCCTCTTCGGGTTCCTGACGAAGAAGACCACGGCGCCGGTGGCGCGCGAGCGGCTGCAGATCCTGCTGGCGCACGAGCGCGCAATCGGCGGGCAGTCGGACCTGGCGGCAATCCTGCAGGAGGAGATCCTGAAGGTGATCTCCAAGTACATCCCGCTCGACCGCGACAAGGTGCAGGTCAAGCTGGACCGGGACGGGGCGGTCTCGACGCTGGAGATCGACATCGAGATGCCGGACGCGGCCAAGGCAGGGTAGCAAGGCCAGAGGCGCTGCCTCTGGACTCCGCCAAAGGCTGCGCCCTTGGAACGCATTTCTTAAGTAAGGCCGGTCCAGGGGCGGCTCGCCCCTGGCGGGTCTGGGCAGAGCCCAGGCTTGCCTACGCTGCCTTCGCGGCCTCCGGCGCCTGGCGCACCAGGGCCTCGTAGTCGGCGAGCAGGGCGTGGGTCACGGCGCCCGGCGTGTAGTGGTGCTCGGCGATCTGGCGGACCGGCGTGACCTCGGCGGCGGTGCCGGCGAGGAAGACCTCCTGGGCGCTGCCGAGCTCCTCGGGGAGGATGACGCGCTCGACGACGCGCAGGCCGCGGCGGCGGGCGAGGTCCATCACGGTGCGCCGCGTGATGCCGTCGAGGAAGCAGTCCGGCGTGGGCGTGTGCAGCTCGCCGTCGATCACCAGGAAGATGTTGGCGCCGGTGGCCTCGGCGACCTGGCCGCGCCAGTCGAGCATGAGGGCGTCGTCGAAGCCCTCGGCCTCGGCGTCGTGCTTGGACAGGGTGCCGATCATGTAGAGGCCGGCGGCCTTGGACGCGGTCGGCGCGGTCAGCGGGTGCGGGCGGCGCCAAGTCGCCATGCCGAGACGCACGCCCTTCATGCGGTCGGCGCCGAACAGGTTCGGCCAGGCCCAGCACGCCACCATCAGGTGGATTTTCGTCTGCTGCGCGGAGACGGAGAGCTGCTCGGAGCCGCGCCAGGCCAGGGGGCGGACGTAGCCGTCGACGAGGTTGTTGGCGGCGAGCGCCTCGCGGCAGGCGGCGTCGATGGCGTCGGCGGAGAAGGGGATCTCGAAGCCGAGGATGCGGCCCGAGGCGATGAGGCGCTCGGTGTGCTCGCGCAGCTTGAAGATGTGGCCGGCGTAGGCGCGCTCGCCCTCGAACACGGCGCTGGCGTAGTGCAGGCCGTGGCTGAGGACGTGGAGGGTGGCGTCGCGCCAGGGGATCAGCCGGCCGTCCCACCAAATCTGGCCGTCGCGGTCGTCGAAAGGAACGAGAGCCATGAAGGGCCTCCGGCGAAACAATGTTGCTGTGTTGCCGTCGAGATTAGAATTGGCGTAGGATTGTGTCAACGAACCTGCCGTATGCGGGAAGGATGGCAGCCATGCCCGACGCGAAACGCCCGTTCCGGCCCGACGCCGCGCCCGCACCCCGGCCGGGCGGGGTTGCGGCCGGGCGCGGGGCGGTGCCGGACGCGGCCGGGCGCCTGGCGGATCCTGCGGGCAGCAGCCTGCTGTTCCTGCGCGAGGAGCAAATGCGGCTGGCGCAGGACCTGATGTTCTTCGCCTACCGCGACTTCACGGGGGCGGCGGACCCGATCCTGCGCGAGCTGGGGCTGGGGCGGGCGCACCACCGCGCGCTGCACTTCATCGGGCGCAACCCGCAGGTGCCGGTGGGCGACCTGCTGGGGCTGCTGCGGATCACCAAGCAGAGCCTGGCGCGGGTGCTCGGCGCGCTGCTGGAGCAGGGACACGTCGCGCAGACCGTGGGGCGCGTGGACCGGCGCCAGCGGCTCCTGTCGCTCACGCCGGAAGGGCAGGCGCTGGAGCGGCGGCTGTTCGACCGGCAGCGCGAGCGGCTGGCGGCGGCCTACAGCGAGGCGGGCGGGCCGGCGGTGGAGGGGTTCCGCAGGGTCATGCGCGGGATCATGGAGCCGTCGGCACGGAGCTACCTCGACACCAGCGAGCGGGGGGCGGCGCACAGGTCGTAGGCAAGGCAAGGTTGAGGCTCTGCCTCAAACTCCGCCAAGGGAAGCCCCTTGGATGGCTTTGCTTAAGTAAAGGGATCAAAGGGCCTCGGGCCCTTTGCGGGTTTGGGCAGCGCCCATGCTCGCTTCCTAGCGGACCTCGAGGCCCGCCAGGTCGTGGACGCTACGCCCCGCCCTGCGGTCGCCCGGGAGCACCAGCCTGAGGCTCGGCAGGGGGTGGTCGTCCTCGGCGTAGGCGACCAGGGCCTGCTTGCCCTCGAAGCGCGGGTCGAGCTCGCCGATCGCCAGGGCCACCGCGTAGCCGTCCTGCCCGTGCGCCAGCACCGTGTGCTGCAGGAAGGTCTTGCGGCCGGGCTCGTCGAGGAGGCCGGCGGCGTCGAGCAGGGTCCAGACCGGCACGCCGGTGTAGGTGGCGTGGCGCTCGCCGTGCCCGGGCGCCGCGTCGAGTGCTACGGTGGCGGAGGGCATCGCGCGCAGGGCGTCGATGTCGAGGGTCGACGGGCGCGCGACCCGGCCCGTGATCGCGAGCGTCGTGGAGTTCGCGGCGGGGCCGGCGGGGGCCATGTCCATGGGCGCCGCCTCCGGCGCCCGGGCGCGGGCGGCCGGCATGGCCAGCAGCAGGGCCAGGGCGAGGGTCGCGGCCGTTCGCGCGGCCGCGTCGGGGCGGGGCATGGGGGGTGCGCCTACTTCGCGACCATGACGTCGGAGGACTTGATCACGGCGAGCGCCTTGTCGCCGACCTTGAGGTCGAGCTCGTCGATGGCCTCGTTGGTGATGGAGGAGTGCACGGTCACGCCGTTGCCGATGTCGATGTGCACGTGGCCGGTGGTCTGGCCGCGGGTCACGGAGGTGATCGTGCCGTGGATCTGGTTGCGCGCGCTGAGCTTCATGGGGCGGGTCCTGGCGATGGGGCGCGCAAGGTAGCGGAAGCGGCGCGGCACGGCCAAGGGCGGCCCGGCTTGCGGGAGCGTCAGGCGAAGGCGGAGGCGGGAAGGCTCGCAACGCCGAGCAGGGTGGCCTGCGTGCCGTCGCCGAAGGTGAGTACGGTGCTGCCGGCGACGACCCTGCTGGTCGGGGGCGCGGCGTAGCCCCTGGGGGCAATGTGGTCGATGCCGGTGCGGAAGCCGGACACGACGAGGCTGCCGCCGGCCTGGCCGTCGATGAACGCGATCAGGTCGGCACCGGCGCCGGTGAAAAGCGTGGCGCTGCCGCTTCCCGCCTGGACGTAGTCGCCGCCGGCGCCGCCGAGGATCACCTCGGAGCCGCTGCCCGCGAAGAAGGCGGCGGCACCCGTGCCGCCCACCAGGGTGCTGGCACCGCTGCCGCCGACCACGAGGTCCTGCCCTGCGCCGGCGACGACCAGGTCGGCGCCCGGGCCCGCGAAGAAGACGTTGCTGCCGGTGGCGCCGGCGCCGGTGAGGGTTTCGCGGCCGGCCGCGGCGGCGAGCACGTTGTTCGCGTTGCCGGTGGCGACGAGGAGGTCGCCGTCGCCGCCGCCGCCGAGCGTGGCACCGTTGAAGGCCGCCTGTGCGGTGCCGTGGGCGGCGGTCTCGAACGCGAGGTCGCCGGGGGTGATCGTGGCGCCGGCGACGATGAGGTTGCCGCCGCCGGTGCCGCCGAAGATCGAGCCGCCCTCGTCCGCGGCGAACACGGTCACGCGGCCGGTGCCTCCGGTCACGCTCATGCGCGCGAAGTCCGCGGGAAAGGCCCCGTCCGGGCTTCGGCCGAGCCCCGCCGTGCCGATCACCTCGGAGCTGCCGCTCCCGTTGGCGAAGGTCATCGGGGCGAAGCCGCAGAACAGGAGCTGGTTGCCGCTGGCGGCGCCGACCGTGCAGCCGCCCACCGCGGACGGCGCCAGGTTGGCGAGAACCGGCCCGGCGCTCACCCCGGCATCGAGCGTCAGGGTGCCGCCGAACAGGAGGATCGGGCCGGCACCCGCCGCGCCGGGCGTCGCGATCTCGAGGTGCCCCCCCTCGACGAGGATGCCGTGGGCGGCGGTGTTGGCGGGGCCTGCGAGGGTCAGGCTGCCGCCCTCGCTGCCGAGGAGAACTCCCGGGTCGAGCACGTCGCCCAGCACCAGGCCTCCCGACCCGCTGATCGGGCCCGCGAGCGTCCCGGACAGGTCGGTGCCGTGGAGCGAGAGATCCGTCAGCAGGTCGATCGGGTTCGCAAGCGTGCCGAACGCGCCCGCCAGGCCGGCCTGGTACAGGGCCAGCGGCCCGTTGCCGAGCGTGGCGCCCGGCTCGAGGTCGAGCACGCCGCCGGACAGGGCGCCGTGCCCGAAGCCGAGCGAGGCGCCGACCGCGAGATGCAGGCCGGCGCGGATCCCGGTGAAGCTGGCGGCGGTGTAGGTTCCGGCCAGGGTCAGGGTGTCGGACGCGGACGCGTCGTCGGAAAGCGTGACGGACGCGGCCGTGCCGCCGCCGCTGACCGTGTAGGGAGCGGCGCTGTTGGCGAACACGGCGTCATCGGCGGCCGTGGGCACGCCGCCGGTCCAGTTCGAGCCGGTGTTCCAGTCGCCGGAGCCGCCGATCCAGGTTGTGGTCGCCATGGCCGCTCCTGTGTGCCGCAGAGTGGTTGCGTCCCGCTGCCGGGGATCGCGCGGCAGGGTGCGCGGCGCGAGATGGCGCAATCCTGGGGCTGCGGCAAAGGCGTTGCCAAGTCCCTCGCCGCTCCGGGCGGCGCGGGGTGGCGTGCCGCTTCCTGCCGGCGCCGGCCGTGCTAGGCTCGGGGCATGAGCGAGGCAGCGCATGTCCTGGTGGTCGACGACGACGCCCGGCTGCGTGCGCTGCTGTCGCGATTCCTCACCGAGAACGGCTTCCGCGTGACCACCGCCGACCACGCCGAGGATGCGCGCGCGAAGCTCGCGTTCCTGCAGCCGGACCTGCTCGTGCTCGACGTGATGATGCCGGGCGAGACGGGGCTGTCGCTCACGCAGTCGCTGCGCGCGGCCGGCGGCGGGCCGCCCGTGCTGCTGCTCACCGCGCGCGGGGCGCCGGACGACCGCGTGGCGGGGTTCGAGGCCGGGGCGGACGACTACCTCGGCAAGCCGTTCGACCCGCGCGAGCTGCTGCTGCGGCTGCGCGCGATGCTGCGCCGCACGGCGCCCGCCGCGGCCCCGGCGGCGGCGGCCGAGCACCTGCGGTTCGGGCCGCTGGGCTTCGACGTGGCGCGCGCGGAGCTGAGCGGGCCCGACGGCGTCGTGCACCTCACCGGCGGCGAGGCGGCGCTGCTGTCGGCGCTGGCGCGCGCCCCGGGGCAGGTGCTGTCGCGCGAGGAGATCGCGGCCGCGCTGGGCACCGACGAGTCGGGCGAGCGCGCGGTCGACGTGCAGGTCACGCGGCTGCGGCGCAAGCTGGAGGCCGACCCGCGCGAGCCGCGCTTCCTGCACACCGTGCGGGGGCGGGGCTACGTGCTCAAGCCGGGGGGCTGAGGGCGTGGGAAAGCAAGCAAGGCCAGAGGCCCTGCCTCTGGACTCCGCCAGGGCGAGCCGCCCTGGACCGGCCTTCCTGAGGGATGGGTTTCCAAAGGCCCCTGGCCTTTGGCGGGTCCGGGCAGGGCCCGGCCCTGCTGTCCTTCCATGACCGCGTCCCTGCGCCGGGTGCTGCCGCGGACGCTGCTGGGCCGTTCTCTGCTGATCCTCCTGGTCCCGCTGGTCCTGGTGCAGGGGGTGACGCTGTTCATCTTCTACGGCAGCCACCTGGACCTGATCTCGCGGCGCCTAGCGGGGGCGGTCGCGGGCGAGGTGGCGCTGACCACGGAGATGCTGGCGCGCGACGCCAGCGACGCGGCGCGCGAGCAGACGCTGGCGATGGCGCGCGACGAGTTCGAGATCGCCATGCGGCTGCGCCCGGGCGCGCAGCTCGCGCCGCGCACGCAGGTCAACGTGCTCGGGCCGATGGACGACGACCTGCGGGCGAGCCTGGCGGCCAAGCTGCGCCGGCCGTTCCACATGGACTGGACCTCGGATCCGCAGTCCGTGCTGCTGCAGATCCAGGTGGCGCAGGGCGTGCTCGACGTGGAGGTGCCGAGGAAGCGCCTGTACACGAGCATGATCTACGTGTTCGTGCTGTGGATGGTGGGCACGGCGGTGCTGCTGTACGCGATCGCGGCACTGTTCATGCGCAACCAGGTGCGCGCGATTCGCCGGCTCGCCAAGGCGGCCGAGGCGTTCGGCATGGGGCGCGACCAGGGGCCGATCCGGCCCGAGGGCGCGGTCGAGGTCCGGCGGGCGGCCACCGCGTTCAACCGGATGCAGGAGCGCATCCGCCGTTTCCTGGCGCAGCGCACGGAGATGCTGGCGGGCGTGAGCCACGACCTGCGCACGCCGCTGACCCGGCTGCGCCTGGCGCTGGCGATGCAGCCGGCGATCGCGCCCGAGGACGCGGCGGAGATGACCGCGGACCTGGAGGAGATGGAGCGCATGATCGAGGGCTACCTGGCCTTCGCGCGGGGCGAGACCACGGAGCAGGCGCGGCTGGTGGACCTGTCGCAGCTGCTCGACGAGGTGTGCGCGGGCGCGCGCCGGGCGGGGGCGCGGGTGTCGCTGGACACGCCGGCGGGGCTGAGCCTGGCGCTGCGGCCGGTCGCGGTGCGGCGCGCGGTGACGAACCTCGTGGACAACGCGCGCCGGCACGGGCGGCACGTGGCGCTGGCGGCGCTGCCGCACGAACGCGGCGTGCTGGTCACGGTGGACGACGACGGGCCGGGCGTGCCGGCGGGGCTGCGCGAGGACGTGTTCCGAGCGTTCCAGAGCGGGGCGGCGGGCGGCACCGGGCTCGGGCTCACGATCGCGCGCGACATCGTCCGCGCGCACGGCGGCGACATCGTGCTGGAGGACAGCCCGCTGGGCGGGCTGCGGGCGTGCATACGGCTGCCGGCCTGAGCGGCGGCGGGCAGCGGGCGGGCGGCGGGGAGATCCGCTCGCTGACCGGGCTCCGCGGCGTCGCGGCCGCCCTCGTCATGCTGTACCACGCGCGCCCGGCGTCCGACGTCGTGCCGGTCGAGCAGGCGTTCCGGCACGGCTACCTGCTGGTCGACCTGTTCTTCGTGCTGAGCGGGTTCGTGATCGCGCTCGGCCACCGCGACATGGCGCGGGGGTTCTCCTGGCCGGCGTCGCGCGACTTCGTCGGGCGGCGGCTCGCGCGGATCTACCCGCTCTACATCGCGTCCACGGTGCTGTGCCTGGCGGTGTTCGCGGCGCGGTTCCTGCGCGGCTTCGAGGACCAGCTCTGGCAGCCGCCGCTGCTCCTCGCCGAGGCGGCCAACGCGCTGATGATCCAGTCCTGGGGGCTGGCAGGGAGCTTCAACGGGGCGGCCTGGTCGATCAGCACGGAGTGGATGGCCTACCTGCTGTTCCCCGTGCTCTGCCTCGCCGTGCTGGGGCGGGGGCGCGGCGCGTGCGTGGGCGTGGCGGCGGTGGCGGTCGCGGTGCTGGCGGCCCTGTGCCTGTGGCCGGACGCCCCGGCGTGGCACGACACCGTGCCGCGGCTCGGGCCGCTGGACAGGATGAGCCAGACGTCGGCGGCGCCGCTGCTGCGCTGCGTGGCGGAGTTCTGCCTGGGGATGGCGGCGCTGCGGGTGCACGTGGCGCCACCGCAGTGGCTGGACCGGCATCGGGGCGGCATCGCGCTGGCGGCGCTGGCGGGGATCGTGGTGCTGTCGGCGGTGCCGGGGTCGGACTGCGCCGTGGTGCTGCTGATGGTGCCGCTGGTGTTCGGCGCGTGCGGACGGGGGATCGTGCGCGGCGTGCTGTCGCTGCCGCCGCTGCACTGGTTCGGGCGGCGCTCGTACTCGTTCTACATGCTGCACGTGCTCGTGCTCGACGGCTGGGGCAGCGTCGCGGCCGCGCTGCACGAGGCGGGGCTCGCGTCCGGGTTCGTGCCCGTGTTCGCGACCTCGTTCGCGGTGACGACGGCGCTGTCGGCGGCGACGTTCCGCTTCGTCGAGCGCCCGAGCACCACGGGGCTGCGCGCCCTGCTGTCGCGCGGGGCCCGGGCACGCCGGCCGGGGGCGGGGCGGCCGCCCCGGGCGGCGGGGGCGGCCGGTCCGCCGAGCTAGGCCTCGCCGGCCTTGCCCTGCTGGTGCAGGATGGTCTTGACCTCGTCGACCGCCTCCATAAAGCGGCTGTTGAGCAGGCCGACCGCCTCGCTGTTGGAGCGCTGGATCAGCTCGCTCAGCTCGCGCATGTTGCCCACCGCGCGCTCGTAGGACTGCTTGAGCAGCTCGGCCTGCTTGGCAGCCTTGTCGCCCGGCGATTCGGGCACCGTGACCTGGCGCATGGTGTCGGTCAGCTCCGACATGGTCTGCTGCATGATCTCCATGTGGCGGCGCGCGACGGTCTGCGCGCCCTCCAGCGCCACGCGGTTGGCGGCGGACAGCGTCTCCATGTTGCGGCGGTGCGCGGTCATCAGCACGGTCATGTCGGGCAGGGCCGGCGTCTTCATCTGCGTGAACATGCGGTTCATCTCGGCCAGCGCCTTGGACTGCGCCTCGGCGGCGACGCGGCCGAACTCGGACACCGCGCCCGCAGCGGTGCGGGCGGCGTCGGCGCCGGGGTTGGGCGCGCTCTCGTTGGCGGGCTTGTCGGGCATGGATCGTCCTCCTGGTTCACGCGGGAGTCGAGGCTGGCCACGCCCCCGCGCCGGCCGCGGCGGCCGTGCGGCATTCTGGCGCGCAAGTCGTTGCAGGAGCAACGGGGAGCAAGGCCAGAGGCCCCGCCTCTGGACTCCGCCAAAGGCTGCGCCCTTGGAACGCACCCCTTAAGGAAGGCCAGTCCAGGGCGGCTCGCCCTGGCGGGTCCGGGCAGAGCCCGGCCTTGCTTCCCTAGACCGCCGGCGAGGCGGGCGGCGGGACCTCGGGCGGCAGCGGCGGCAGCTCGGCGGGCACGTCCTCGACCATGCCGGGCGGTAGCGGGTCGTCGCCGAGGTCGATCACGCCGTCCAGGCCGTCGTCGCCGTGGCCGGACATCTCCTCGAACCGCATGGCGCGTGACAGGGCGCGGTCCAGCGCCGCCATGGTCGCGGTGAGGTCGAGGCTGTCGTCGCGGGTCCAGGCGCGCAGCACGTAGAACCAGGCGGCGGTCAGCCCGTCCACGCGCAGGCGGCCGATCACGCCGTCCAGCGGCACGCCGGCGGCGTCGAGCATCCAGCGCATGCTGTCGCGCGTGGCGGCGGCCAGCAGCAGCGAGGCGGCCGGGCGCAGCGGCAGGGCGCGCAGCAGGGCGAGCACGCCGCCGCGGTGCTGCTGCAGGGCGTCGAAGCGGGCCATCAGCAGGTCGAACAGCTGCTCGCGCGGCACCATCCCGGCGGAGGCGGCCGCGGCGGCGAGGGCGGCCTGGTCGGCGAGGCTGCCGAAGCGCAGCAGGACGGCGCCGCGCGACGGGAAGCGGGCGCGGGCGCGGTCGAGCGGCAGGCCGGCGCGTCGGGCGGCGACGGCGACGCTGACGCGCTCCCAGCCGGAGGCCTCGGCCATGTCGAACGCCGCGCCGATCAGGGCGACGTCGAACGCCCGGTCGTCGGGGACGGGAGGTTCCGGCGCGGTGTGGTGGGTTTTGTGCTTGCTCATGGGCGCCATATTGGAGGGAGCAGCCTGTTTCACAGCCGCGCGGGTCAGCCGGCGGCCAGCGCGCGGGCGCGCTCGATCGCGGCGCCCACCGCCTCGTGCAGCAGCGCGGGCCAGGCGGGCGGGGCCATCAGCACCGCGAGCGCGCGCTCGGTGGTGCCGCGCGGGCTGGTCACGGCCTGGCGGAGCACGGCGGCGTCCTGGTCGCGCGCGGCCAGCAGGGCGCCGGAGCCGGACACGGTGCGCCGCGCCAGCTCGCGGGCCAGCGCGGGGGGCAGACCGTGCGCCACGCCCTCGCGCTCCAGCAGCTCGGCGAGCAGGAACACGTAGGCCGGGCCGCCGCCGGAGATCGCGGTCACGGCGTCGAGCATGGCCTCCTCGTCCACCCAGGCCACGGCGCCGACCGAGCGCAGCAGGCGGTCGCACAGGGCGCGGGCCTCGGCGTCCACGCCTGCGCCGGCGAAGGCGACGCTCATGCCCTGTCGGATCGCGGCGGGGGTGTTGGGCATCGCGCGCACCACGCCGGGGCGGCCCAGCAGGCCCTCCAGCCCGGCCACGGTCCAGCCGGCCATCACCGACAGCACGGGGGCGCTGCCGAACCGCGACAGGGCGGGGAGCACGGCGGCGGCGGTCTGCGGCTTGACCGCGAGCACCACCAGCGCCGGGCGGAAGCCTTCGGGCACGTCGTCAAGCGACGGCACGAAGCGGTGCCCGCCCGGCGCGTCCGGGGCGGCCGAGGGGTCGACGACCACGGACGGGTCCAGGCCCTGCTCGCGCCAGCCGGCCAGCATCGCGCCGCCCATCTGGCCGCAGCCGACCAGGAGCAGCGGCGGGATCGCGCCCTGCCCTGCCCCCACGGCGCTCACGCCTCGCCCACGCACTCCAGCATGGCCGCGGCCATCGCCTCCGCCGGGCTCTTGCCGCCCCACAGCACGAACTGGAACGCGGGGTAGAAGCGCTCGCACTCGGTGATGGCGATGTCGACCATGTCCTCCAGGCTCTCGGCCGACGCCCCCTGCGCGCCGCGCAGCAGCATGGCGTGGCGGAACAGCGGCATGCCGTCGTCGCTGTCCATGCCGAAGTGGCCGATCCACAGGCGCTCGTTGGCCAGCGCCAGCAGCTCGAACAGCGCGCCGCGCCGGGGTGCCGGGACCTTGAGGTCGAAGGTGCAGGTGAAGTGCATCGCGCTGATCTCGCGCGACCACGAGAAGTAGAGGCCGTAGTCGCACCACTTGCCCGGGGCCTCGGCGGCCATCTCGGAGTCCGAGCGGCGGTCGAACGCCCAGTCGTTGGCGGCGATGATCTGTTCCACGGCGTCAAGCGGGTTGGCGGCCGGGGTGGCGGTGGATTGCAGCAGGGCGGACATGCGGGTCTCCCTGTTGGAGGGGGGCCTGGGCGGGCCGGAGCGCAATCCCGACTCGTGGTACGGGCAAGCCTACCGGGGGTTTCGACCCGGTCGCAAGCAGCCGCACAGGTGACATATGCGGACGTCCGCGGGCTGGGAAAGGGCCG
The DNA here is from genome assembly GCA_050955025.1 of Janthinobacterium lividum. Taxonomy (GTDB): domain Bacteria; phylum Pseudomonadota; class Alphaproteobacteria; order Acetobacterales; family Acetobacteraceae; genus CAXSEF01. Next base: position 23,628 of record JBPBQX010000001.1, read on the forward strand.
GCGGAGGAAGCAAGGCCGGGCGCTGCCCGGACCCGCCAGGGGCGAGCCGCCCCTGGACCGGCGATACGGGGAAGGAGTCAGGCGTCCAGGCGGTCGGCCAGCTCCTCCAGGCTTGCGGCGGTCACGTCCCAGTCCTGCTCGGCGCGCAGGTCGGCGGTCTGGGCGGGGCCGTACTCGGTCGGGCGGGCCACGAAGCCGGTGCGCAGGCCCAGCGCACGCGCGGCGGCCAGGTCGGAGTTGTGGGCGGCCACCAGCATCACCTCGGCCGGAGCGAGGCGCAGCAGGCGGCAGGCGCCGAGGTAGGTTTCCGGGTCCGGCTTGTAGTGGCCGAACAGGTCGGTGCCGAACACCATGTCCCACGGCAGCCCCGCCCGCTTCGCCATCGCCACCAGCAGCGCCACGTTGCCGTTCGACAGCGGCGCCAGCGTGAACCGCGCCCGCAGTCGCGCAAGGCCCGGCAGCGTGTCCGGCCAGGGGTCCAGCGCGCGCCACAGCAGCGCCAGCCGGTCCAGCGCCGCGTCGTCCAGGCCGAGGCCGCGCTCGGCGGACAGGGTCGCGAGGCTGGAGCGGTGCAGGTCGTCGAGCACCGTCCAGGGCAGCTCGCCCCGGCGCACGCGGTCCATCGACGGGCGGTACGCGCCGCGCCAGGCGTCCACCAGCCCGGTCCAGTCGGCGTCGAGGCCGCGCTCGCGGCCGAACGCCTCCAGGTGGCGGACCAGGCTCGCGCGCCAGTCGACCACGGTGCCGAACACGTCGAACAGGAGAGCCCGCACGGGGGGCGTCGCATCAAGGGCCATCGTCGAACTCCCAGGGTGGCAGGGCGCAGGCTGCCGGGGTTGCCTGCGAGGAAGCAAGGTCGAGGCTCCGCCTCGAGCTCCGCCAAAGGCTGCGCCCTTGGAACGCATCTCTTAAGTCAAGGGATCAAAGGGTCCTCGGACCCTTTGCGGGTTTGGGCAGAGCCCATGCTTGCTTACGGCAGTCCCAGCAGCCGCCGCAGCGCCCCGGGGGCGAGCATCGCCAGCGGGTTCACGCCGAACCTCGGGTCGTTGAGCGGGCCGCGCACGGTGTAGGTCGCGGCGAACAGGCCGCCGCCGCGCTCGGGGCTGAACAGGTGGCCGACGAGCGGCAGGCGGCCGGGGAGCTGGTTGAGCAGGTAGGCGGGGACGATGGTGCCCGCGAGGTCGAGGGTGCGTGCGGCGAGGTCGACGCGGCCGGCGGCGGTGGCGCCGAGCGAGGCGGAGGACGCGCGGGCGTCGTGGAGGTCGATCACCCGGCCGGCCATGCGGAACGGCAGCTCCATGTGGGCGACGTGCAGGCCGGGGCCGTGCAGCAGGTCGACCACGCCGAACACGGTGGCGGCCTGCAGCAGGCGGGCGGCGGCGGGGGCGCCGAGGAGGTTGAAGCCGTCGAGGCGCAGGGTGGCGTCGACAGGATGGCCGGGGCTGTCCTCGGCGAAGGTGCCCCCCAGGGCGAGGTGGCCGCCGCGCACCTGGTCGGTGAGGTCGAGCGAGGACAGCAGCGCGCCGGCGTCGGCGGCCTGCAGCTCGACGTGGCGCACGGTGCCGGGGACGGCGGTGCGCGGGGCGGGCTGGGCGGACACGGTGAGGAGCAGCGAGGCGTCGCCGTCGCCCGCCTGGAGCTGCGCGGCGTCGAGCCGGCGGCCGTCGTCCTCGGCGTGGGCGGAGACAGGGGCGATGGAGCGGCCTCGGCCGAGCAGCACGCGGCCGAAGCGCGCGTCGAGCACCCAGGGCGTGCCGGCAGGGCCGGGGGCGGACGGCGCAGCGGGCGGGCGCGCGGGCGGCGGCGGGGCGGGGGCGGGGGCGGGGGCAGGGGAGCCCTCGATCCGCGAGGACAGGTCGAGCACGGGGCCGCTGATCGCGGCGCGCACGGGAGCGCCGGGGTGCTGCGGGAAGCGCACGGTGCCGCTGGCCTCGGTGCGGCCGACCAGGGCGCGCTCGATGTGCAGCACGGTGCCGTGGGTGCCGGCCTCGGCGTGGCCGCGCAGCAGGAGCCCGGGGGCGTCGGCGCGCAGGGCGCCCACGCCGCGCAGGTGGCCGTGGTCGAGCAGCAGCACGGCGCGGGCGCTGGCGGGGGGGCCGGCGGGCTTGGTCCAGCCCAGCGGCACGTCCAGGGCGGCTGCGGACAGGTCGGCGGCGACGGCCACGGTGGCGCGGCCGTCGCGGCGTTCGCTGTAGCGCGCGTCCAGGCCGATGGGGCCGTCGACGGCACCGGCGAGGTCGAGCCCTGCCGCGCCGAGGCGGGCGGCGTCGGCGTCGGCGCGCACGGTGGCGCGCTGCACCACCTGGGCGGGGGGACCTGCGCGGAAGTCCTCGTCGAGCGTCAGGCGTGTCGGCATGTGCGCGACCGTGGCGGTGCCGTGGGCGGCGAGGCCCGCGGTGGTCACGTCGAGGTCGATGGTGCCGGCGTCGATGTCCTGCCCGGCGGCGACGTCGCCGAGGTGGACCTCGGTGGCGTGGGCGCTGGCGTGCAGGCCGATGCGGTCGGCGTCGAGGTCGGCCTCCAGCGGCAGGGTCATGTCGAGTCGGGCCTCGACGCGGCCGCGCGGGGCGGTGAAGCCGGGCGGGTGCGCGGACAGCAGGTGCAGCCTGGGGTGCGACAGCAGGCGGACGAGGGCGGGCAGGCTGGCGTGCAGGTCGGCGCCGATCGTGGCGACCTGGTCGGGCGCGGACAGGCCGGTGATGCGCACCAGGCCGGTGCCGAGCTGCACGGGGCCGCCGGCCTCGGCGGGGCGCCGGGGCGCGCCGGTCGTGCCGCCGCGGGTGGCGACGCTCAGCGCGTCGGGGCTTTCGAGCACCATGCGGCCGTCCATGTGCTCCAGCGGCGGCACCGGGCGGAGCCAGTGCAGCGTGGCATCGTCGGCGAGCAGCACGCCGCCCGCGGACTCCACGTGCAGGCCGGCGCCGTCCGGGGCGGCGCGCAGCGTCAGCGTGAAGCGGCCGTCGTGCGCGGTGCCGGCGGTGATGTTGCGGGTGATCCAGCCCCGGGCGTTGCGGGCGACGCCGGGCGGCCAGTAGCCGGCCAGCTCGGCGAAGGCGGCGTGGTCGACGGCGAGGCTCGCGCGCGCCAGCACGCCGGCGGCGTCGCGCGTCAGGGTCGCGGCGCCGGAGAAGGTCGGGGGCGGGGCCTGCGCGCCGGCGGGTGCGGCCAGCGCCAGGCGGTCCAGGGTGAGCGTCGCCTGCTCCGGGGTGCCGGCGGCGCGCAGCGCCAGGGCGGACACGCCCAGGGTTGCGCCACCCAACGCCACGCGGCCCGGCGCGGCGTCCAGGGTCGCGGAGAAGCGGCGCGGCGCGAGGCCGGCGTCGAGCGTGGCCTCGGCGGCGAGCGTCAGCGGCAGGTCGGCGGCGGCCAGCGCCGCGGCGACATGGTCGGGCAGGCCGGGCAGCGCGCGGCCGAGGGCCGCGGGATCGAGCGGGTCGAGGCGGGCGCTCGCCACGCTCCAGCCGGGGCCGTCGGGGGCGGGGCGCAGCGTGGCCCGCAGCGTGACGCCGGCGGCGGGCGCGGCGGCGGGGTCGGGGAGCACGGACAGCGTGGCCTCGGCGTCGCCGGACAGGCCGGCGGCGTCGCGGTGCAGCGCGATGCGCGGTGCGGCCGCGGCCCAGGTCACGCCGAGCGGGCGGTCCAGCACGGTGACGCGCGTGCCGGTCGCGTGCAGCTCGTGCAGGGCGGCGAGCCAGGGCGGCACGGCCGGCGGCGGCGGCGCGCCGGGCGGGGACGGCGGGGGCCGGAGCGGCGTGCCGTCGGCGAGGTGCAGGCCGTCGGCCTCGCGCACCAGGGCGACGCGCGCGTCGTCGAGCGACACCAGGCCCGGCACGGCGTGGCCGGACGCCAGCGGCAGCAGGGCGAAGCTCGCGTCCAGGCGCGCGGCGGTGGCCGCGGGGTGGTCCGGCGGGCCCAGGCGCACGTCGCGCAGGGTCACGCGCAGCGGCGCGCCGGGGTCGCGGAAGCCGGACCAGCCCAGCGACAGGCCTGCGAGCGAGAGCGGCACGCCCCGCGCGCGGGCCGCCGCCTCGAGCCGCGGCGCCAGCCAGTCCAGCGGCAGCGGCGCCCGCGACAGCCGCCAGGCCAGCCCGCCCGCGGCGCCCAGCAGCAGCAGGAGCAGGCCGAGCCCGAACAGCGCCAGCCCGCGCAGGAGGCGCAGCGCGTCGCCGCCAGCCCCGCGCCAGGCGCCGCGCCAGCGGCCGGGAGGGAGCGGCGGGGCGGGGCATGGCGGCGCGGCGACGAGGGGCGGTGCTTGACCCGGGCGGTTCACCGGGCGGAGCCTGCGCCATGGCCTTCGCCCTGCCCGACCGCTGGCCCGCGCCCGCCGACCCGCAGGCGGCGGCGCGGCTCCTCGACGCGTTCGCGGCGCTGGGGCCCGGGGAGGCGCGGCTCGCGGCGCGCGACGGGCCGCGGGCGATGCTGGCGTGCCTGGGGGGCAACAGCCCGTATCTCGCGGGGCTGGCGCTGCGCGAGCCGGGCGTCGTGCGCACGCTGGCGCGGCTCGGGCCGGAGGCGGTGCGGGACCGCGCCATGGCGGCGCTCGCGGCCGCCACGCCCCGCGCGGAGCGGGCGGTCGTGTCGGCGGCGCTGCGCACGGCCAGGCGGCAGGTCGCGCTGGCCACGGCGCTGGCGGACCTGGGCGGGCTGTGGACGCTGGAGCAGGTGACGGGGGCGCTCAGCGACCTGGCCGACGCGGCGCTGCGGCTTGCGGTGTCGCACCTGCTGCACGCGGCGCGCGCGGACGGGCTGCGGCTGCCGCCCAGGGCGCGCGGGGATGCGCGCGAAGGCGGGGGCGGGCGCGACCTGGGGCCGGGCAGCGGGTTCGTGGTGCTCGGCATGGGCAAGCTGGGCGCACGCGAGCTGAACTATTCGAGCGATGTGGACCTCGTGCTGCTCTACGACCCGGCGGCACACCCCTACCACGACGCCGGCGAGCGCGCCGACCCTTCCGCGCCGCCCGTGCGGGGGCGCAGGCGTGCGGACGGCGTCGACCTCGGCGCGCTGTTCAGCCGGATGGCGCGCGGCCTCGTCTCGCTGATGGAGGCGCGCGAGGACGGGGGCATGGTGTTCCGCGTCGACCTGCGGCTGCGGCCCGACCCGGGGGCGAGCCCGCCCGCGCTCTCGCTGCCCGGCGCGCTCGCCTACTACGAGGGCATGGGCCAGAACTGGGAGCGCGCCGCGATGATCAAGGCGCGGCCGGTGGCCGGCGACGCGGCGCTGGGGGCTGCGTTCCTCGACGCGATCCGGCCGTTCGTGTGGCGCCGCCACCTGGACTTCGCGGCGATCGCGGACATCGCCGGCATGAAGCGGCGCATCGACCGGCACAAGCGGCCCGACGCGCCGGACCTGTCGGCGGCGGGTGCGTCGCCCGCGGACGCCGTGGGGCTGCTGCTGGGGCACGACCTCAAGCTCGGGCAGGGCGGCATCCGCGAGGTCGAGTTCCTGGCGCAGACGCTGCAGCTGGTGTGGGGCGGACGCAATCCGACGCTGCGCGAGCCGCGCACCGTGCCGGCGCTGCACCTGCTGGCGGCGGCGGGGCACGTTCCGGTCGCCGTCGTGGCGGCGCTCGCGGAGGCGTACGGCGTGCTGCGCGGCGCCGAGCACAGGCTGCAGATGGTCGCCGACCGGCAGACGCACAGCCTGCCGGCGACGCGCGCGGGGTTCGCGGCCTTCGCGACGTTCATGGGATTCGCCGACGCCGACGCGATGGCGCGCGCGCTGCTGGCGCGGCTGCGCGCGGTGCACGGGGCGTTCGACACGCTCACCGCGGCGCCGGACACGCGGGCCGCCCCTGCGGCAGGGGGGACGGCGGACGGGGCGGCCGTGCCCGCGGTGTCCGGGCCCGTGGCGGCGCTGGACATCGGCGAGGGGGCGGAGGCGGCAGCCCCGGCGACGCTCGCGGCGCTGGCCGGGCTCGGCTTCGCGCAGCCGGACGCGGCGGTGGAGATCCTGCGCGGCTGGCGCGCCGGGGGGCCGCGCGCGCTGCGCTCCGAGCGGGCGCGCGCGCTCGTCGCGCGGATCACCCCTGCCCTGCTCGGCGCGCTGCACGCGAGCGTGGCGCCCGGCGCCGGGGCCGGCAGCGCGTCCGGGGGTCCGTCGATGGACCGGCTGCTGGCGCGCTTCGACGCCCTGCTGTGCGCGCTGCCGGCCGGCGTGCAGCTACTGTCGCTGTTCGAGCGCAACCCGGCGCTGCTCGGGCGCGTGGCCAACGTGCTCGGCGCCGCCCCCTCGCTCGCCGACCACCTGCAGGCGGTGCCGGCCGCGATCGAGGGCCTGCTGCGCCCCGACGACGTCGACCCCGACCCCGCGCGCTCGCTCGGGCTGCAGCTGCGCGACGCGGACACGATGGACGCGGCGCTCGGCGTGGCGCAGCGCTTCCTGCGCGGCGAGGAGTTCCGCCTCGCCTGCGGGCAGCTCGAGGGCCGGCTCGGCCCGGACCTGGTGGGGGTTGCGCGCTCGCGCCTGGCCGACGCGGTGCTCGACGCCCTGCTGCCCCGCGTGCTGGCCGAGCACCGGCGCCGCTACGGCACGGTGGCCGGCGGCGGCATGGCGGTGGTCGCGCTCGGCAAGGCCGGCGGGCGCGAGATGATGGCGGGCTCCGACCTCGACCTGATGCTCGTCTACGACCACGCGGAGGACGCCGCCGACAGCGACGGGCCCGACGGCGAGGGCGCGCCCGCCTCGGCCCGGCGCATCCCGGTCAGCCAGTACTACATCCGCGCCGCCCACGCCCTGGTGGCCGCGCTGACCTCGCCCGGGCGCGAGGGCCCGCTGTACGCCGTCGACATGCGGCTGCGGCCCTCGGGCAGCAAGGGGCCGGTCGCGGTCTCGCTCGCCGGCTTCCGGCGCTACCACGCGGCCGACGCCTGGACCTGGGAGCGCATGGCGCTGACCCGCGCGCGCGTGGTCGCAGCACCCCCCGCGCTGCGCGACGCGGTGGAGGCGGCGATCCGCGACGCGCTCGCCACCCCGCCGCGCCCGGTCGGCGGCGCGCCAGGCGCCCCGCCCGGCAACGTGCTGGACGACGCGGCGGCCATGCGCGCACGCCTCTCGCGCGAGCTGCAGCCCAGCGGGCCGTGGGACGTCAAGCACCGCCGCGGCGGCCTGATGGAGGTCGAGTTCGTCGCCCAGGCCCTCCAGCTCGCCCACGCCGCCCGCCACCCCGCGGTCTGCCGCACCAGCACCACCGAGGCGCTGCACGCCCTCGCCGCCGCCGGCGCGCTCGACGCCGCGGACGCCGCGGCCCTGGTGCGCGCCGACCTCGCCTGGCGCGGCGTGCAGGGCCTGCTGCGCATCGCCGTCGGCGCACGGCTGCCGGATACGCTGCCAGGGCCGGCGCTCGCGCTGCTGGCAGCCTCGCTCGGGGTAGAGGACACGGAGGCGGCGCTGCACGCACGGTTCGCGGCGCTCGGGGAGGAGGTGCGCGCGGTGTTCGAGCGCACGGTCGGGGCGGTGGGCGGGTGAGGCGAAGGAAGGTTGAGGCTCTGCCTCAAACTCCGCCAAAGGCTGCGCCTTTGGAATGCATCCGTTAAGGAAGGGTTGGCGGGGTCCGGCTTTTGGCAGGCGTTGGGAGCCGCGTGGTTCGACTGGATTGCGGGCGGGGGAGCCGAAGGCCCTGCCCGCCGGGAAGCGTAGCCGTTCGCGGCAGGCGAGGGAGGCTGCGATGCTGGTGCAGGGCGATGCGGCGCCGCCGTTCGAGATGGCGGCGAGCGGGGGGCGGACCGTGAGCTCGGCGGCGCTCTCGGGGCGGCCCTACGTGCTGTACTTCTATCCGAAGGCCGACACGCCGGGATGCACCACCCAGGCCTGCGCGTTCCAGAAGGCGCTGCCGCAGCTCGGCGGGCTCGGGGTGGACGTGATCGGGGTGTCGCGCGACCCGATGAAGGCGATCGACCGTTTCGCGGCGAAGCACGGGCTGGCCTTCCCGCTGGCGTCGGACACGGGCGCACTCTCGGACGCCTATGGCGTGTGGGCGGAGAAGTCGATGTACGGCCGGAAGTACATGGGGATGTTGCGGGCGACGTTCCTGGTGGACGGCGCGGGCGTCATCGCCCGGGCGTGGCCGACGGTGAAGGTCGCCGGGCACGCGGCGGACGTGGCGAAGGCGGCGGCCGAGCTGGGCTGAGGCGCAGGCGGCAGGCAGGTGGACGGAGTCCCCTGCCTGCCGCGGGCAGGATCAGTAGCCGGGGTAGTAGGCCGGGGGCGCCGCGTAGTAGGCGGGCGGCGCGGCGTAGTAGGCCGGTGGCGGGGCGTACACGACCGGCGGGGGCGCATACACGACCGGCGGCGGGGCGGCCGCGTAGCCGAGGGCCGCGCCGCCGGCAATGCCGAGCAGGGCGCCCGCGACGAGGCCGGGGCCGATGCCGAAACCACGGCCGTAGCCGCGACCGCCGTAGTAGCCACGGCCGCCGTAGCCGTACCCGCCGTGGCCGTAGCCGCCATGGAAGCCGCCGTAGCCGCCGCGATACTGGGCGTGGGCGGCGGGCGCGAGGGCCATGCCGGCCAGCAGGGGGGCAATCAGCAGAAGACGCGAAGCGCGGACCATCTCGCTCATCCTCGTTGGCAGCCGCATCGGCCGCCGGAGAAGGGAATATGGGCGGCAAGCGTGGCGAAAACCGGGCACGACCCGGGCGAAACCAAGTCCCGCAAACACGCTTCCGGGAACTTGCCTTGCCTTCAGAATGGATTCTCAAGGCGAGCCTTGAGCGGAGTCCAGAGGCAGAGCCTCTGGCCTTGCTTCCTTCCTACCCGGCCGTGAGGCGCGCGACATACCCCGCCCAGGCCACGAGCGGCAGGGCGAGCAGGCCAGCGGGCTGCGACACGGGCCAGCTTGCCACGGCGAGTGCTGCGGCGGCGAGGGCGATGGCGGCGTCGCCTGCGAGGCCGAGGGTGCGGCTGTCGAGGCCTGCGGTGTAGAGCGGGTAGAGCAGGCAGAGCAGCCACACGGCGTCGGCGGCGCGGGCTTGCCAGGTGCCGTGCAGGCGGGCGCGGGCGGTGCCGAGCAGGGCGCCGAGGCCGACCCAGGCGAAGGCCGCGACCCAGGGCGGCAGGGAGTCGGGCTGGGCGTCGCCGCCGAGGGCGAAGCACCAGACCAGGGCGAGGGTAGCCAGCGCCGCGCCGGCGTAGAGCACGGGGTCGAGCGTGGCGGGGCGGGGTTCGCGCAGGGCGAGGCGGCGCAAGGCGACGGCGAGGCTGGCGACGAGGCCGAGCACCAGCACCTGGCCGGCGGGGTGGGGGCCGAAGCCGAGGGCCAGCTCGGCGCCGAGCACGCGGGCGGGGGGGATGTGGGTGGCCAGGGCGTACCAGGCGTACTCGAGGACGGCGGTGACGGCGCAGGCGGCGAGCGCGAGGGCCGGCGGGGCGGCGAGGCTGCGGTCGGCGCCGGGCGGCAGCGCGCGCCACAGCATGGCCCAGGCGAACACGCCGGCATAGAGCAGGGCCTCGCCGACATCGGCCTTGGACTGCAGGAAGAAGTGCAGCAGCGCGAGGGCGGCGAGCGGGTAGGCGAGGCGGTGCAGGCGCTTCCAGGCGCGGCCCATGCGGCGCATCGCGTCGTTGGTGGAGGTCGCGGCCAGGGCGGCCAGGCCGAGCAGGGCGACGAAGCCGATCGTCAGGTAGAAGCGGCGCAGGATCTCGCCGGCGACGTGGCCGAGGTGCCAGCCCTGCTCGGTGGCGTAGAGCGCGAGGTGTGCGCCGGCGTAGAGGGCTGCGGCGACCCCGACCATGCGTCGCACGGGGAGCACGCCGGGCCAGGCGGCGAGGATGCGCGCGGGGCTGAGCAGCAGCGAGAGCAGCAGCAGGCGGGCGGCGAACAGGCCGGCGCCGAGGATCAGCGCCTTGACCGGGCGGGCGCCGAGGGCGTCGAGCCACCAGGCGCCGGCGAGCCACAGGGCGGGCACGAACAGCAGCGCGAACACCGCGGCCTTGAACGGGGCGAAGCGGCCGCCTCGGTCGGTCCAGGGGCGGACGGGCGGGGGCGCCGCGCGCGGCACGCGGCGCGGCGCGGCATCGCCGGGCAGGGGCGCGGCGGCGGGCCGGCTGGCGCTCACCGGGCGGCGCCCGCGGGCGCGGCCGGGGCGACGTGGCGGTAGCCGTCGGGGACCAGGAACAGGACGGCGTCCTGCGGCGCGTAGCTGACCCTGGTGGCCTCGATCATCACCCGCCCTCCCGAGGAGGCGCGCAGCAGCACGCCGTCCGGTGTGAGGCAGACCGTGGTGGCGCTGCCCTGCATGTCCGTGGTGCGCCACTCCGTGCAGGAAGCTGCAGCCACGCTCGCCTCGCCGAGCCGCTCGAACCGGGCGCCGGAGGGAGCGGCGGCGCCGAGGCCGGGCGGGGGCGGCATGTCGATCACCTGCCGCGCGCCGATCTCGACCATCTCCATGCTGTGCGCGGCGTAGTCGACGATCATGAACACGCCCTCGCCCGGCGGGTCCACGCGCAAGCGGCGGTCGGCGACGCGCCAGCGCAGGCGCTGCGTCGGCGCGGCGGAGGTGGCGGGGGCGGCGGGGCCGGGCGGCGGGGGCATGCGGTAGACCACGTCCACGTCGCGGGTCGGGATCAGCAGCGGCGGCGTCTCCGCCCGCGCGGCGGCCGGCAGGCAGGGCGCTGCCAGCAGCGCGGCGGCGCACAGCCCGGCGGCCGCCGCGCGCGTCACTGGCCGCCGCCGAAGCTGGGCAGCGTCATCTGGTGGAAGTCCGCGGGCGGCACGAACAGCGACGGCGCCAGCGGGCCGGCATGCACCGCGGTTGCCACCAGCGAGCCGGCGCGCCCGCGCGAGTCGGTGCCGGCGAAGCGCAGCAGCACCCCGTCCGCGGTGACGCAGCCCGTGCCCGCGCCGCGCGGCGAGCGGACGTGCCATTCCGTGCACGGCAGGCCGGCGACGGTGGCGCTGCCGGCGCGGGTGAACTGCATGGACGGGTCGAGCAGGTACTCGTCGATGCCGTGGCCGCGGCCGGCGAGCACCGAGTACATGTGGAGGCCGTTGAGCATCAGCACGCCCTGCCCCGAGACCGGGTCGAGCAGCAGCGTGGTGGCGTCGCCGCTGTCGATCCTGGCGCGGCGCAGGCCGGCGGCGAGCTGCGCCACGACCTGGCGCACCGGGACCTGGGGGGCGTCCACGTCGTAGCTCACGGTGACGTCATGGCTGGGACGCAGCAGGGGCCGGTCCGCGGCAGCCCGCGCCGCGCGGGCCGCCGGCAGGGCCATGGCGAGCAGGGCCGCGAGCCCCGCGAAGGCCCGCCGCACGGGGCGGGACGCGGGGTGGCGGGGGGCGGGCGGGGCGGGGGCGCGGGTGCTCATCGTGCGCAGGTTGGCCGGCCGGCGGCCCGCGTCAAGCGGCCGCCGCGGGCGGGGCGGGGACGCGTACCCTTGCCTGCCGGCGTCGCTGCATCTACGCAGGCGCGTCCTGCAGACGAGCGACATACGAGTGACACAGACCAGCTCCACGCCCCCGCGCCTGCGACCCCCCCTCGGACCGCGCCTGACGCCGCACAAGGCGCTCGACGCCGACGACGTGCGCGCCGCCTACCGTCGCTGGGCCGGCGTGTACGACCAGGCGTTCGGCGGCGTCTCCGCGCACGGGCGCCGGCAGGCGGTCGCGGCGGTCAACGCGCTCGCCGGCGTGCGTGTGCTCGAGGTCGGCGTCGGCACCGGCCTCGCCCTGCCGCACTACACCGCGGGCAAGCGCATCACCGGGATCGACCTGTCCGGCGCCATGCTCGACCGGGCGCGCGCACGCGTCGCGGAGAAGGGCCTCGCCAACGTCGAGCAGCTCATCGAGGGCGACGCCGAGGCGACCGGCCTGCCGGCGGCCTCGTTCGACATCGCGGTGGCCATGTTCGTCGCCTCGGTCGTGCCCAACCCGCGCCTGCTGATGGCCGAGATGCAGCGCGTCGTGCGGCCCGGCGGGCACATGCTGTTCGTCAACCACTTCGCCGCCGAGCGCGGGCCGCGCTGGTGGGTCGAGAAGGCGCTGGCGCCGGCGTCGCGCGCGCTCGGGTGGCACCCGGACTTCTCCATGGCGGCGCTCATGTCGGCCGAGCAGCGCGGGCGGGCCGCGGTCTCCGCCGTGCCGCCGCTGGGGCTGTTCACGCTGGTGCAGCTGGTGAACGGCGAAGGCTGAAGGAAGCAAGGCCTTCTTTTTCTGAAGAAAAAGAAGCAAAAAGACTTTGCCCACGAAGGCACAGGCTTGGTGGGCAAAGTTCTTTGGTTCTTTCTTTCAAGAAAGAACTGCTTTCTTACTTATGATGCCTTGCGACCTCCTTGCGGTGCTGCTCCACGGACTTGCGGAGGTCGAGGGGCGGGGCGGGCACGGTGTCGGCGTAGGCGGTGCCGTTCCAGACCCAGCGGTCGTCGCCGTCCACGAGCAGGTCGGCCATGCCCTGGTGCTGCTCGGGAGCGACGCGAATCGGGCCGCTGACGCTGTCCAGCACGCGCCGCCAGCCGCCGGGCGCGTTGACGTAGACCGAGGTGGAGCAGCCGGCCGAGCCGCAGAGGTCGGCGGACTGGAGCTGCACGAACAGCGCGGCAGGGGCGTGGCGGCCGGCGAGGCGGGCGCTGCCGACCAGGACCAGAGGCGGCTCGCGGCGGCGGGCGGAGGCGGCGACGTCGCGGGCGGTGAGCGCGCGCGCGGTCTGGTCCTCGGCCGAGCCGGGGCGGGCGCTGAGCACCACCGTGCCGGAGGGCAGCGGCGCGCGGCGCACGTGGCGCGGCGCGGGGCCGGCCGCCGCCAGGCCGAGCAGGGCCACCAGTCCGATCGTCCCAGACGCCCGCATCGCAACATCCCCGTGTTCGCAGCCCGTGCGGGCACCCTACCCTGCCCCGCCGGCGCCGGCCAAACCGGCGTGTCGCGCCTGCCCTTGGCAACGCCCGGGCCTTGCCACGAAGCGTCCGTCCTGCGACCGAGCGCGCCATGCGCATCGTGACCTGGAACATCAACTCGCTCCGTCTCCGCCTGCCGCTGCTGGAGCGGCTGATCGCGTCGCTCGACCCCGACGTGATCTGCCTGCAGGAGACCAAGGTGCCCGACCCGCTGTTCCCCGACGCCGCGCCGGGCGCACTGGGCTACCCGCACGTCGCGCGTCGGGGGATGAAGGGCTACAACGGCGTCGCGGTGCTCTCGCGCATCCCGCTCACGCAGCACATGGACGCGCCGGACTGGTGCGAGCGGGGCGACTGCCGGCACCTGCACGTCACGCTGCACGCCGAGTCGGGGCCAGTGGAGCTGCACGACTTCTACGTGCCCGCCGGCGGCGACGTGCCGGACCGCGACGCCAACCCCAAGTTCGCGCACAAGCTCGACTTCGTGGCCGAGGCGACGCGCTGGTTCGCCGAACGGCCGGGGTTCGAGCGCACCGTGCTGGTGGGCGACCTCAACATCGCGCCGCTCGAGCACGACGTGTGGAGCCACCGGGCGCTGCGCGACGTCGTCAGCCACACGCCGGTCGAGGTCGAGGCGCTGGGGGCGTGGCAGGCGACGGGGTTCGCCGACGCGCTGCGCCACTTCGTGCCCGACGGCGAGAAGCTCTACACGTGGTGGTCGTACCGCAACCGGGACTGGCGGGCGTCGAACCGGGGGCGGCGCCTGGACCACGTCTGGGTGTCGCCAGACCTGGTGCCGGCGCTGTCCGGGATGACCGTGCTGGCGGAGGCGCGGGACTGGCCGCGGACGTCGGACCACGTGCCGGTCGCGGTGAGCCTGGCGCTGTAGGAAGGTCGGGCTCTGCCCGAACCCGCCAGGGCGAGCCGCCCTGGACTGGCCTTCCTTAAGTTGTGCGTTCCAAGGGCGCAGCCTTTGGCGGAGTCCAGAGGCAGCGCCTCTGGCCTTGCTTCCTTCCGGGCCGTAAACCCTCGGCCATGTCGTTCCCAGCCCTGCTCGCCTCCCTCGTCTCCCGCTGCGCCCGCCACGCCGGCGCGGTGTTCGCCGCGGGGCTCGTGCTTGCCGCGCTGTCCGGCTGGTACGCGTCGGGGCACCTCGGCGTGTCCACCGACGTGGACCGGCTGTTCTCCAACGACCTCGGCTGGAAGCAGCGCCAGGTCGCGCTGAACAGGGAGTTCCCGCAGTTCGTCGACCTGATCGTGGCGGTGGTCGACGGCGTGACGCCGGAGGCCGCCGAGACCACGGCGGCGGCGCTGTCCGCGGCGCTGTCGCAGGACCACGCGCACTTCACCTCCGTGCGCCAGCCGGACCGCAGCCCGTACTTCGACCAGGAGGGGCTGCTGTTCCTCGACAAGTCGAAGCTGGAGCCGCTGCTGAACCAGACGATCGACGCCCAGCCGTTCCTGGGGCAGCTCGTCGCGGACCCGTCGGCGCGCGGGCTGTTCGCGGCGCTGTCGCTCGTCGCGATGGGGGTCGAGCACGGCCAGGGCGACCTGGCGGCCTTCGCGGCCCCGCTGCACGGGTTCCACGACAGCCTGGCCGCCGCGGCCGCCGGGCACCCCGTGCCGCTGTCGTGGGAGCGCCTGCTGTCGGGCTCGCTGGCCGACCAGGGCGGCAAGTACCACTTCGTCCTGGTCCATCCGGTGCTGGACTACGGCGCGCTGGAGCCGGGCGGGGCGGCGACGGCCGCGATCCGGGCGGCGGCGACGAAGCTGCCGTTCGTGGCCGACGGCACGGCGCACGTGCGCATCACCGGCTCCATCCCGCTGGCCGACGAGGAGTTCGCCACCGTGGCGCAGGGCGCGCTCGCCGGCGCGGTGGGCTCGCTGCTGCTGGTGCTGCTGTGGCTGTTCCTGGCGGTGAAGAGCTGGCGGCTGATCGTGCCCATCGTGCTGACGCTGTTCCTGGGCCTGCTGCTGACCACGGCGTGGGCGGCGCTGGCGGTGGGCACGCTGAACCTGATCTCGGTGGGCTTCGCGATCCTGTTCATCGGCATCGCCGTGGACTTCTCCATCCAGTTCAGCGTGCGCTTCCGCGACATGCGGCGCGGCACGCCGGACGCGGCCACGGCGCTGGTCGAGACGGCGCGGCGCATGGGGCTGCAGGTCGTGGTCGCCGCCGCCGCCACGGCGATCGGGTTCCTGGCCTTCGTGCCGACCGCGTTCACCGGGGTCGCCGAGCTGGGCGTGATCGCGGGCAGCGGCATGCTGATCGCGCTTGTCTGCACGCTGACGTTCCTGCCGGCGGCGCTGGCGGTGTTCCGGCCACGCGGCGAGGCCGACGACGTGGGCTTCGCCTGGGCGGCACCTGTCGACCGCGGGCTCGCGCGCTCGCACCGCCTGCTGCTGGCGGGGTTCGGGCTGGTGTTCGTGGCCGGGGTCGCCTCCCTGCCCTCCCTGCGCTTCGACGCGGACACGCTCGACACCAAGAAGCAGGACACCGAGGCGATGCGCACGCTGCAGGACCTGATCGGCGACCCGATCACCAACCCGTTCACCATCGACATCATGCGCCCCAGCGTGGCCGAGGCCGCGGCGCTCGGGGTCAAGGCGCAGGCGCTGCCGCTGGTGGGCGCGGCGCTGAGCCTGCAGAGCTACGTGCCGACGGACCAGGCGCCTAAGCTCGCGCTGGTCGCGGACGCCGCGGGCATCCTGGGCCCGACGCTCTCGGCCAGCCCGACGGCCGCGCCGATCACGGCCGCCGACCTGCGCATGGCGCTCGACGCCACCGCGGCGCAGCTCGGCCACGTCGCGGACAGGCTGCCCGCGGACTCGCCGATGCGGCCGATCCTGGCGGACCTGAAGGCGCTGCATGGCGCCCCGGACGCGACGCTGCTGGCGATGAACGAGGCGCTGGTGCGGTTCCTGCCGATGCAGCTCTCGCGGCTGCGCACGCTGCTCACGGCGCACGCGGTCACGGTGGCCGACGTGCCGCCGGCGATCAGCCGCGACTGGGTGCTGCCGGACGGGCGGGCGCGCCTGCAGGTCGTGCCCAAGGCGGACGCGGCGCGCGGCAGCCGCAACCTCCACGACTTCGTGGCGCAGGTGCAGACCATCGCGCCTGACGCCGGCGGCTCCGCCGTGACCATCGTGGCGACCAGCGACACCATCATCGACGCGTTCCGCCACGCGGCCATCGGCGCGGTGCTCGCCATCGCCGTGATCCTGTTCCTGGCGCTGCGCCGGGTCCTGGACGTGGCGCTGGTGCTCGCGCCGCTGCTGCTGTCGGCGGCGATGACGGCGCTGGTGATGGTGCTTGCGGGGATGCAGCTCAACTACGCCAACATCATCGCGCTGCCGCTGCTGCTCGGCGTTGGCGTGTCGTTCAACATCTACTTCGTGATGAACTGGCGGGCGGGCGAGATGTCGCGCCTGGCCTCGCCCACGGCGCGCGCGGTGGTGTTCTCGGCGCTGACCACGGGCACGGCGTTCGGCTCGCTCGCGCTGTCGCAGCACCCCGGCACGGCGAGCATGGGCGACGTGCTGCTGCTCAGCCTGGCGTGCACGCTGGTGGCCACGCTGGTGTTCGTGCCGGCGCTGCTGTCGGCGCTGCGGCAGCCGCAGGGGAAGTAAGGCCGGGCCTGCCTGCCCGCGCGCCGTGCCGCCCCGGCCGCGGCCATGCGGAGCCGCCTCGCCGATCGAGGCCGGCGGCGACAGGGGCTCCTGCCGGGCGGACCCGGTGCAGGGCCTCGCCGTCGTCGGTCAGGGACCACCGGGCGCGGAAGGCCGGTCCCTGCATGCGGGGACCGGCCCGGCCTGCGGGCGGATCACGGACCGCCGGTGCCGGAGAGCCTTGCGGCCGCCGGCGGGCGGATGCCGCCCTAGCCGTCGTGCGCGAGCGTGCCCTTGCGCGGGTTGCCGAAGACGCCCACGCAGCCGTTGAGGCAGGCAGGGTCCGCGGCGTTGGCCGGCAGCGCCACGTAGGCGTGGTTGTCGTTCGGGTCGGCCGCGACGGAATGCGAGGCCTTCCCCGTCGCCACCTCGCCGACGAAGCGGTTGTTGCGGGCGTCGATCACGCCGAGCACCGAGCCGCCCGGGTTGTCGCGCGCGGCGAGGTAGTAGGTCAGGCTGGCAGGATCGTAGGTGATCTCGTCGGAGCCGCCGACCTGCGGGATCGTCGCGAGCACCGAGCCGTCGAAGTCGTCGATCACCTGCGAGGCCAGCGCGGTCGCCGCCGCGTCGTTGGTCGTGGCGCATCCGAGCAGCAGGTTGCGGCGCGGCCCGAGCGCCATGCCGGCGGGCTGGCAGTTGCGCACCGGGAAGGTGGTCAGCACCTGGGCGGTGCGGGGGTCGATCACGGCCACGCCGCCCATGGTCTGGTCGCTGCCGATCTGCGGGATGTTGACGTAGAACAGGCCGTTGCGCGGGTTGTACACCGACGCCTCGATGCCGTTGGTGGCCGCGTCGAAGGTGATCCGGGCCAGCACCCGCTCCGTGCCGGGACGGGTCGAGAGCAGGGTCACGAACGGCGGCGAGTCGGCGTCGTTGGCGACCAGCATGACGTGGTCGCGCGGGTCGAACGCCATCTCGTCGGCGCGCGAGGTGCCGCCGGTGGAGACCGTCCTGACCACCTCCGCCTTCGCGAGGTCGATGATCTTGACCGTGCTGTTGCCGTCGCCGGCCCAGATGCGGCCGCCATCGGCCGGCGCCAGGCCGTCCGGGCCGGAGATGTCGTTGCTCGACAGCTGCCCGGCGAACTCGCCGACCGTCGCGTTGCCGGTGATGCGCGTGACGAACCGGTTGGTCCTGGTGTTGATCACGTCGATCCCGGCATTGCTGCGGTCGGACAGGAAGTAGAGCCGCGTGGCCGGGTCGATGAAGCTGATGTCGTAGGTGGCCAGCGGCTTGCCCGGGATCGCGATCGTGGTCAGCCGCTCGTAGCCGCCGGTCAGCGTGGTCGTGGTCTGCGCGAGGCCCGGTGTCGCGCCCAGCACCAGCGCCGCGAGCGGCACGGTGGAGCGAAGCCATCTCCGAAGCGTCTGCATCCTGCAGTCCTCCTTGCATGTGCCGCGACGTTGCCCGCGCGGCTGCCGCGCCCTCGCGGGGCACGAGCCTTGTTTCTTCCGGGGCGGTCGCCCCGCCGGGCAGCTAATCCGATTCGCGAGGGATACGGTAGCCTCGTACCAGGCCCATCCCGCCCGAACCTGTGCCGTCACAGGCTTGCGTTCGCGTGACGCGTCCGCACGGAGGCGACGGGGACGCCGCGGCCCAGGGCCGGAGTGCCCCGGCACGGGATCGCGGCCTTCTTCCGCCGGTCCCGCGAGGCACCCGAGAACGCGTTGCCCCTTCTGCCTTCGTGACGCGTTCCAAGGGCGCAGCCTTTGGCGGAGCTCGAGGCGGAGCCTCGACCTTGCTTGCCTATCCTGCCAGCCGCTCGACCTTGCCGACGAGGACGATGTACGAGAGCGCGCCGAGCAGGGCGGTGCCGGCGACGAACAGGATGGGGCGGGTGAAGTCGTCGCCCGAGACCAGCAGCCCGATCGCGATCGGCACGGTGATAGCGGCGAGGTTGCCGCACAGGTTGAACACGCCGCCGGTGAGGCCGATGAGGCGCTCCGGCGCGAGGGCGGACACCAGCGACCAGGTGATCGAGGCGAAGCCGTTGGCGAAGAACGCGACGGTGAGGAACGCCACGACCAGCGCCGGGCTCTGCACGTAGTTGGCGCCGACGATCACGGTCGACAGCAGCAGGCCGGCGATGATGGGCAGCTTGCGCGCCGTGCCCAGCGAGGCGCCGCGGCGCAGCAGCAGGTCGGACACGAGGCCGCCCGAGAGGGAGCCGAGGAAGGCCGCGAGGAACGGGATCGCGGCGTAGAAGCCGGCGCGGATGAAGTCCAGGTGCCGGTAGTGCACGAGGTAGGTCGGGAACCAGGTGAGGAAGAACCAGGCGGTGCAGTTCAGGCCGAACTGGCCGATGTAGATGCCCCACAGCTTGCGCCGGCCCAGCACCAGCGCGAGGTCGCTCCACTGGAACGGGCTGCTGCGCTCGGCGAGGCGGCGGGTCAGGTCGGGGATGCCGCCGCCCTCGGCGATCAGGGCGACCTCGGCGGCATTGGCGCCGGGGAAGTCGACGGGGTCGCGGTAGGCGGCGAACCAGACCGCGGCCCAGGCGAGGCCGACGAGGCCGGTGACGAGGAACACGGCCTCCCAGCCGAGTCGGGCGTCGATCCAGGTCAGCACGGGGGCGAGGAAGGCCAGGCCGACGAACTGGCCGGAGGTGTAGAAGCCGATCACGCCCGCGCGCTGGCGCTCGCCGAACCAGGTGGTGGCGATGCGGTTGTTGACCGGGAACGCCGGCGCCTCGCACACGCCCACGGCGACGCGCAGCGCGAACAGCGCCGCGAAGCTGCCGGCCAGGCCGAGCGCCATCGTGGCGACGGACCACAGGGCGAGGGCGGCGGCGTAAAGCACGCGCGGCGCCACGCGGTCCACGAGCCAGCCGGTGGGGACCTGCAGCGCGGCGTAGCTCCAGCCGAAGCCCGAGAACACCAGGCCCATGGACACCGGGTCGAGGTGGAGTGCCGAGGCGAGGTGCGGGCCGGCGATGGAGAGGTTGCTGCGGTCGAGGTAGTTGATCACGACCGAGACGAACAGCATCGCGGCGATGATCCGCCGCCGGTTGGTGGGCGCGGCGGCAGCGTCGGGCGTCAGGCCTGGCGGCATGGTCGTTCCCCCCTGCCCCCGCGGTTCCGTGGGCGGTCAGGGACCGTAGGTCGTCAGCTCGACGCCAGCCAGGGCCTGCCGCACCGCGGGGTCCAGGAGCGCGGCCAGCTCGGCCTGCGGCTCGTAGCCCGGCATCAGGGCCTGCAGCAGCGGGCCCTGGCGCGTCGCGGGGTGGAGGTAGATCTCGCTCAGCCCGTCCGGCAGGTGCGCGGCCAGGCGGCACAAGCGCCCGGCGGTCATGTGGCCGCTCCACGCCAGGCCGAACGCGTGGTCGTTCACCCGCAGCCCGGCCCGCAGCGCCTGTCGCCGGAGCACGCCGGACCAGCGGCGCAGCGCGCGGTCGCCGGCCGTGGCGCGGGTGCCGCAGGCGGCGAGCACGGCCGCGGGCTCGCTCGGCACGCGGAGCGCGCGCAGGCCGTGGCGCAGGCCGGACTCGATCATGAGGCGGCCGACGGTGGGGTGCAGGTGCATGTGCTTGTGGGCGTTGGCGTGGTCGAGCATGAGGCCGGTGGCGGCGAAGGCTGCGAACTGCGCCTCGATCTCGGCGGCGAGCTGGCGGCGGGTGCCGGGGCGGAAGAAGTAGTCCACGCCGAGGCGGAGCTGGTCGGACGGGAAGCGGCCGGCGGCGTCCACCAGGGCGGGGATGCGCGCGGGCGGCAGCACGGCGGGGCCCTCGATCACCACGAGGTGCAGGCCGACATGGAGGCCGGGGAGCCTGCGGGCACGGCGCACGGCGTCGGCGGCGGCGTCGCCCGCGACCATCAGGCTGGCGGTGGAGAGCAGG
>JBPBQX010000002.1:0-31280 GCA_050955025.1 Janthinobacterium lividum
AACGACAGGAGAAGGGGGAGTCACGCGCACGGTGGTAGCGGCGGACGGATTTGAACCGCCGACCAAGGGATTATGATTCCCCTGCTCTACCACTGAGCTACGCCGCCATGCGCGTGAGGAGGCGCAGATACCGCCTCGGGGCGCGGGGCGTCAACTGGCCGCGGCATGCTCCGGGACGATACCGGGCCCGGCGCCCGCGCTGCGCACGAAGCCGCCGCCCAGCACGCGGCTGCCCGCGTAGAACACGCACGCCTGGCCGGGGGCGGCCAGCGCGGGCTCGTCGAGCACCACGCGCGCCGTGCCGTCGCCGTCCGCCACCACCTCCGCCCCGCGCAGGCCGTCGCGCGCGCGCAGCCGCACCTCGCAGCGCAGGCGCGCCGGCGGGTCGGCCAGCCAGTTCACCTCGCGCAGGGCCACCTCGCGCCCGCCGGTGCCGGCGCCCCTCGGGCCGACCACGATCCTGCGTCGGGGCGCGTCGAGGGCCACGACGACCTGGCGCTCGCCGCCAAGCTGGGCCGCGTCGCCGAGCCGGCGCCCCTGCCCCACCGTGTAGCCCGCGATGCCGGCGTGGCGGCCGACCACCCTGCCCTGCGCGTCCACGATCTCGCCCGGCTCGGCGGCGTCCGGGCGCAGCGCCGCCACCAGCGCGTCGTAGCGGCCGTCGGGCACGAAGCAGAGGTCCTGGCTGTCCGGCTTCTCCGCCACCGCCAGGCCGAGCCGCACCGCCTGCGCACGCACCGCCGCCTTGTCCGCGTACTCGCCCAGCGGGAAGCGCAGCCGGGCCAGCTGCGCGCGCGTGGTGGCGAACAGGAACCAGCTCTGGTCGCGCGACAGGTCCGCCGGGCGGTGCAGCTCCGGGCCGCCGGCGCCCTCGGTCCTGCGCACGTAGTGGCCGGTCGCCAGCGCCTCCGCGCCCAGCTCGCGCGACAGGGCCATCAGGTCGGTGAACTTGACGCCCTGGTTGCAGCGGATGCACGGCACCGGCGTCTCGCCGGCAGCGTAGGAGTCGGCGAACGCCTCAATCACGCTGGCACGGAAGCGGGCCTCGGCGTCGACCACGTAATGCGCGATGCCGATGCGGTCGGCCACGTCGCGGGCGTCGTGGATGTCCTGGCCCGCGCAGCACGCGCCGCGCTTCTTGGCCGCCGCGCCGTGGTCGTAGAGCTGGAGCGTGACGCCCACCACCTCGTGGCCGGCCTCGTGCAGCAGGGCGGCGGCGACCGAGCTGTCGACGCCGCCGGACATCGCGGCGACGATCCGCATCGGGGGGCTCCAAGGAAGGGAAGGTTGGGCTCTGCCCAAACCCGCCAGGGGCGAGCCGCCCCTGGACCGGCACTTACTTAAGGGAGGCAGGTCCAGGGGCGCCGCCCCTGGCGGGTCCAGGGCAGGGCCCTGGCCTTTTCTTAGCTTCCGGCGTTGCGCGTGCCGGCGGGCAGCGCCACGACCAGCCCGTCCAGGTCCTTGGTCATCACGATCTGGCAGCCCAGGCGCGACGTCTTCTGCAGGCCGAATGCGAGGTCGAGCATGTCCTCCTCGTCCTCCGTCGGCTTCGCGAGCTTGGGGAACCAGCCGGGGTCGACCACCACATGGCAGGTCGAGCAGGCGAGCGAGCCCTCGCAGGCGCCCTCCACGTCGACGTCGTGCTTGTGGGCGATCTCCAGCACGGACAGGCCGAGCGGGGCGTCAACCTCGCGGCGGGAGCCGTCGCGCTGGACGAAGGTCATCGTTGGCATGGCTCAGGTTCCGGCGTCTGCGGTTGCTCGGGCGAGGCGCCGGTGGGCCGCGATCAGGGCGGCCGACGCGTCCTCGACATCGGCGGCCGAGGTAGTGCGTCCCAGACCCACGCGCAAGCTCCGCGACGCCGCCCCCGCGTCCAGCCCCATCGCCACCAGCACCGCGCTCGGCGTCACGGCGGCCGAGGTGCAGGCGGAGCCGGTGGACAGGCACAGCTCCGGGCACGCCGCCAGCAGCGCGGCCGCCGAGGCGCCGGGGAACGTCAGGTGCAGGTTGCCCGCGAGGCGGTGGCGCATCGAGCCGTTCACCGCGAGGCCGGGGATCGCCGCGCGCAGACGCTCGAGCATCGCCGTGCGTAGCGCCGCCAGCCGCTCGGACTCGGCGGCCATGCCTTCGCGCGCAAGGCGGCAGGCCTCGCCGAAGCCCGCGACCAGCGGCGCGGGCAGCGTGCCGGAGCGCAGGCCCCGCTCCTGCCCGCCGCCGGAGAACAGCGGCGCCACGCGGACGCGGGGGCGGCGGCGGACCCAGAGCGCGCCGACACCCTTCGGACCGTAGAGCTTGTGGGCGGACAGCGAGGCAAGGTCGAGGCCCCAGGCCGCGACGTCGACGGGGATCTTGCCGGCGGCCTGCGCGAGGTCGCTGTGCACCAGCGCGCCGCCCTCGTGCGCGATCGCGGCCAGGGCGGGAAGGTCCTGGAGCACGCCGGTCTCGTTGTTGGCGGCCATCACGCTGACCAGCAGCGTCGGCACCTGCAGCGCGGCGCGCAGGCGCTCCGGGTCGAGCCGGCCGTCGGCCTCGACCGGCAGCACGACCGGCTCGAACCCGTCCTCGGCGGTGTCGCGCACGGATTCGAGGACGCACTTGTGCTCGGTCGCCACGGTGACGATGCGAAGGCGGGGGCTGCCCGTGGCGCGGGCGTGGCGGGCGGCGCCCTTGATGGCGATGTTGTTGGCTTCCGTGGCGCCGGAGGTGAAAACGACCTCGCGCGGGTCGGCGCCGATCAGGGCCGCGACGGCGGCGCGGGCGGCCTCCACGGCGTCGTGGGCGGCCCGGCCCATCGCGTGCTCGTCGCTGTGGGGATTGCCGTACTCCTCGGCGAACATGGGGAGCATCGCCGCGAGCACGGCGGGGTCGCAGGGCGTGGTCGCCTGATGGTCGAGGTAGATGCGTCGCATGGGGGCAAGATGGTGCGCCGCCCGGCCGCGCGAAAGCCGCCCCGCCCTGCCATGCGGGAAGGACGTGGCTTCGGGCAGAAGCGGTCCGGCTGTCCGCGCCGTCTCAGCCGCGCCGACGCGCGTCGGACCAGCGCTGCGCGGCGGCCACGACCCGCGCCAGGGTCATGCCCTGCACCAGGATCGTGAACACCACGATCGCGTAGGTGCACGCCAGCAGCGTGCCGCGGTAGGGGCCCGGCGGCAGCGACAGCACCAGCGCCACCGACACCCCGCCGCGCAGCCCGCCCCAGGTCAGCGCGGCCAGCGTCGGCGCGTCGCCCTGGCGCTGCGCGCGCGGCAGGGCGAGGTCGAGCGCCCAGACGGGGAGCGCCACGCTGGCCGCGCGGACGGCGACCGCGAGCACGATGGCGGCGGCGGCGGCCACCAGCAGCCGCAGCGACAGGTCGAGCACCACCAACTCGAAGCCGATCAGCAGGAACAGCAGAGCGTTGAGGATCTCGTCGACCAGCTGCCAGAACAGCCCGACGTTGTTCCAGGTGGTCCGGCTCATGGCCAGGCGGCGGCCGGGGTTGCCGACCAGCAGGCCCGCCACGACCACCGCGATCGGCCCGGACACGTCGACGAGCCCGGCGACGCTGTAGGTCAGGGTGACCAGGGCGAGCGAGATCATCAGCTCCACGTCGTGCTTGTCGATCGAGCGCAGCGCCACGAATGCCACGCCGCCCGCGGCCAGCCCGAGCGCGAAGCCGCCCGCGGACTGGCGCAGCAGGCCGCCGGCCACGCCCAGCGCGGTGACGTCGGGCGCGCCGCCGTTCGCCGACGCATCCGCGATGCCCAGCAGGGCCAGGAACGCCACCACGCCGACGCCGTCGTTGAACAGGCTCTCGCCGGCGATCGTGGCCTGCAGCTCCGCGGACAGCCCGACGCGGCGCAGCACCTCCAGCACCGCGACCGGGTCGGTGGGCGCCACGATCGCGCCCAGCACCAGGCACCACGCCATCGGCACCGGGAGCCCGAGCCCCGCGAACACCAGCCGGATCCCGCCCGCGAACAGCGCGATCGACAGCGCGACCCCCGCGGTGGACAGCAGCAGCACCGTGCCGCGTCGGCGCCACAGCGGGTCGAGGTCCACGTGCAGCGCGCCGGCGAACAGTAGGAACGACAGCGCGCCGGACAGGAAGGTGCGCGGCAGGTCGGTCTGCGCCACTACGTGCTCGGCCGTGGCGCGCAGGCCGAGGCCGGGCCAGACCGCCTGCACCGCGACCAGGCCGAGCGAGGCCAGCATCGCCAGCAGCAGCAGCCCGATCGTGGTCGGCAGGCGCAGCGTGACGTGGTTCAGCGTGCCGAACAGCGCGGCGAGCCCGAACAGCAGGGAGACGAGCTGGAAGCTGGTCATCGTCGCTCCAAGGTGGGCCAGGCCCGCGCCGTGCGGCGGGCCAGACCCGCGTCGCCGGTCGCGGGCCCGGGCGGCAAGTGCCGCGCGCTTGTGCAACCGTGGCGGCCGTTGGACTGTTTGGCCACCCCGCCTGCCGCGCCACGAGACCCGTCCCCGGAGCCAGCCCATGCCAGATCCCACGCCAAGCGCCGGCGCGGCGCCCGACCCGGAGCGGGACGCGGCGGCCGCCCCGGCGCACGCCGCGTCGCGGGCCGACGCGCTGGTCGAGAGCGGGGCGCGCGAGCTGCTCGACGCGCTGCCGCAGCTCGCCTGGATCGCCGAGCCGGACGGCGACATCGTCTGGTACAACGCGCCCTGGTATCACTACACCGGCACCACGCTGGAGGAGATGCGGGGCTGGGGGTGGCGCACGGTGCACCACCCGGACCACGCCGAGGCCGTCACCGCGAAGTACCGCGCCAGCATGTCCACGGGCGGCGCATGGGAGGACACCTTCCCGCTGCGCGGCGCGGACGGCTCGTTCCGGTGGTTCCTCTCGCGCGCCAACCCGATCCGCGACGCGGGCGGCCGCATCCTGCGCTGGCTCGGCACCAACACGGACATCTCCGACCGGCGCGACCAGGATGCGGCGCTGCGCCACAGCGAGCGGCGGTTCCGCTCGCTCACCGAGGCGTCGGCGTCGATCGTGTGGAACACCCCGGCGAGCGGCGAGATGCAGGCCGGGCAGACCCATTGGGCGCGCTTCACCGGGCAGGACGTGTCGCAGTACGGCGGCTGGGGCTGGCTCGAGGCCGTGCACCCCGACGACCGCGCGGACACCGCGCAGGTCTGGGGCGAAGCGGTGCGCGACACCCGGACCTACGACGTGGAGCACCGCGTGCGGCGCCACGACGGCGAGTGGCGCTGGATGGCGGCGCGCGGCGTGCCGGTGCTCGACGACGGGGGCGCGCTCGAAGGCTGGGTCGGCACGCACACCGACATCACCCACAGGAAGCGCGCGGAGGCCGAGCTGGAGACCGCCCGCGACACCGCCGAGGCCGCGAACCGCGCGAAGAGCCAGTTCATCGCCAACATGAGCCACGAGCTGCGCACGCCGCTGTCGGCCGTGATCGGCTACTCCGAGATGCTGGAGGAGGAGGTCGAGGAGCTGGGGCAGATGCAGCTGCTCGGCGACCTGAAGAAGATCAACTCCAACGCTCGCCACCTGCTCAGCCTGATCAGCGACGTGCTCGACATCTCCAAGATCGAGGCGAACCGCATGACGGTGTTCGCCGAGACCGTCGTGGTGTCCGAGCTGGTCGCCAGCGTCGCCTCGACCGTGGACAGCCTGGTGGCGAAGAAGGGCAACACCCTGGTGGTCGAGGCGGATGCCGAACTGGGCACGCTGCACTCGGACACCGTCAAGATCCGCCAGTGCCTGTTCAACCTGCTGGGCAACGCGGCGAAGTTCACCGAGGGCGGGCGGATCACCCTGGCCGTGCGGCGCGAGCGCGGCGGCGGGGTCGAGGGCGAGCGCGACTGGCTCAGCTTCGCGGTGCGCGACAGCGGCATCGGCATGACCACGGAGCAGGTCGGGCGCCTGTTCCAGCGCTTCAGCCAGGCCGACGAGTCCACCACGCGGCAGTACGGCGGCACCGGGCTCGGCCTGGCCATCACGCAGGGTTTCGCGCGCCTGCTCGGCGGCGACGTCGTGGTGACCAGCCAGCCGGGGCACGGCTCCACCTTCACGCTGCGCGTGCCGGCGGTCTACCGCGAGGTCGAGGACGAGGGGGAGGCCGCCGCGGCCGGCGGCGACGAGCCGGAGACCGCGGACTGCGTGCTCGTGGTCGACGACGATCCGGCGACGCGCGACCTGCTCACGCGGTTCCTGCACCGCGAGGGCTTCGCGGTGCGCTCGGCGGGCGACGGGCGCTCGGGGCTCGCGCTGGCGCGGCTGCTCAAGCCGCGGGTGATCCTGCTCGACGTGATGATGCCGCAGATGGACGGCTGGTCGGTGCTGAGCGCGCTCAAGGCGGAGCCGGAGCTGGCGCACACGCCCGTGGTGATGATCAGCTTCGTCAACGAGCCCAGCCTCGCCGCCTCGCTCGGCGCGGAGGACTTCCTCGCCAAGCCGGTGCAGTGGGACGCGCTCAAGGCGGTGATGGAGCGATTCCGCGCCGACTCGCCCGGCGGCCACGCCCTGGTCGTCGACGACGACGAGATCAGCCGCTCGCGCCTGGAAGCCATGCTGTCGCGGGTCGGCTGGTCGGTGGCGACCGCGGAGAACGGGCGCCTCGGCCTCGAGTCGGTGGAGCGGATCACGCCGTCGCTGATCCTGCTCGACCTGGTGATGCCGGAGATGGACGGGTTCGGCTTCCTCAAGGCGCTGCGCGAGCGCGAGGAGTGGCGCGGCATCCCCGTCGTCGTGGTGACGTCGAAGGACCTCGACGGCCATGACCGCGAGCGGCTGCGCGGCGTTGAGCGCGTGGTGGCAAAGACCGGCCCCGAACTTGCAGCGCTCGCCGAGCAGCTGCGGGGCATCATCCCGGGCGACAGCGCCGCCCCGGCCGCCCAGGGAGCATCCTGACCATGAGCCAGAGCCTGCCGACCCGCGTGCTCGTCGTCGAGGACGACGCGATCACGCGCGCCTCGATCACCGACATCCTCGAGGAGGACGGCGTGGCCGTCACCGCGGTGCCGTCCGGCGCGGAGTTCCTGCCCCTGCTCACCGCCGGGGGCGAGGCGCCGCAGCTGCTCATGGTCGACGTCAACCTCGGCGGCACCATGAGCGGGTTCGACCTGGCGCGGATGGCGCACGCGCGCTGGCCCGGGATCGCGGTGATCTACGTGACCGGGGACCTGCGGGCCGTCGTGCGCAACGACCTCGGGCCGCGGGACGTGTGCCTGCTCAAGCCGTTCACCGACGAGGCGCTCAGGCGCCTCATGCAGGCGGTGGGCTGAGGGAAGGAAGCAAGGCCAGAGGCTCTGCCTCTGGACTCCGCCAAAGGCTCGCCTTTGGAAACCTCGACGAGAAAGCGGCTTCCTACTTCTCGGCGAAGGCCTTCTCGATGACGTAGGCGCCGGGGTCGTTGCTGCTGCCCTCCTTCATCGACAGGCTGTCGAGGAAGGCCTTGGTGTCGGAGAGCATCTGCTCGCTGCCGCAGATCATCACGCGGTCCAGCTCCGGGTCGAGCGGCGGCAGGCCGAGGTCCGAGTACAGCTTGCCACTGCGCATCAGGTCGGTGATGCGGCCCTGGTTGCGGAACGTCTCGCGGGTCACCGTCGGGTAGTACATCAGCTTGTCGCGCACGTACTCGCCCAGGAACTCGTGCTCCGCGAGGTCGGACGAGATGTACTGCGTGTAGGCCAGCTCGTCGACGAGGCGGGTGCCGTGGACCAGCACGACCTTGTCGAAGCGCTCGTAGGCCTCGGGGTCCTTGACGAGGGACATGAACGGGGCGAGGCCGGTGCCTGTCGAGAGGAAGTACAGGTTGCGGCCGGGCAGCATGTTGCCGAGCAGCAGCGTGCCGGTCGGCTTGCGGCCGACGAGCACGGTGTCGCCGACCTTGACGTGCTGCAGGCGCGAGGTGAGCGGGCCGTCGGGCACCTTGATGGAGAGGAACTCGAGCTGCTCCTCGTAGTTGGCGCTGGCCATGCTGTAGGCGCGCAGCAGCGGCTTGCCGTCGACCTCGAGGCCGATCATGGCAAACTGGCCGTTCTCGAAGCGCAGGGTGGGCGCGCGGGTGCAGGTGAAGCTGAACAGGCGGTCGGTCCAGTGGTGGACGCTGAGCACCGTCTCGGCGGTGACGCCCTTGAGCGCGGACGGCTGGCTGGCCGGGAGCGCGGGGGTGACGTCGGCGGGCATGTCGTTCATGGGCTCGGCTCCAGGCTCGGGCGGCACGGGCCGCGTCCAGCCCGAGGTGGCGGAAGCGCCGCCGGCGTCAAGGTTGCGGGATGCTGCCCTGCGTCTAGGCGAGGACGCACCCCGGACGCCAGCGGCGCCGCGGCATGGCAGGCATCCCTGCCCTTCCTTCCATGTGCCGGTCCAGGGGCGGCTCGCCCCTGGCGGGTCCAGGGCAGAGCCCTGGCCTTGCTTCGCGTCAGAAGCCGAGGACGGCGTCGATGGAGGCGGTGAACTGCCCGCGGTCGCGCCCGTCGTTGAACGGCGTGGTGCCGGAGAACGAGCGGTTCCAGCGCACTTCCGGCCGGATCAGCAGGAGCGTGACCGGCGCGGGCATGGCGGGCTTGAAGGAGATGCCGGCGGTGAACTCGCCGTAGGTGGTGCGCGGCAGGGCGATCGCGGTGTTGGGGAAGCCGCCGAGGGCGCTGACGGCGTCGAGGTTGCCCGGGTACTTGGCGACGTAGAAGCCGCCGTTGTCGCGCCAGACCTCGGCGCGGCCGTTGAGGGTGACGGTGTCGCTCAGGGCGTAGGAGGCGTACTGCACGGCGCCGTAGCCTTCGGCGCGGGCGTAGTCGTCGCGGACGTAGTTGCCTTCGGTGGTGAAGGTCAGCTTGTCGGTGGCCTTGTACGTGGCGACGACGTCGTTGTAGTAGCGCAGCGAGCCGTTGACGTTGGGCAGGGCGCGCGACGCGTTCTCGGCGCCGACGTGGCTCAGGGCGACGATGCTGAGCTTGCCGCCGGCGAGGTTGTTCAGGCCGAAGCCGAACAGGCCGGCGGGCGCGCCGTTGTTGTCGCCGGTGTTGGCGCCGAGCGTCGTCTGGTTGCCGCTGTCCGCGCCGAACCAGAGGTCGAGCGTGTCGCTGACGTGGGCGGTCGCCTGGAAGCCGGTGTGCTCGAACGGCAGGCCGAAGTTGTAGAGGAAGGTGTGGCTGTAGAACGGGTTGGCGGAGGGGTCGATGACCTCGAAGCCGAGCGGCGTGGGGTACTGGCCGGCCTTGGCGTCGATGCCGCCCGCGAACAGCCAGGGCAGGTGCGCGGAGACGTTGGCCTGGATGAAGGAGAGCTGGTAGCGGGACGAGATGTCGCGGTCGAGCTCGCCGAGGTAGTGGTAGTAGCGGGCGTCCGAGCCATACATGAGCTGCACCGCGAAGCCGAAGTCGTAGCCGGTCGCCTTCGGGTCGGGCGCGCGCTGCACCGTGAGGAGCGCTTGGTTGAGCGTCGCCTGGTTGGCGTGGTCGGTGACGAGGTCGCCGACGTCGATGCCGCTGGAGGGGCGGTCGCCGTTGAAGGTGAAGCCGCCCTCGACCTGCGCGCCGTACTTCACGCCGTCGAACCAGGCCTTCGAGAACAGCGGCGGCACGGTGACGGTGGCGGGCGCGGCGGCGGCGCCGGGCTGCGTCGAGTTGGTGGTGTTGGCGGAGCTGCCGCCGGTGTTGCCGGTGATGGACGGCGCGAGCTGCGGCGCGGAGAGCTGCGCCGGGCCGTTCGGCTGCACGGACTGCGCCATGCGCACGAGGTCGTCGGCGTGTGCCAGCGCAGGTGCTGCGACCAGGAGGGCTGCGACCATCGTCCGCTGGCTGACCCGTGAGGAACCCATCTTCGCTGCGTCTCCCGCTCGATTGCCGGACGATCCGGCGTTCAGGTTGGCGTGCTGTAGGCGCTGCCGCGCCTCCGGTATCGCGTCGCGGCGGGTCTGCAATATTCCTGCCACATGTCTGTTGCTGCGGCGCCACAGTCGGTACATGCTTTCCTGATGCTGCTGGCGGCGTGGTGGCGCCGGTGGCACGAGACGGCCGGCGGGGCGGACGCGGCTGCGTGCCCGGTCGCTGTGCAGGCCGGCTCGTTTCGACGCCATGTCGTTCCGGCACGGCCGGGCCGCTGCCTGGCCCCGCGGGGGCCGGCGCGCGGCCGATGGCGGCTCTGGCGCGCAGGATGCATACCGGGCACGCCGCCGCCGTCCGCCGCCTCGAGGAGTCACCGATGTCCGGAGCCGCCCTTCCCACCGCCCCGGCCGCACGCAGGGCGGGCCCGCCGCGCCGGCGCATCGCGCTGTCCTGGGCGGACCCGAGGTTCCGCGCGGTGGTGTGGCAGGCGGCGATCGTGGGCGGGCTGGCGCTGCTGGTCGCCTACCTCGTGACCAACACCAGCCGCAACCTGGAGGCGCGCCACATCGCCACCGGCTTCGGCTACCTGGGCCGCACCGCCGGCATACCGGTGGGCGAGCACCTGATCGGCTACGACCCGGCGACCAGCACCTACGGCCGCGCCCTGGTGATCGGCTTCCTCAACACGCTGCGCGTCGCCGTGGTGGGCATCGTGCTGGCGACGGTGCTGGGCACGCTGGTGGGGCTGGCGAAGCTGTCGCCGAACTGGCTGCTGTCGCGCGTGGCGGGCGTCTACGTCGAGACGCTGCGCGACATCCCGCTGCTGCTGCAGCTGTTGTTCTGGTACGGGCTGGTGCAGACGCTGCCGCCGCCGAAGCAGTCGTTCCGGCCGCTGCCCGGGGTGTTCCTGTCCAACCGCGGCTTCCGGCTGCCGACGATCGACTGGCAGCCGGGCTACGGCCTGGTGCTGGCGGCGCTGGCGGTGGCGGCGGGCCTTGTCTGGGCGTGGGTGCGCCGGGCCTCGCGGGTGCAGGAGGCGACGGGCGTGCGGCCGCCGGTGCTGCCGGTGGCGCTGGGGCTGCTGGCGGGGCTGCCGCTGCTGGCGTGGCTTGCGATCGGCGCGCCGTTCGCGCTCGACGTGCCGGCGCTGCACGGCTTCAACTTCCAGGGCGGCGCCACGCTGAGCCCGGAGTACGGCGCGCTGCTGACCGGGCTGGTGCTGTACACCGCGACCTACATCGCCGAGATCGTGCGCTCCGGCATCCTCGCCGTGCCGCGCGGGCAGTGGGAGGCGGCGGAGGCGCTGGGGCTGCGGCGCGCGACGGTGCTGCGGCGCATCGTGCTTCCGCAGGCGCTGCGGGTGATCATCCCGCCGATGACCTCGCAATTCCTCAACCTGACGAAGAACAGCTCGCTCGCGGTGGCGATCGGCTACCAGGACATCGTCTCGATCGCCAACACCGAGATCAACCAGACCGGGCAGGCGATCGAGGGCATCGCGATCATCATGGCGGCCTACCTGAGCATCTCGCTGTCCATCAGCCTGTTCATGAACTGGTACAACCGGCGCATCGCGCTCGTGGAGCGTTGAGCGCCATGGATCCCACGCGCGACGCCGGCGGCCTCGTTCCCGACATCGAGGCGGGCACCAATCCCGCGACCGCCTCGCCGGTGCCCTCGCTCGCGGGCGCACCGGCCGCCGTGGGGCTTGTGCCGCCGGCCGAGGTGGCGCGGCCGCGCGTCGCGGGCCTCGGGCCGGTGGCATGGGCGCGGGCGAACCTGTTCGGGTCGTGGGCGAGCACGGCGGTCACGCTGGTGCTGGGGGCGATCATCCTGCGGCTCGCGTTCGGCTTCGTCGAGTGGGCCGTGGTGCGCGCCGTGTGGAGCGTGCCGCAGACGCCGGCGGGGCCGGACAGCGCGGTGTGCCGGCGGCTGCAGGGGGTGGGCGCGTGCTGGGCGGTGATCGGCGAGAAGTGGCGGTTCATCCTGTTCGGCCGCTACCCGTTCGACGAGCAGTGGCGTCCGGCGCTGGTGGTCGTGCTGTTCGTGGGGCTGTACGCGGCGTCGGCCTGGCGGCGGCTGTGGCGGCGCGAGCTGGCGTATGCGTGGGTGGTCGTGCTCGTGGCGGTCGTGGTGCTGATGTGGGGCGGGGTGCCGGGGCTTTCCGCGGTCGGCACGGACCAGTGGGGCGGGCTGCCGCTCACGCTGATCCTGGCGACGTTCGGGCTGGTGTTCGCCTTCCCGCTGTCGGTGCTGGTGGCGCTCGGGCGGCGCTCGCGCGGGATGCCGGCGGTGCGGATCCTGTGCGTGGGCTACGTCGAGCTGATCCGGGGCGTGCCGCTCATCAGCCTGCTGTTCATGGCGAGCGTGCTGTTCCCGCTGTTCATGCCGCAGGGGCTGAACCCGGACAAGCTGCTGCGCGCCCAGGTCGCGATCATCCTGTTCGCGGGCGCCTACCTCGCCGAGGTGGTGCGCGGCGGGCTGCAGGCGCTGCCCAAGGGGCAGGGGGAGGCGGCCGACGCGCTCGGGCTGTCGTACTGGCGCAAGATGCGGCTGGTGATCCTGCCGCAGGCGCTGCGCCTGGTGATCCCGCCGCTGGTCAACACGTTCATCGGGTTCTTCAAGGACACCAGCCTGGTGCTGATCATCGGCATCTTCGACCTGCTGACCGCGGGCACGGTGGCGCTGGCGGACCCCGTCTGGCAGGGGTTCGCGACCGAGATCTACCTGGTGCTGGCCGCGATCTACTTCGTTTTCTGCTTCGCCATGGCGCGCTACAGCCGTTCGCTGGAGACGCAGTTCGCGAAGGCGGCGCGGCGGTGAGGGCCGGCAAGGAAGCAAGGCCAGAGGCTCTGCCT
The DNA here is from genome assembly GCA_050955025.1 of Janthinobacterium lividum. Taxonomy (GTDB): domain Bacteria; phylum Pseudomonadota; class Alphaproteobacteria; order Acetobacterales; family Acetobacteraceae; genus CAXSEF01. The sequence continues at coordinate 12,648 of JBPBQX010000002.1, forward strand.
CTGGACTCCGCCAAGGACAAGTCCTTGGAACCTCGTACCTAAGAAAGACCGCGCCGGCGTGCCCGGGCCCCTTGAGATGCGGGTCTGGGGGCGCTGCCCCCAGCGGGTCCAGGGCAGAGCCCTGGCCTTCCTTCCGGAGCCACCATGTCCCAGGCCGCCGCCCCCGTTCCCGCGATCGAGCTGGACCACGTCAACAAGTGGTACGGCCCGATGCACGTCCTGCGCGACGTCTGCCTCACCGTGGCGCCGAAGGAGCGGATCGTGATCTGCGGGCCGTCGGGCTCGGGCAAGTCGACGACGATCCGCTGCATCAACCGGCTCGAGACGCACCAGGCGGGGCGCATCGTCGTGGACGGCACGGAGCTTTCCGACGACACGCGCGCGCTGGATACGGTGCGGCGCGAAGTCGGGATGGTGTTCCAGAGCTTCAACCTGTTCCCGCACCTCACGATCCTGGAGAACTGCACGCTCTCGCCGATCTGGGTCAGGAAGATGAAGAAGTCCGACGCGGAGGAGCTGGCGATGGAGTACCTCACGCGCGTGCGGATTCCGGAGCAGGCGCACAAGTATCCGGGGCAGCTCTCGGGCGGGCAGCAGCAGCGCGTGGCGATCGCGCGGGCTCTGTGCATGAAGCCGAAGATCATGCTGTTCGACGAGCCGACCAGCGCGCTCGACCCGGAGATGATCAAGGAGGTGCTCGACACCATGGTCGGGCTCGCGGAGAGCGGCATGACCATGGTCTGCGTCACCCACGAGATGGGGTTCGCGCGGCGCGTCGCCGATCGGGTCGTGTTCATGGACCGGGGCGAGATCGTCGAGCAGGGGACGCCGGAGCGCATGTTCGAGCAGCCGCAGACGGAGCGGCTCAGGACGTTCCTGAGCCAGATCCTCAAGGGGCACTGAGGGAAGCAAGCAAGGTTGAGGCGCTACCTCAAACTCCGCCAAGGGAAGCCCCTTGGATGGCTTCCCTAAGGAAGGCCAGTCCAGGGCGGCTCACCCTGGCGGGTTTGGGCAGAGCCCATGCTTGCTTCAGCCTTGGCCGAGCGCGGCCAGGACGCCCGAGGGGGTGAGGATCTGCGGGAGGACGCTCGGGGCGCCGTTGCCCGCGGGGTAGAACACGTAGAGGGGCACGCCGTCGCGGCCGTGCTCGCGGAGGAAGGCGGTGATCTGCGGGTCCTGGCGGGTCCAGTCGCCCTTCAGGTAGGCCACGTCGCGCTTCGCGAAGGCGTCGCGGACGGGCTGGGGGGACAGGGCGACGCGCTCGTTGACCAGGCAGGTGAAGCACCAGGCGGCGGTCATGTCGACGAATACCGGGCGGCCCTGGGCGCGCAGGGTGTCGAGGCGGCCGGTGGAGAAGGGCTCGGAGCCGTCGGCGGCGGCCTCGGCGGCGTTGGCGGCCGTGGCAGGGGGGAGGCGGGCGAGGGAGACGAGGATGGCGGCGGCGGCGCACGCGCCCAGGAGGGCGGCGGTGGCGCCGGTTCGGCGGGCGGCGGGGCGGGCGGGGCGCGAGGTGCCCCAGGCCCAGGCGGCGAAGGCGAGGGCGACGGCACCGGCGAGGCAGGCCATCACGCCGGGGGGGCCGGCCTCCTCGGCGACGACCCAGGCGAGCCAGGCGGCGGCGGCGTACATCGGGAAGGCGAGCGCCTGCTTGAGGACGTCCATCCAGGCGCCGGGGCGCGGCAGGGCGCGCGCCAGGCCGGGGGCGACGGCGAGGAGCACGGTGGGGGCGGCGAGGCCCAGGCCCATGGCGAGGAAGACCGCCATCGCGAGCGCGGGGGGGGCGGCGAAGGCGGCGGCGATGGCGGCGCCCATGAACGGGGCGGTGCAGGGCGTGGCGACCAGCACGGCGAGCAGGCCGGTGGAGACGCTGCCGAGCAGGCCGCCGCGGGCGGCGAGCCCCTGCCCCACGCCTTCCAGGCCGGTGACGGGCGTGACAACGCCGGACAGGCCGAGGCCGACGGCGAACAGCACCCAGGCGGTCAGGGTGACGAACACCGGGGACTGGAACTGGAAGCCCCAGCCCGCGGCTGCGCCGGCGCCGCGCAGGGCGAGCATGACGCCGCCCAGGGCGGCGAAGGCGGCGAGCACGCCGAGGGTGTAGCCGCCGGCTTGGCGGCGGACCTCGGTGCGCGAGGCGCCGGACAGGCGGGCCAGGGCCATGGCCTTCATCGCGAGCACGGGGAAGACGCAGGGCATCAGGTTCAGGACCAGGCCGCCGGCAAAGGCGAGGAGCAGGGCGCGCAGGAGGCCGTCGTTTCCGGACGCGGGCGTGGCCGCGGGGCCGGGGGTGGCGGCGATGTCGAGCCAGCTCTTCCCGCCGTGGGCGTCGGTGAGCTGCAGCACGCCGCCGAGGCCGGCCTTCGCGTCGAAGCCGGGGGCGATAGGGAGGCGCAGAGACAGCGTGCCGTCCTGGACCGAGAGCGGCTGGAGGGCGGACTGCGTCAGGATGGCGGGGGCGGCGGGGAAGAAGTAGGCGTCGCGGACGGAGGCGGGGGCGATCTCGCGGCCGGACAGGGAGAGGGTGCCGTCGGGCGAGACGTGGGCCAGGAACGGCGACGGGCCGGGCGTGCGGGCAGCGGCGGCGGCGAACAGCGGGGCCTGGGGCGAGGGGGCGCCGGTGCCGGGGGGGAGGTCGAGGGCGAAGTCGCCGGATTCGGGGACGCAGAGGGTCGAGCACACCAGCCATTCGGCGTGGGCGCGCAGGGGGAGCAGGCCGGTGGCGGGGCCGGTCACGGTGACGGGGAGGAGGAGGTCGCCGGTGTAGGCGTAGGCGGCGAGGTCGCCCTCGAGCAGGCGCTCGGGGGCGGGCCAGGCGACGGGGGAGGTTTGCAGGCCCTGCGGCAGGGTGAAGGACAGGGTTGTGGCGGCGCCGGCGTCGCCGGGGTTGGTCCAGTAGGTGTGCCAGCCAGGGGCCATGCGCAGGCGGAGCGCGAGGTGGAAGGGGCGCTCCGGGGCGTAGGCGTCGGTGTCGGTGACCAGGGTGGCGGTTACGCGGGTGCTGGTGACCGGGGCGCTTTCGGCGGCGGTGCCGGGGTGGGGGCGCGCGACGGCGAGGAGGAGCGTGGCGGCGGCCGCGAGGTGGCGGGCGCGCCGGAAAGTACCGCTTGCTAGACCCATCCGCATCCCCTTCGCGCCAGACCGCCTGCATCCGGGCCGCGCCGGCCCTGCGGGGTCATCTTGTGCCGGAGCGCGAAGCACGCCAGCTTTCGGCCCTGCTTCGCCCGGGTGTGCCGTGGCGACGGACACACCATCGGAGTAGCCGCCCTGTCAAACCCAGTCCCGCCTGCGGCCCGGCCGCGCCTCGCCTGGATCGTGGCCGTGGCCGCCGTCGGGAGCCTTTCGGCCTGCATCAGCGCGCAGCAAGCAGTGGGCGAGCAGGAGAACATGCTGGCGGCTGCCGGCTTCCTGGTGCGGCCGGCCGACACCGCGGAGCGGCAGAGCGCGCTCGCGAGCCTGCCGCCGAACCGGCTGGTGCAGCGGTTCCACGACGACCGCGTCGCCTACCTCTACGCCGACCCGCTGGTATGCAGGTGCCTCTACGTCGGGGGCCAGGGTGCCTACGGGCGCTACCAGCAGGAGCGGCTGCAGCAGCGGCTTGCCGACGAGCAGGTCGAGGCGAGCCAGTTCGGCTATGGCGGCGGCTTCGGCTGGGGCCCATGGGGCGGGTTCGGGCCGGGCTTCTTCTGAGCGGACGCGCCCTGCCCCGGTCTGCCGAACGCCGTCCCTTGAGTAGTGGATTCCAAAGGCGAGCCTTTGGCGGAGTCCAGAGGCAGAGCCTCTGGCCTTGCCTTGCCTTTGCTGCGCGATGACGTTCCCCGACCTTCCCGTCGCGGAAGTCCTGCCCGAGCTGCTGGCACGCCTGGCGGAGCGGCCGAACGCGGTGCTGGTGGCGCCGCCCGGCGCGGGCAAGACGACGCTGGTGCCGCTGGCGCTGCTGCGGGCGACGGCGGAGGAGGCGCCGTGGCGGCGGGGCGGGCGGATCGTGGTCCTGGAGCCGCGCAGGCTGGCGGCGCGGGCGGCGGCGACGCGGATGGCGTTCCTGCTGGGCGAGCCGGTGGGGCGGACGGTGGGGTTCCGCACGCGGCTGGACAGCGCGGTTTCCGAAGCGACGCGGGTGGAGGTGGTGACCGAGGGGCTGCTGGTGCGCAGGCTGCTCGGCGATCCCGGGCTGGAGGACACGGACGCGGTGCTGTTCGACGAGGTGCACGAGCGTGCGCTGGACGCGGACCTGGCGCTGGCGTTCTGCCTGGACCTGCAGCGCGAGCTGCGGCCGGAGCTGCGCATCCTGGCGATGTCGGCGACGGCGGACGGGGCGCGGCTGTCGGAGATGCTGGGCGCGCCGGTGGTGGAGAGCGCGGGGCGGAGTTTTCCGGTCGAGGTGACGCACGCGAAGCGCGACGTCGCGAACCCGTGGGAGCTGCCGGACGCGGTGGCGGGGGCGGTGCGGGCGGCGCTGGCGGAGCATGGGGGCGACGTGCTGGCGTTCCTGCCGGGGATGGGGGAGATCCGGCGGGCGGAGCAGGCGCTGGCGGGGTGCGGGGCGGTGGTGCTGCCGCTGCACGGGGAGCTGCCGCCGGCGACGCAGGATTTGGCGCTGCGGCCGGATGCGGACGGGCGGCGGCGCGTGGTGCTGGCGACGTCGATCGCGGAGACGTCGCTGACGGTGCCCGGCGTGCGCATCGTCGTGGACGGGGGGTGGCGTCGGGCGCCGCGGCTGGATGCGGCGACGGGGCTGACGCGGCTGGCGACGGTGCGGATCAGCCGGGCGGCGGCGACGCAGCGCGCGGGGCGGTCGGGGCGCGAGGGGCCGGGGGTGGCGATCCGGCTGTGGACGGAGGCGCTGCACCGCGGGCTGCCGCCGTTCGACCGGCCGGAGATCCTGGAGGCGGAGCTGTCGGGGCTGCGGCTGGACTGCGCCGCGTGGGGGACGGAGCCGGGGGCGCTGCCGTTCGCGGACCCGCCGCCCGCGGGGCCGCTGGCGGCGGCGGGGGCGCTGCTGGACCTGCTGGGGGCGACGGAGGGCGGGCGGATCACGGCGCGGGGGCGGCGGATGGCGGGGCTGGGCGCGCATCCCAGGCTCGCGGCGATGATGCTCGCGGCGGAGGGGGCGGGCGAGGCGGCGCTGGCGGCGGACATCGCGGCGCTGCTGGAGGAGCGCGACCCGCTGCGCTCGCTGGATTCGCGGCAGGCGCCGTCGGCGGAGATCGGGCTGCGGCTCGGGCTGCTGGCGGGGGTGGAGCCGCCGGGGCTGGCGGTGGACCGCGGCGCGCTGTCGCGCATACGGCGGGGGGCGGCGCAGTACCGGCGGCGGCTGCGCAGCAACGCGGAGCCGGAGGGCGATCCGGCGCACCTGCTGGCGGCGGCGTTTCCGGATCGGGTGGCGCAGCGGCGGGGCGAGCCGGGGGCGTTCCGGCTGTCCGGCGGGGGCGGGGCGAAGCTGCCGCGCACGGACCCGCTGTCGGAGGCGAAGCTGCTGGCGGTGGGGGCGCTGGAGGTGCGCACGTCGTCGCAGATCCGGCTGGCGGCGGCGCTGGACCCGGACGCGCTGCCGGCGGTGCTGCGCGATGCGGTGACGGAGACGCTGGACGACGGGTTCGACCCGGCCAGTGGGGCGGTGCTGTCGCGCAGGCGCAGGCGGCTGGGGGCGCTGGTGCTGGAGGACCGCATGGTGGCGGCGGACCCTGGGCGCACGGCGGCGGCGCTCGCGGACGCGGTGGCGCGGCGGATGGATGCGCTGCCGTGGACGGAAGCGGCGCGGCAGCTGCAGGCGCGGGCGGCGTGGCTGCGCGGGCTCGACCCGGCGGTCGCGGACCTGGGCGACGCGGCGCTGGTGGCGGAGGTGCAGGACTGGCTCGCGGGGTTCCTGCACGGGATGTCGCGGCTCACGGAGCTGGCGGGGCTCGACCTGGTGGCGGCGCTGCGGGCGCGGCTGGGGTGGGAGGCGGCGGCGCGGCTGGACCGGGAGCTGCCGACGTATCTGGCGCTGCCGGGCGGGCGGGCGGCGGTGGACTACGCGCAGCCGGTGCCGATCGCGGCGGCGCGCGCGCAGGCGTTCTACGGGCTGGCCGCGTCGCCGCTGCTGGCAGGGGGACGGGTGGCGCTGCAGCTCGCGCTGCTGTCGCCAGCGGGGCGGCCGGTGGCGATCACCGCGGACCTGGCGGGGTTCTGGGCGGGGAGCTGGGCGGAGGTGCGGCGCGAGATGCGCGGGCGGTATCCGCGGCACGACTGGCCCGAGTACCCCGCAACCGCGGCCTGAGCGTCGTCTCGCACGGCGAAGTGATAACGGGAGGGGCGTGCCGCGGCCGGGGTTCGTTCCCCGTCCACAACCTCCGACTGTGGCAGCAGGGACACGGATGCGACCGGCCCGACACAGGATGGGGGGGCCGAAGGTGCCTGCTCAACTTGTTGGGGCCGGGAACAAGTGCAATGTCAGCGGGCGTCGTCGCCTTCCCCACCTGGTGCACAGCATGATCCGGCCGGCCGCCCTCCTCCTTGTCGCAGCGGCCTTCACCTCCGGGTGCAACGGCGTGCGCGCACAGTCCTCGCCGACGCCCCTGGTGGAGATGCGGCCGCTGTCGTTCGCGCCGCTGGTCAAGCGCGTGGTGCCGGCGGTCGTCAACATCGCGGTGACCGAGAGCCTGTCCGGCGCGGAGGCGCTCGCCGACATGCCGCCCGAGGTGCGCGGCACGCCGTTCGAGAAGACGTTCCGCGACCGGCTGAAGAAGCGCCGCGAGCAGGTGATGGGCGCGGGCTCGGGGTTCATCATCGACCCGTCCGGCGTGATCGTGACCAACAACCACGTGGTCGGGCACGCGGACAAGATCGTGGTCTCGCTGATCGACGGCACGGAGCTGCCGGCGGTGGTGCTCGGCACGGACGAGCTGACGGACATCGCGGTCATCAAGGTCACGTCGGACAAGGAGCTGCCGTTCGTCACCTGGGGCGACAGCCGGGCGGTGCAGGTCGGCGACTGGGTGATGGCGGCGGGCAACCCGTTCGGGCTCGGCTCGTCGGTCACGGCGGGTATCGTCTCGGCGCGCGGGCGCGACATCGGCGCGGGGCCGTTCGACGACTTCATGCAGCTCGACGCGCCGATCAACCCTGGCAACTCCGGCGGGCCGGCGTTCAACATGAACGGCCAGGTGGTGGCGGTGAACACGGCGATCGTGTCGCCCACCGGCGGCTCGGTGGGCATCGGATTCGCGATCCCCAGCCAGATCGTCCAGCCGATCGTGGCCGAGCTGCGCGACAAGGGGCGCATGGACCGCGGCTGGCTCGGCGTGTCCGTGCCGGACCAGGCGGCGGGGCACGGCGCCGGCGTGACGCTGGCGGCGGTGGATCCGCAGGGGCCGGCGGCGCGCGCCGGGCTGCACCGGGGCGACGTCGTCACCGCGGTCAACGGCGACAAGGTGGACACCTCGCGCGGGCTGATCGGCGCGGTGTCGGCGATCAGCCCGGGGTCGGCGGTGAAGCTCGCGGTGCGGCGGGGCACGCAGGTGCTCGACCTCGCGGTCACGGTCGGGCGGCGCCGCGACGGGGCGGAGTAGGCACGGCGCGAGCCCGGCGGCGTTCCCGCGGGCGGGTTCGCGGGCGGCCGGGCCTGCTTCCCGCGCGCCCCGGGTATGGTAGGGGATGGTCCTGCCGGCGCGGCGCGGAGGGACAGGGCAGTGCGGATTCTCCTGGTTGAGGACGACGCCACGGTGGCGGGCTTCGTGGCGAAGGGGCTGCGCGAGGCCGGCCACGTCGTCGAGCACGCCGACAACGGGCGCGACGGGCTGTTCATGGCGGTGTCGGAGACGTTCGACGCGGTGATCCTGGACCGCATGCTGCCGGGCGGCATCGACGGGCTGCGCATCCTCGAGACGCTGCGCGGGCAGGGCAACGTCACGCCGGTGCTGCTGCTCTCGGCGCTGGCGCAGGTCGACGAGCGGGTGGCGGGGCTCAAGGCAGGCGGCGACGACTACCTGACCAAGCCGTTCGCGTTCTCCGAGCTGCTCGCGCGCGTCGAGGCGATGACGCGGCGCGGCAAGAACGACGGGCCGCAGACGCGCCTGCTCGTCGCGGACCTGGAGATGGACCTGCTGTCGCGGCAGGTGAAGCGCGCGGGGCAGAAGATCGACCTCCAGCCGCGCGAGTTCCGGCTGCTCGAGTACCTGATGCGGCATGCGGGGCAGGTCGTGACGCGCACGATGCTGCTGGAGGGCGTGTGGGACTACCACTTCGACCCGCAGACCAACGTCATCGACGTGCACGTGTCGCGGCTGCGGCAGAAGGTCGACCGGCCGTTCGGGGGGCCGCTGATCCACACCGTGCGCAACGCCGGGTACATGCTGCGGGCGGAGTGAGGAAGGAAGGAAGCAAGGCCAGAGGCTCTGCCTCTGGACTCCGCCAAGGGGAGCCCCTTGGATGGCTTCACTTAGGTAATGGGATCAAAGGGTCCCCGGACCCTTTGCGGGTTTGGGCAGAGCCCATGCTTGCTTGCCTGCTTTCGCCATGAAGCGCCGCAGGCTTCGTTCGGCGGGCATCCGGCTCGCCACGGTGTATGCCGCGCTGTTCGGGATGAGCGCGCTGGCGCTGGTGCTGTTCATCTGGTGGGCGACGGCGGGGCTTCTGGAGCGCCAGGTCGAGGCCACGATCCATGCCGACGCGCAGGGGCTGCTGGATCGCATCAGCGAGGGCGGGCTGCCGGCGCTGGTCGAGAGCATCCAGGACCGCATGTCCGAGGACGTGGACGACGAGACGCTCTACCTGCTGGTCGACGGCGAGGGGCACCACCTGGCAGGCAACCTGGAGCACTGGCCGGCGGCGGTGTCGGCGGCCGGGGCGTGGTACGAGCTGCCGGTGCAGCGGGCGGGCACGCGGGCGCTGGCGGAGGTCGAGCGCATCGAGCTGCCCGGGCACTTCCGCCTGCTGGTCGGGCGCGACGTGCGCACGCGCGCGCAGCTCCGCCAGCTGCTGGCGGGTGCGCTGCTGTGGGCGCTGGGGCTGGTGGCGGGGCTGAGCGTGATCGGCGCACTGGTGGTGCGGCGGCTGTTCCGGGGGATGCTGGCCAACGTGTCGCTCACCTCGGAGGCGATCGCGGCGGGCGACCTCGCGCAGCGCGTGCGCCTGTCGGGGCGGGGCGACGAGTTCGACCGGCTCGCGGAGACGATCAACGACATGCTCGACCGGATCGCGCGGCTGATGGACGGGGTGCGCCAGGTGTCCAACGCCATCGCCCACGACCTGCGCACGCCGATCACGCGCGCCCGGACGCGGCTTGAGGACGCGGCGCTGCACGCGGACTCGGACGGGGAGCTGCGCGCGGCGGTGGAGCGCGCGGTCGCGGACCTGGACGGGGTGACGGCGGTGTTCCAGGCGCTGCTGCGCATCGCGGAGATCGAGGCGGGGTCGCGGCGGGCGGCGTTCGCGCGCTTCGACTGCGTGCCGGTGCTGCGCGACCTGGCCGAGCTGTACGGGGCGCTGGCCGAGGAGCGGGGCCTGGAGCTGGCGCTCGCGCTGCCGCCGGCACTGTGGGTGCAGGGAGACCGCGACCTGCTGCAGCAGGCGGTGGCGAACCTGCTCGACAACGCGGTGAAGTTCTCCCCCGCGGGGGGCACGGTGCTGCTGGGCGCCGGCTTCGGGCCGGACGCCGAGGCTGGCGGCCAGGGCGCGCCCGCGCCGGCCGGGGCGTCGCAGGCGGCCGAGCGCTTGCTGCGCATCACGGTGACGGACCGGGGGCCGGGCATCCCGGCCGGCGATCTGGCGAAGGCGCCGGAGCGCTTCTTCCGCGGCGAGGCGGCCCGCCACACCCCTGGCTCCGGCCTGGGGCTGGCGCTGGTGCAGGCGGTGGCGCAGCTGCACGGCGGCGCGCTGCGGCTCGGTGACGCGGCGCCGGGGCTGCGCGCCACGCTCGCCCTGCCCGCGCCGGACCGGGCGGACGCTCTGCCCGGCCCGTCGGCCCGGCCCGCGCAGGACCATGCCGCCCGGGCACGCGCCGGGACGGCCGCGGCGGGTGGACGGGGCTTCATCCCGGCCCCACCGGCGCCTCACCCGTGAGCGGCCATGTTCGCGTGATGCGTGTTCTCGTGCTCCTGCCCTGCCTCGCGCTGATGGCCGACGGGCTCCACGCCCAGCCGGCCCCGGTTGCGGTCACCACGGACACACCGGAGTACTGCGCGCGCATGATCGCGCAGGTGGAGACCAGGCCCGACCTCACGGCGGAGATGCACCGGCTGCTCGACGAGGGGCGGCACCTGTGCGAGCGCGGCGAGGTGCGCGGCGGCATCATGCGGCTCAGGCGGGCGATGCTCCTGATCCAGGGGCGGGAACACGCCGAGCCGCGCGACTGAGGCCTGAGTGCTGAAGCAAGCAAGGCCAGAGGCTCTGCCTCTGGACTCCGCCAAAGGCTCGCCTTTGGAATCCCCTTCTCAAGTCATGGGATCAAAGGGTCCGCGGGTACGGGCGTCGCTGGCCAAAGGTTCCGACGACCCTCTCGGGTCGTTGGAAGGGCCAGCGGAGGGAGAGCCCATGCTGGCTTCCTCGGCGCCCAGCAGCGCCATCGCCACGGCGGGGGCACAGGCGCCTGCCGCGCCCTCGCCCGGGACCAGGCTGGAGAATGGGGTGCAGCGGCAGCCCAGCCGTTGCGCGAGCCGCGCCACGACCGCGTGCCCGACGCCCGCTGCCACCACGTGCCGGCCGGTGGGGCCGGCCGAGAGCACCAGCCGGGCGGCGTCCTCCAGCTGGCGCATCTGCTGCTCGGCGAGCCAGGCGGCGAGGTCGCGCCAGGCGGACTCGCCGGCCTCGGCGGCGTCGCGCCCGACCATGCGGGCGAGCCGGCCACGCGAGGACGCAGGGCTCCGGTCGCGCCCGTCGGCGGTCGGCAGCAGATCGGCACCGTCCGGGAGGCTGTCGAGCAGGCGGTGGACGTCGGCGGCGGTGGCGAAGTGCTCCGCGGCGAGCGTCGTCCAGGCGCCTGCGAAGGGCGCGCGGTGGGTGAGCGCCATCAGCGGGGTGCGGACCAGGCCGGTGTACACCAGCTCGCCGCAGGCCAGGCGGGCGGCGTCGGTGTGCCCGCGCGCCGCGACGGCGCCCGCGGACAGGGGCACGATGTCGGTGGTGGTCGAGCCCATGTCGACCATCAGGCCGTCGGGCACGAACCGCGCGGCCAGGGCGGCCGTCGCGTGCCAGTTGGCAGAGGCCACGGCGTCGGCGAGCCCGGCCGCCTCGCCCGGGGCGACGAAGCTGCGCGCGCCGGCGTATAGGCGCACGGCCGGGCCGAGCGTTTCGACGAGCACCGCGGCGATCGCGGACACGCCTTCGGCGCGCGAAGCGAAGATGTCGGCGAGCTCTCCGGTCATCGTGGCGGCGTGGCGGTCGGCGGGGCCGAGGCGGGCGGCGGCCTCGGCGAGCGCCTCGCGCAGGCGGTCGACGCCCTGCCACAGCGGACAGGGGAGCTGCACGACCTGGCGCAGGGCGCCGGCCTCCCACAGCGCCGCCTTCAGGTGCGCGCCGCCCACGTCCCAGCCGATCACGCGCGCGGGAGGGGCGGCGTCCCTTTCCCTTGCGACCGGGGGGGCGGAGATTGCGGCCATGGACATCATCCCTGTGCTCGACCTGAAATCCGGCGAGGCGGTGCACGCCCGCATGGGGCGCCGCGACGAGTATCGCCCGATCCAGACGCCGCTGTGCCACGGCAGCGCGCCGGGCGACGTGGTGGACGGGCTGCTGCGTCTGGCGGCGTTCCCGCGGTTCTACGTCGCGGATCTCGACGCGATCGAGCGGCGGGGCGACCACGCGTCGGTGCTGCGCGCCCTGGCGGCGGCGCGGCCGGGGGTGGAGCTGTGGGTAGACTCCGGGGTCGGGGATGCGAGGGCGGCGCGGTCGTGGCTCGACGGCAACCCGGGGGCGCTGGTGCTGGGCAGCGAGTCGCTGGACGGGGTGGGGACGATGCGCGGGCTGTGCCGCGAGCCGCGCGTGGTGCTGTCGCTCGACTTCCGCGGCGAGGTGTTCGCCGGGCCGGAGGGGCTGCTGGACGACGTCGCGGCGTGGCCGGACCGGGTGGTGGTGATGACGCTGGCGCGGGTGGGCGCGACGCAGGGTCCGGACGTGGCGCGTGTCGCGGCGGTCGTGGCGCGGGCGGAGGGGCGCCGGGTGTATGCGGCGGGCGGGGTGCGTGGCGCGACGGACCTGGGGGCGCTGCGGGACGTGGGCGCGGCCGGGGCGCTCGTCGCGACGGCGCTGCACGGCGGCGCGATCACGCGCGAGGATGTCGCGGCGGCGCGCGGGGTGGAGGACGCGCGCGGGTAGCGGCTCGCGCGGGCGTTGCCGCGGAAGGCACGGAGCCGGGCGCGAGGCCCGGCTCCGGTCAGGCGTGTCGAGAGTCTCAGTTGGCGGCGGCGAAGGGGTGCTTCATGGTCTTCGCCTTCTCGGCGACCTGGGAGGCCTTCGGCTCGCCGGCGATGGCGCGCTGGATGCTCTCCTTGACGGCCGTGTAGTTGTAGTCCTGGATCTTCTGGTCGTCGGACGCGTCCCAGTGGATGAACACGCCCACGCAGATGAACAGGTCATCGGCCTCGTCGGCGGGGATGATGCCCTCGGCGACGCTGTCCGCCACGGCCTGCGCCACGGCGTGCTGCGCGGGGCCGAACATCTGGACGGCCTGCTTGGCGCCCTTGATGGTGACCTTGTTGAACAGGATGGTGTTGGGCTTGCAGAGCAGGTTCGGCGCCACGACCGCGAGCAGGGTGGTGAAGCCGTCCTTGTTGTTGCAGAGCGCGTTGCAGAAAGCCTGCTCGGCGGCCGAGCCGCGCGGCCCGATGAGCAGATCGACGTGGGCGACCTCGTTGCCCTCGCCGACGAGCGACTCGCCGACCATAACCTGGGTAATCTTCGCCATTGGCGCTCTCCATTGCTGACACGCCCGACCCGCCGGGCCCGGCATGCGGCGCACAGAACCATCATCGCCCTTCCGCCGCAACCCATCGCCGATCCGGGACGCGAACAGTGTCGCGACCGTAAGGTCCGCCGTCGTGCCGGGGTTGATGCCCCGTCGCTTCAGGTCCGCGTCCCAGTCCAGCAGCCAGGCCTGCGCCGCCTCTGGGCCCGCCTCGAACCGTGCCAGCGCGCCCCGCGCCTCGTCCCGAACCGCGTCCGCGAGGAGGCTGCCGTGGCGGCGGGCGACGTGGCTGTCGGGGAAGGCGGCGAGGAAGCGGAGGAACACGAGCTGGGTTGCCGCGGTCGCGTCGAGGCCGCGCGCGGACGCCTCGTCGTGCGCGGCGAGGCCGGTGGCGGGGCGGTCCGGGCCGGGGGCGAGGATGTCGGCGAAGCCTTCGCTCCACTGGCGCGCGACGCTGTCGCGGTGGGCGGCCGCGCGCATCGCGACGTCCAGGCCGACACGCGGGGGGGCGCGCGCGTCGTGCTCGTCGGCCTCACCCAGCCCGCCGGGTGCCGCCAGCGCGATGGCGCGGAACACCGAGGCGGCGTCGTCGCGGTCCGCGTCGGCGAGCACGCGGCGCAGCGCGTCGGCCAGGGTCGGGCCGTCCACGGCCTGTTCCGCGGCCAGGGCGAGCGGGGCGCACAGCAGGAGGATCCCGAGGTTGGTGTTCTGCCCGACCGCCGCCTGCGTCGCCTCGACCGCGCCGAGGATGCGCGCGCCGAGGGCGCTTCCGGCGCGGCACAGGGGAGTGGCGGAGACGGCGGCGCTGGCGCGGAAGTCGGCGACGGTCATGCGGTGGCCCTCGGCGTGGACGTGGACGTTGCCGGGCTTGAGGGCGGCCAGCTCGTCCTCGCACGCGGCCAGGAACGCCTGGCGGATCGCGTCCGGAGTCACTGCGGCGTGGCGTCCGTCGCGCGGCCGCCGGCGCGTACGCGGCGCAGCAGGCCGGCCGCGACGCGCCCGGCGATGGGGTGGTCCACCACGCCCTGGAGCCCGCGCCAGCCCGGCATCGAGTTCACTTCCAGCACCCACAGCCGCCCTTCGCGGTCGCGCAGCATGTCCACGCCCGCGCAGCTCGCGCCCACCGCGGCCGCCGCGCGCACCGCGACCGCCACCATGTCCGCGGCCGGGATCAGCGGTTCCGCCCGCGCGCCGCGACGCATGTTGGTGACCCAGTCCTCGGAGCGGCGGGTCATCGCGCCGGCCAGCGCGCCGTCCACGACGAGGAGCCTGTGGTCGTGGAAGCCGTCTCCGGGCACGCGCACGCGGCGCTGCAGGTAGAAGACGCCGCCCATCTCGGCCGCGGGCGGCAGGTCGGCGTCGCGGTCCACGAGGCAGAGGCCCCTGCCCTGCGCGCCGAACAGCGGCTTGGCGACGAGCGTGCCGCGCGCGCCGCCATGGTCGCGGACCACCTGGCGGGCGGCGTCGGCGCCCTCGACCACCCAGGCGTCGGGCGTCGGCACCCCGGCGAGGCCCAGGAGAAAGCCGGTCGCGGACTTGTCCACGCAGCGTTCCACGGCGCGCGCGCTGTTCCACACCGGCACCCCCAGCCGTTCGAGCGCGTGCAGGATGCCGAGGCGGCGCGTCACCTCCTCGAAGCCGCCCGGCGCGATGGCACGGGCGTAGACCGCGTCCGGCAGGGCGCCGCCGAAGCCGGGGATGGCCACGCCAGAGGGGGTGAAGGCGCAGTCCGAGAGGCGGAAGGCGACGGCCTCGGCGCCCAGGGACGCGAAGGCGGCGGACAGCTCGGCGAAGTGCCAGTCGATGTCGTCCAGCGCGATGCCGACGCGGGTCATGGGAGGAAGGGAAGGCCGGGGGGCGAGCCGCCCCCCGGACCCCGGCGCGAATCAAGGATCATGTGCGCCGGTCCAGGGCGGCTCGCCCTGGCGGGTCCAGGGCAGCGCCCTGGCCTTGCCTTCGTCACGCCCCGAACGAGGCCTGCAGCAGCCCGAGGTCGAGCCCGCCGGCGCGGAAGCTTTCGCCGGTCTCCACCGCGGTGACGATCGCCTCGGCCGGGCTGAACAGCATGGAGTCGATCTTGTAGAAGTCGCCCTTCACGCCGCGGAACACGTCGGCGAACGGCTTCCCGTAGTCCTTGCTGACGTTGGCGGGCAGCTTCTCGGCGAGGTCGCGGGCGTCGGAGGCGGGGCCGGTGACGAAGACCTGCACGCGGCCGCCGAAGATGATCGCGTCGTTGGTGCGGCCCATCGCGGTGACGAAGTCGGGGTGCGGCGGCGGCAGCGGGGCGGTGCCCATGCCGTCGACGATGCGGTCGAGGGGGAAGTGCACGGCGTGGGCCTTGTGGAGCGCGACCTCGAGCACGCGGGCGACGACCTGCACGCTGCCGGCAAGGCTCTGCGTGGGGGCGAACAGCACGACCAGGTTCTCGGGCGACACCTTGCAGTCGCGCGCGATCTTCTCCAGCACGGAGGCGGGCGGGGCCTTGCCGCTTTCCATCACCAGCACGGCGCGGGTGGCGTCGTCGGTGTAGGCCAGCTCGGAGAACAGCTCCTCCTTGCGGGCGAGCGAGCGGGCGGGGCCGGAGCCGAGGGCGAAGAACTTGTCGGGCGCCTCGGCCGAGAGGCTCCAGCCGGCGTACTGGCTGGCCAGGCAGGCGGTGACGGGCTGCGAGGACTGCACCGAGACGCTCCACGGCCAGGACGGCGTGGTCGGGTCGGAGCCGACGCGGATCTCGGCGAGGCCGCCCATGCAGATGCGGGCGAGCTGAATGCCGGCCGCGACGCCGCCGGCGGACTTGGCGCCCGCGTCGATCAGGGTCTCGCCGGCGGGGCCCTTGGAGACGCCGAGGCGCAGGGTCTCGGCGTCGTCGATCATGGCCTGGGCGATCGCCCAGGCACGGTTGTTGATGCTGGTGCTCATGCCGCGTTCGCCTCGAGGGAATGGGGAAGGCCCGGGCCGTGCGGCCGGGCGGGAAGGAGGCCGGCGCGGTCGAGCAGCGACGCGGCGCGTGTGCGGGCCAGGCGGCGCGCGGCCGCGGGGCGGTCGGCTTCGGCGAGCGCCGTGCAGAGCGGGGCGCCGGCGCGGACGCGGCCGTGGCGCTGGCGGTCGGCCGCCCAGTCCGGCCAGGCGAAGCCGCGCGGCAGGTGCCCGTCGCGTCCGGCGTAGGCGAGGGCGGAGGCCGAGGCGCCGGGCAGCACGGGCGGCGCTTCGGGGAGGGTGGCATCACGGCAGGCCTCGACGTGCAGGCGCATCGGCAAGGCGTCGGCGAACAGGTCGAGGGTGGCGCCGGGCCGCGGGTTGATCTCGACCAGGTGGAAGCCGTCCGCGGCCACCAGGAAGTCGGCGCTGTTCAGGCCGACGAGGCCGAGGGACTGCGCCAGGCGGGCGACGGCGAGGGTCATCCCGGGCTCGAAGCGTGCGGCGGCGGGGCGCACGGCGCCGCCGTAGCGGAACGTGGCGTCGTCCGAGGGGTCGCTCCACTGCGCGGTGAAGCCGAGCACGGCGGTTCGCCGCCCGTCGGCCATGAAGCACGCGGAGACCGGCTGCCCGGCGACGCGGCGCTGCGCGTAGCAGCCGCGCGTCGGAGCGCCCGCGTGCCATGCGCGGACATGGGCGCCGCCCGTGCCGGCGCGCCGCTTCAGCAGCCAGGTGTCCGCGGGTGCAGTGTCCATGTCGGCGGGGCGGCGGACCTCGGGGTGCGGCACGCCGGCGGCGCGGCACAGGGCGGCGAGCGCGAACGGGTCGTTGGCGCGCGCGACCACGTCGGCGGGGTTGCCGAGCAGGCCGAAGCGGGCGGACAGGGCGGAGACCGCGCGGGGACGGTGCTCGAAGCCGCTGCCCAGCACCAGTCCGGACACGGTGCCAGAATGTTTCTCGATCAGGCGAGTCAGCGCCCTTGCGACCGCGTCGGCCGTGAGGGCGGCGATGCGGGCGTTGCCGGCGGACAGGGCGAGGGTGTCGTCGTCGCCGAACAGGTCCACGGCGAGCGGCCTGAAGCCGGCGCGGCGCGCGGCGGCGGAGAGTGCGCGGGCGGACTGGCCCGCGACCAGCAGCAGCGGCGCGGCGGCTTCCGCCCCCACGCCGTCCGTGTCGGCAGGCCGCAACGCCGCAGTCTCAGGCGGCAACGAAGTCCCGCGCCAGCTTGAACGCGTCGCGGAAGTCGAACGCGACCGGCTTGTCGGTCTCGATCATGCGGCGGAACAGGCCGAACTCGGTGCGGTACTTGGTGTGGCCGATGGCCAGCGCGCCGATGCCGACCGCGTGGCCGCCGATCGCCACGCCGTCGGCCTGCACGTCCAGGCCCTCGACGCCCATCGGCGGCACGGCGTTGACGTCGGCCGCGACGAGCAGGTCGGGGGCGTCCAGGATCTGCTGCCTCGACAGGACCTGCACGCCGGCGCGGGCGCAGCAGAACGCGGCGTCGGCCTCCTTGAGGAGGGCGGCCTTGCTGTCCTCGGTGCTGCCGTCGCCGGGCTGCAGGGTGACGCCGAAACGCTTCTGGATCTCCTCGCACGCCGTGGTGACGCGCTTCGTGCCGTCGTGGCCGGTGAGCACCACCTTGGCGCCTTCCAGCGCGGCGATCACGCCGGACGCGAAGCCGACGACGCCGGTCGCGCCGTAGACGACGATGCGCTGGCCCTCCAGGCCCTTGCCCTGCTTCTTCAGCTGGCGCTCGACGTGGGCGACCAGGGCCGCGGCGGTGGTGAACGAGCCGGCGGGGTCGGCGAACACCGAGACGATGAACGGCGGCACCATCGCCTTCTTGGCGGCCTCCAGCATGTCGAGCGAGGCGATGGCGTCGCGGCCGCCGATGAAGATGCCGGTGCGCACGGCAAGCTTCGGCGGGCGCGAGAAGATCGCGTCCTGCACCAGGCCGAGCACGTCGTCGGCGGTGATGTTCGCGTACGGGACGACCGCGTCGTAGCCGGCATCGACGGCCATGTTCACGTCGAACGGGCTGACCTGCTTGAGCGGGCTGAGCATGTGCAGGATCTGCTTGTCAGCCATTGTCGGGAGTCTCCTTCTGGCCGCGTCCCGGGCCGTGCGGCGCCATGCGCGCCGCAACGGCCGCGGGTTGGCAGCAATATCAGGCGGGCCCGCTCGCCGGGTCCGCCGCGCCGCGATTGAGCCCGCGGCAGACCATTAAGTCCACCCCCTCGGGCAGGGACACGGCTTCGTGCAGCCGCGCTGCCGCCGCGTCGCCGTCGGCGAAGGCGAAGCCGCTCGGACCCCAGGAGCTCTGCCCGACGCCGACCGCGCCGGCCGACGCGAGCGACGCCATCACGCCCGCGACCGCCGGACTGGTGAAGCGGCCGCCCTGGGCGGGGGCGAAGTGGTCGCCGAGCAGCGCCTGGATGTGGGTGACCGCCGCGCCGAACCCGGGGAGGTCGGACTCGGCCACGGCGGGGAGCGCCTGCATCAGCACGCGCCGGCAGATCTCGCCGGAGACCGCCTCGGACATCGGGGGGAGCGAGGCGAAGGCGGCGCGCTCGCCGGCGCCGGACAGGCCGTGCGCCGTGCGGTCGAGCACCAGGAGCACACGCCAGGAGTCCGGCACTGCAAGGCGGCTCAGCAGCGGCGGCATCCCCTGCCCCGTCCCGGCTTCCGCGACGCGCGGGTGGCCGCCCTCGGCCGCCGCGCCGCCGCCGTCCACCACCAGGCCGCCGGAGCGGAACAGGCCGATGCCGACGCCGGAGCGCGCGCCGCGGCCGAGGCGGGCGGCGTCGCCGCGCAGGTCGTCGGGCAGGCCGTGCAGG
>JBPBQX010000003.1:0-26062 GCA_050955025.1 Janthinobacterium lividum
CGCGTGAACGGGACGGAGCAGACCTGCGACCCCGCGCCGGGCCAGTGCCTGCGCACGCAGCTGCGCGCCCTCGGCTGGTTCGGCGTCAAGAAGGGCTGCGACTCCGGCGACTGCGGCGCCTGCACCGTGCTGCTGGACGGCCAGGCCGTGCAGAGCTGCCTCTACCCCGCCTTCCGCGCGGAAGGGCGCGAGATCACCACGATCGAGGGCCTCGCCGCGCCGGACGGAGACGGCCTGCACCCCTTGCAGCAGGGCTTTCTCGACGCCCAGGCCTTCCAGTGCGGCTTCTGCACCCCCGGCATGATCCTCACTGCGGGCAGCCTGACGCCCGCGCAGTCCCGCGACCTGCCGCACGCCATGAAGGGCAACCTGTGCCGCTGCACCGGCTACCGCGCCATCGGGGACGCCGTCGCCGGCGTGCGCCACGTCGGCGTGCTGCCCGGCAGCCACGCGGCGCCCGACGCGCGCGCCGTGGTGACGGGAACCGCGCCGTACACCCTGGATGTGGACGTGCCGGGCCTGCTGCACATGAAGCTGCTGCGCTCGCCGCACGCCCACGCCCGCGTGCTCGCCATCGACCGTACCGCCGCGCTGGCCGTGCCCGGCGTGGTGGCGGTGTTCACCCACGAGGACGCGCCGTCGCGGCTGTACTCCTCCGCCCGCCACGAGGACTTCCGCGCCAACCCGGACGACACGCGCCTGCTGGACGACGTGGTCCGCTTCGTGGGCCAGCGCGTGGCCGCCGTGGTCGCCGACACCGAGGCCGCCGCGGAGGCCGGCTGCCGCGCCCTGGCCGTGCGCTACGCCGTGCTGCCCGCCGTGTTCGACCCGGACGCCGCCATGCGCCCCGGCGCCCCGGTGCTGCACGACAAGCCAGCGAGCCGCATCGCCGACCCCGCCCGCAACGTCGTGGCCAGGGTGCACGGCCGCCACGGCGACGTGGACGCCGGCTTCGCGGCCGCCGACCACGTCGAGGAGATCGCCTGCGACCTGCAGCGCGTGCAGCACGCCGCGATGGAGACCCACTGCGCCATCGCCTGGATGGAGGAGAACCGTCTCGTGGTGCGCAGCTCCACGCAGGTGCCGTTCCTGGTGCGCCAGGGCCTGGCCGACCTGTTCGGCCTGCCCGCGCACCACGTCCGCGTGCTGTGCGGGCGCGTGGGCGGCGGCTTCGGCGGCAAGCAGGAGATGCTGGTCGAGGACGTCGTCGCCCTCGCCGCCCTGCGCCTGGGCCGCCCGGTCCGCCTCGAGCTGACCCGCGCCGAGCAGTTCTGCGCCACCACCACCCGCCACCCGATGCGCGTGCACGTCCGCGCCGGCGCCACGGCCGACGGCACGCTGACAGCGCTCCAGGTGGACGTGGTGGCCAACGGCGGCGCCTACGGCAACCACACCCCCGCCGTGCTGGACCATTCCTGCGCCGAGCTGATGCACCTGTACCGCTGCGCCAACACCCGCGTGGACGCGGTCGCCGCCTACACCAACACGGTGCCCGCCGGCGCCTTCCGCGGCTACGGCCTCGGCCAGACCCTGTTCGCGCTGGAGCAGGCGATCGACGCCCTGGCGCGCCGCGTCGGCATGGACCCGTTCGCGTTCCGCCGCCGCAACATGGTGCGCCCCGGCGACAGCCTGGCCTCGCCCCACGGCACGCTGGACGACATCGAGTTCGGCTCCTACGGCCTCGACCAGTGCCTTGACCTCGCCGAGGCCGCCCTCGCCGCCGACCCCGGCGCCCCCCCGCCCGCCGGCGCGGAATGGTGCGTGGGGCAGGGCGTGGCGATGGCGATGCTGGCGACCTCGCCCCCCTTCGGGCACCGCGCGGAGTCGCGCCTCTTCCTCGCGGCCGACGGCGGCTTCGACCTGCTCGTCGGCTCGGCCGAGTTCGGCAACGGCACCTCGACCACCCACTGCGCCGTCGCCGCCGAGGTGCTCGGCACCACGCCCGCGCGCATCCGCCTGCGCCGCTCCGACACGGACCTCGTCGGCCACGACACCGGCGCGTTCGGCAGCACCGGCACGATGGTCGCGGCCCACGCCACCGAGCTGGCCGCCCTCGCCCTGCGCGAGCGCATCCTGGACGCCGCCTCCGCCCTGTCCGGCCTCCCCGCGCAGGAATGCCGCCTGATCGAGGGCGCCGTGCTGTGCGGCAACCGCGCCGTCGCCCTGGACGCGCTGCCCGGCGCCGGGGCCGGCCTCGCGGTGATGCGCAAGGCGGACGCCACGCCGCGCTCGCTGTCGTTCAACGTCCACGCCGTCCGCCTGGCCGTGCACCGCGGCACGGGCGAGGTGGTCGTGCTGCGCAGCGTCCACGCCGCCGACGCCGGGCGGGTGATGAACCCGATGCAGCTGCGCGGCCAGGTCGAGGGCGGGGTCGCGCAGGCCCTCGGCGCCGTGCTGCACGAGGCCGTGCGGATCGGCGAGGACGGCGCGGTCAGCAACCCGGCGTTCCGCGGCTACCACATCCCCGCCTGGGCCGACGTGCCGCACACCGAGGTCCTGTTCGCCGACACGCACGACCGCCACGGCACCATGGGCGCCAAGTCGATGAGCGAGAGCCCGTTCAACCCGGTGGGCGCCGCCGTCGCCAACGCCATGGCCGACGCGACCGGCACGTGCTTCACCGCGCCGCCGTTCACGGCGGACCGGGTCTGGGCGACCCTGAACGCATAGAACAGCAAGCAAGGCCGGGCTCTGCCCGGACCCGCCAGGGGCGAGCCGCCCCTGGACCGGCCTTCCTAAGTCAAGCAGGTCCAGGGGCGGCTCGCCCCTGGCGGAGTTTGAGGCGGAGCCTCAACCTTGCCTTCCCGCCCGCGAGGAGTTCTGCACCCGTGCGCCAGCTTCTGACCGCCGACCACGTCCTCACCATGGCGCCCGGCCACCCCGTCATCGCCGACGGCGCCGTCCTGATCGAGGACGACCGCATCACGGCCGTCGGCCCCCGCGCCGAGGTCGAGCTGCTGGCCGCCGGCGCCGTGCGCCGCGCCCTGCCGGACCACCTGGTCATGCCCGGCCTGATCAACGCGCACTGCCACTCCGGCCTGCTGCGCGGCACGGCGGAGGGCCTGCAGGTCTGGGACTGGCTGGAGCAGTTCATCAACCCCATGCACCGCGTCCTGCACCCCTCCGAGGCCGAGGCGGCGTCCTGGCTCTGCTACGCGGAGTCGGTGCTGTCGGGCACCACCACGGTCGTGGACATGTGGCGCTTCATGGACGGCAGCGCCCGCGCGGCGGAGGGCATCGGCAACCGCCTGGTGATGGTGCCCTACGTCGGCGCGCACCCGGACTACAGCTACTTCGACACCCTGGACGACAACGAGGCGCTGCTGGAACGCTGGCACGGCCGAGGCGAAGGCCGCATCCGCGCGTGGGTCGGCCTGGAGCACCTGTTCTACACCGACACCGCCGGCCAGCGCCGCGCGTCGGAGCTGGCCCGGCGCTTCGGCACCGGCCTGAGCACCCACATCGCCGAGGCGCAGGAGGAGGTCGCGATCGTGCAGGAGCGGCACGGCTGCCGCCCCGTGCAGGCGCTGGAGCGGCTTGGCCTGCTCGAGTCCCCCGCGCTGCTGGCGCACTGCGTCTGGCTGGACGACGAGGACATCCGCACCATCGCCCGCACCGGGGCCTCGGTGTCGCACAACCCCGTCAGCAACATGAAGCTCGCGAGCGGCGCCGCGCGCACGGTGGACCTGCTGGCCGCCGGCATCGCCGTGGGCCTGGGCACGGACGGCGAGAAGGAGAACAACAACCTCGACATGTTCGAGGAGATGAAGGGCGCCTCCCTGCTGGCCAAGCTGAGCCGGCTCGACGCGACCGCGCTGGACGCCTGGGACGCCCTGCGCATGGCCACGATCGAGGGCGCCCGCGCCATCGGCCAGCACGACCGCATCGGCTCGCTGGAGCCGGGCAAGCAGGCCGACCTGATCGCCATCCGCACCGACACGCCGCGCATGACGCCGCTGTTCGGCGACGGCCCCTGGGCGAACCTGCACCACAACCTGGTCCACGCCGTGCGCGGCAGCGACGTCGCGCTGGCCATGGTCGCCGGCCAGGTGCTGGTCGAGGACGGGACCCTGAAAACCGCGGACCTCGCGGCCATCATCGCCGAGGCCCGCCGCGCGGCGCCCGCCCTGCTCGCGCGCCGGACTGCGTGGCTGGACGGCCAGCGAGCAGGAAAGAAAGCAGTTCTTTCTTGAAAGAAAGAACCAAAGAACTTTCCCCAATTGGCCCCGTGCCAACCGGGCCACTCCGGAACCAAATTAGCAAAGTCTTTTTGCTTCTTTTTCTTCAGAAAAAGAAGGCCTTGCTTGCTTAACTTAGCCTGTGTCTCCTTAGGAGAACGCCGCCGCGTCGAATCCGTCCGCGAGCACGCCGCGGGGCCGGATCAGCGGGTAGGGCGCGACCGGCAGGTAGCGCCCGCTGCCCGGCTCGGCCGTCACGACGCCGTCGCGCATGACGACCTCGCCGCGCCGCAGAGTGGCGACGGGCCACCCCGTGACCTCGATCCCCTCGTAGGGCGTGTAGTCGATGGCGTGTTGCATCAGCGCGTTGGCAAGCGTGGTGCGGCGCTGCGGGTCCCACAGCACCAGGTCGGCGTCCGCGCCCGGCGCGATGCGGCCCTTGTCGTGCAGCCCGAACAGGCGGGCGGGCTGGCCTGCGGTCAGGCGCACGAAGTCCGACGCGGTGATGCGCCCGGCCGCGACGCCTTCGCTCCACAGGAGCGGCAGGCGCGCGGCCAGGCCGGGCACGCCGTTGGGGATGGCGGTGAACGGCGCGTCGATGCCCGCCGAGCGCTTGCCGCGCGGGCCGGCGAAGCTCCAGCCGCTGTGGTCGGAGCTGACGACCTCCAGGGTGCGTGCGCGCAGGGCGTCCCACAGCCCGGCCTGGGCGGCGGCGTCGCGCGGGGCGGGGCTGCACATGAACTTCGCGCCCTCGAACGCGCCGTCGGGCCCGGTGCGGTCCATGTCGGCGGCGGTCAGCACGAGATACTGCGGGCAGGTCTCCGCCCAGACCCGCACGCCGCGGGCCCGGGCGCGGGCGACCTCCTCGGCCGCCTCCGGGCAGGAGACGTGGAACACCTCGATCGGCGTGTCCACCAGCTCGGCCAGGGCGATGGCGCGGTGCGTGGCCTCGCGCTCGACGACCTCCGGGCGCGCCCAGGCGTGGTACTTCGGCGCCGTCCTGCCGTCCGCGAGCAGCGCCGCGGAGCGCCAGGCGATGGCGTCGTGGTTCTCGCAGTGCACCGTCACGAGGCACCCCAGCCGGCGCGCGGCGGACAGCACGGCCAGGTACTGCCGGTCGTCCAGCCGCAGCGGGTCGTAGGTCAGGAACACCTTGAGGCTGCGCACGCCCGACGCGACCAGCCGCGGCAGCTCGTCGCGGATCACCGCCTCGGTCGGATCGGCAACGATCTGGTGGAACGCGTAGTCCACCATCGCGCCCGCAGCCGCCCGGCGCCGGTACTCCGCGTGCGGCGCGAGCAGGCCCGCGCCCTTGAACTGCGTGGAGAAGGTGACGACGCTGGTCGTGCCGCCGGCGAGCGCCGCTGTGCTGCCGGTCGCGAACGTCTCCTCGTCCGCGCCGCCGCCTTCCTGGAGCTGCTCGATGTGGCAGTGGCTGTCGACTCCGCCCGGCATCACCAGCAGCCCGCCCGCGTCGAGCACCGGCCCGCCGTCCAGCCGCTCGGCCAGCGCCGCGATGCGCCCATCGCGGATGCCCACGTCGGCGCGGAACTCGTCGCTCTCGGTCACGACGGTGCCGCCGCGGATCACCAGGTCGAAGTCGGGCATGCTCCCTCCCCATCAAGGCCGGTCCTGCCGAGGCTGGCGGCACGGGCGTTGCTTGGCAAGCGCGGAACCAGGAGAACCCGGCCATGGCGCTGATGCTGGACGCGCTGAACGCCATGCCGGCGCCGGACTTCGCCGCCGCCCTGGACGGCATCTTCGAGGACGCGCCCTGGGTCGCGCGCCAGGCGGCCGCGGCGCGCCCGTTCGCCACCGTCACGGCCCTGCACGAGGCGATGCTCGGCGCCGTGCGGGCCGCGCCGCCGGAGCAGGTCCTCGCCTTCCTGCGCGGCCACCCGGAGCTGTCGGGCCCGACCGCGCTCGCCGGCGCCCTGGGCGAGGCGTCCGCTGCGGAGCAGCGCGCCCTCGGCCTCGACCGGCCCGCCGACGACCTGGCCGCCCTGAACGCCGCCTACGGCGCGCGCTTCGGCATCCCGTTCATCGTGTGCGTGCGCCGCCACACCCGGCTCTCGCTGGTCGCGCAGTTCCGCCGCCGCCTGGACCTCGACCCCGCGGCCGAGCGGGCCACCGCCCTGGAGGAGATCGGCCACATCACCCGCCTGCGCCTCGTCGACCGCGTGGACGGCCCCGGCGCGCCGGTGGTCCACGGCTCGCTTACCACCCACGTCCTCGACGCCACGCGCGGCCGCCCGGCGGCAGGCGTCGACGTGTCGCTGTTCGAGGTCGGCGGCGCGCAGCCCCATCCGCTCGCCACCGCCACCACGGACGCGCAGGGCCGCACCGCCCGCCCGCTGCTGCACGGCGCCCCGCTGCGCGCCGGCCTCTACGAGCTGCGCTTCGACATCGGCCGCTACTTCGCGGCCGACGCGGAACAGCCGCCGTTCCTCGGCGTGGTCCCGATCCGCTTCGGCATCGCCGAGCCGGAAGCGCACTACCACGTCCCGCTGCTGGCCAGCCCCGGCGCCTACTCCACCTACCGCGGCAGCTAGCGCCCAGTCCCGGCAGGGAAGGCAGGCAGTCTTTCCCGAAAGAAGGAACCGGAGCGCTTTGCTCAGGAGGTCCGTGCCCGCCATGTCGCGCTGGTGCCCAGGAAGCAAAAGCCTTTCGCTTTTCTCTCCGCAGAAGACCCTGCCTGCCCTTGCCTGAAGGTTCGCCGAGAAGATGGCTCACGATGCCGACGGAAGCTCCGGTCTCCCGGCCCGGATCACCAACCCAACAGCGCGCCGGGGACGGGTCACACCTTGTTAAGGCAGGCTATATAGGATCGCGCGGAATCTGGCAGGCGCACATCATGTCCTCGCTGAAGCTCGACCAGCCTCCTGTCGCCGACGCGGCCCCGTCCTTTTCCGCCGCTGATCGGTACGGCTTTCTCGACATCTCGATCCGCGAACTGGACGGCATGGACGATGCCCGGCTCGACGCGCTGCCGTTCGGCGTGATCGGACTGAACGCCGAGGGCGAGACGGTCATCTACAACGCCACGGAGTCGTCCTATGCCGGTCTCACGCGCGCATCGGTGATCGGACGGCCGTTCTTCCTTGCGACCGGCGTCTGCATGAACAACTTCCTTGTCGCGCAACGGCTCGAGGACGAGCCCGAGCTCGACGCCACCATCGACTACGTCCTCACGTTCCGCATGCGGCCGACGCCGGTCAAGCTGCGCATGCTGAAGAGCGCCGCGACACGGCACCGCTTCATCCTGCTGCGCCGCTGAGGGCAAGGCATTGCCGGATACCGACGCCCTGGCGCTGGCGGCCGAGAACGAGGAGCTGCTCGGCTTCCTCTACATGTGCCCGACCGGCATCCTGAAGCTCGACGCCGCGGGCACCGTCCAGATCCTGAATCCGCACGCGGCGCAGCTGCTGATGCCGGTCGCGCCGAACGGGATGATCGTCAACCTCCTCGACTCGCTGAGGGACTGGGCGCCCGAGCTGCGCAACCTCGTGGACGGCTTCGACAAGCCCTCGGGAATGATCTGCGAGGACCACCGCGTGTTCCTCGCCCGCCGCCCCGCCGGGCCGTGCGTGCTGTCCTTCACCCTGCTCAAGGTCGAGAGGGGCTGCATCATGGTCCTGCTCGCCGACGTGTCGCGCCAGGTCGAGCAGGAGAACCGCCTGCGCCAGACGGAGTCCTGGTTCGCGGCCCTGCTTTCGGGCGTGCGCGACTTCGCGCTGTTCTCCCTCGATGCGCAGGGCCGGATCGACAGCTGGAGCGCCTCCGCCCTGCGCCAGACCGGCTTCGGCGAGACCGAGGCCGCCGGCTGCACCATGCACCGGTTCTACCATCCCGAGGAGAACCGCCAGGGCCGGGCGGCCGAACAGATCGACTGCGCACGCCGCGAGGGCTGGCACCTCGACGAGGGCTGGTGCGTCCGCAAGGACGGCAGCCGCTTCTGGTGCCAGATCCTGGTCGCCGCCATCGAGGGCGTGGTCGGCGTCGTGAGCGGCTTCACGGTCGTGTTGCGCGACACCACCGAGCGGCGCCTGAGCTGCGAGGAGCTGCGCCGGTTGCTCACCACCGACTACCTGACCGGCGCCGTCAATCGTTCCCATTTCGCCGAGATGGCCGAACGCGAGATGCTGCGCTACCAGCGCTACCGCGGAGCGCTGTCCGTCATCATGCTCGACATCGACCACTTCAAGCGGATCAACGACAGCTTCGGCCACGCGGCCGGCGACCGCCTGCTGCGTTCCCTGGTCGAGAGCTGCCGGGCCGAGCTGCGCGCCACCGACGTCCTCGCCCGCCTCGGCGGCGAGGAGTTCGTCGTCCTGCTGCCGGGCATCGGCCTGGATGCCGCCGCGGAGACCGCCGAGCGGCTGCGCGCCAGGGTTGCGCGCGACCTCGCCTTCCTGGACGGGGCGTCGGTGCACGTCACGGTCAGCCTGGGCTGCGCGACCATGACCGGCGATGGATGCGAGCTGGACGGCACGCTCGAGGTTGCGGACAAGGCGCTCTACCGGGCCAAGCAGCTCGGCCGCAATCGCGTCGAGGTCGGCGGCCCGGGCGCCACCACCGTGGGCGATGCCGCCGTCGCCGCCCCTTCGCGGCAGCTGGCGAGCATGCCTTGACGCCAACCCCCGGGTGGTGGGGACCGAGGGGAGCGCTGGAGCGTTTCGTGTCCGACCTGCTTTCCGCCGAGGCACGCGCGCTTGGCGCCGCCACCCCGGCGGCACCCTGGTCCGCGAGGGCGCGGCTGGACGAGTCCGGGCTCGGGGTGGACTCGCTCGACCGCATCGCCCTGGCCGCCGCACTTTCCGAGGCGATCCACCTGCATCGAGGCGGCAACGAGAACCTTCTCGGCCATGACACCGTCGGCGCCTGGTGCAGGACGGCGCGCCGATCGCTGGACACCTTCTCGGCGGCCGTCACGTTCCGCAGTTCGGGCAGCAGCGGTCAGCCGCGCGGCTCCGTACATGCCCTCGAGGCCCTGCTCGAGGAGGTGGACGCGATCGCGGCACTTCTGCCCGGTCGGCGGCGGGTGCTGACGGCGGTGCCGTCGCACCACATCTTCGGCTTCCTGTTCACGCAGCTGCTGCCCGCGCGTCTCGGCGTGCCCATAAGGGATCTGCGCGCGCATTCCCCCGGCGCGCTGGCACGCGTGGCAAGGCCGGGCGACCTGGTCGTCGGTCACCCCCTGTTCTGGGCGGCCGCCGCTCGTGCGGCGCCCCGCGACTGGCCCGCCGACGTGGTGGGCGTCACGTCCGGCTCGCCGATGTCCGCGGCGACGGCAGCCGCGGCAAAGGCGGCCGGGTTGTCGCGACTGGTGGACGTCTACGGCGCGACCGAGACGGCGGGCATCGGCTGGCGTGATGCGCCCGATGCCGTCTTCCACCTGCTGCCGCACTGGCGACGCGTCGACGACGCACTCTGTCGCGGCGCCGCCGCGCCCGTGGCGCCGCCCGATCTCCTGCAGTGGGAAGGGAACGACAGGTTCCACGTGCTCGGTCGGCGCGACACCGTGGTCCAGGTCGGCGGCGTCAACGTGTCCGCCGCCCATGTCCGCAGCGTTCTCCTGACCCACCCCGGCGTGGCCGATGCCGCGGTGCGCATGATGCGGCATGGCGAAGGCGACCGGCTGAAGGCGTTCGTGGTCCCCTCGGCGCCAGGCGGAGGAGAGTGGACGTTGCGGGATGAGCTGGTTCGGCTTGTCGCCGCGCGGCTGGCTCCTGCGGAACGCCCGCGGAACTTCTCGTTCGGGGCGGTGCTTCCGACCGGGCCGTCGGGCAAGGCGGCGGACTGGTCGATCTCGAAGCCCGCGTTGATGCAGGAAGCCGGCTGGGTGGAAGCAGCCCCGTAGCGCGACTGCTTTGCCGGCGGTTCCGTTGTGCACGGCACCGCCCGACATCGTTGCAGCCCGACACAGCGGCGGCAGGTAGGGAACCTGTCGCGGTGTACCACGGTCGAGTCCGCCGTGACCAAGGCAGCGCTGGCGCCGATTGACCTGCTGGTCCGCGGTGCCCTGGCGGGTGCGCTGCCCGGCCTTGTGCCCGGCCTCGCCTTCCTGGTGTCGGCCCAGACCGGGAAGGTTGTCGTCGGCGCATTGCTGCTCCCCGCAGGCTTCGTGCCGACCACCCTGCTCGCCTTGAGCTGCTGACCGGCAATTTTGGGATTGTTCCGATCGGCCGGTTCGCCGGGCGGATCACCTCTGGGCAGATGATCGCCAACCAGTGCTGGGTATTTGCGTGCAACCCCGGGCGCCCGAGCCGGAGCCCGGTCGAGCGCGTGTGGCGGCGTCCGCGTGAGCGTTTCGTCTCGCGCCCGTTGTCCGGCGGCTGCGAAGGCCATCGTCGACGCATGCCGTGCCGTCCGGAACGGGCTCCTGCCGGAACGCTTCCGCGGGGCCGTGCAGTCCTGCATCCGGACGCCCACAGGATTGCAGGACGTTGAACGGAAGTGACGACGCCGGCTCAGGGAGGACGCGGAAAGTGGAATTGCGAGTCGTCCACCGTCACAACCCGGCCTTAACAACAAGAGGCGCACTGTTCGGGCAGGTAGATGATACCCGCAATTCAACCACAGGTTGAAAACTCGGCTTGCCCGGAAAGATTACAGTAGTAGGCAAAATCCTGACTGAGCAGATCGCAACGACAGGCAATGGCTCCTTGCACGGCAAACATCCAACCTCGGCTTCATCATGAGTGATTGACGAAGGAAGGAAAATTGTTTAGCTCCGAGACAATCCAGGACGCAGGCGAAGCATCGATTATCCGTAAGTCGAACCTGTTGGTCCGACGGCTTTTTCAAATGCGGTATTCTGTTGTGCCGAAGCAGGAAAAATCCTCCTTGTCGGCGCGGTGACGTCGTGTGCGCCGACCATCCGACACGCCTTTGAGGGTGACCTGCGTGGCTGTCGCTTGCGCGCAACCACGATGTGCAACGGCTTAGGCGGCCACGCCGCGACGAGGAACGACCATGGTCGACTACACGGTTTCTTCTGGGCAGGTAAGCACCGGGACTACGCTCAGCTACACCATGCCCGGCTACACCTATGTCCTCGGCGATACCCAGGAGATCCTCTCCGGAGGCAAGTCGGTCGGCACGCTCGTCGACAACTTTGCGACCGAGACCGTCTCCACGGGCGGTGCTGCGAGCGGGACAACCGTGAACGGCGGCACGTTCCTCGTCGGTGCCGGAGCCACCGCAGACCGCACCGTCGTTCTCACCGACCTCACCGGCAATCCCGCATACGCGTCCTACAACTACGGCGGCCTGGATGTTCACGGCGTCGTCACGAACACGACGGTGAGCGGGGGCACGGCGGTCATCGAGGTTGACGGTTCCGCGTCCGGCATTGTCGTTGCCAGCACCGGCTTCAACACATACCCCTACCAGCCGAATGCGGCCTACGGGCTCAGGGTTTTGGGTGCGGCGTCGGGCGTCGTCCTGACCGGAAGCGAGAGCGTCTCGGGCGCCACGCAGGGCACGACGATCAACGCCAAGGGCAGCGAGAACGTGGCCGCCAGCGGTGTCGCGACCGGCACCACGGTGAACACAGGTGGCGTCAGCACGATCTACGGCACTGCCAAGAGCACGACGATCTCGGGCGGGTCGCAGACGATCAACCAGGGCGCCGTCGCCAACGCTACGACGATCAACCAGGGTGGATCCCAGACGATCTCCGGAGGCGGCTCGGCCAACGGCGCAACCGTCAACGGCGGCGGCACCGAGGTCAACCTGGGTGCGGTCGTAGGACTGACGCTCAACGGCGGCGGCACCCTGGCCAACTCCGGCTCGGTGTCCCAGGGTGCTGGCGGCATCGGCGTGGCGGTCGCCGTCACCAGCGGTGCCACCATCACCAACATCGGCACGATTTCCGCCACTGGCTACGGCGTGTTCAGTGACGCCGGAGCGGCCGTGGCGCTCACCAACAGCGGCACCATCCAAACGAGCAACGCGGTCGGCGTCGCCGTCGACCTCAATGGCGGCGGCACGATCACCAACAGCGGCACAATCATCGGCGGCAGCACCGGGCAGGCGATCACCGGCGTGTCCCACCTGACCCTCACCCCTGGCCAGGTGATCCAGGGCGGCGTGCAGGGTGCGTCGGGCAGCACCCTGGAGCTTGCCGGCAGCAACGGCACCCTGGCCGGCCTGGGCAGCCAGTACGCCGGCTTCGCGACGGTCCAGCTGGACCAGGGCCAGGCCTGGACGCTGGCCGGCCCGGGCAGCCTCGGCGGCGGCGCCACGCTCGCCCTGGGCGCAGGCAGCACGCTGGTCGCGGCCGGCGCCCTGACCGACGCCGCCGGCGGCACCATCGCCTTCCAGGGCACCTCCGTGCTCTCGCTCGCGGCCAGCCCCACGGGCCTCGTCGTGACCGGCTTCGCGGCCCTGGACCGGATCGACCTTCCCGGCCTCGCCTACGCCGGCACGGACACGGTCACGAAGGCCGGCAGCGTGGTCACGGTCTCCGAGGCGAACGGCACCGCCGTGGCGATCACCATCGCGGGCGCGGCGGGCGAGAACTTCGCGCTGAACAGCGTCGCCGGGGGCGGCTCCGTGCTGACGGTCAAGCCGGTGATCGCGAGCCTCGCGGCCCACGCGGACGCCGCCGGCATCCTGGGCGTCGGGAACGTCGTCACCTTCGACCTCACGCCCAACGTCGCGCTGGCCATCGACACCACCGCCGGCGTCCCCACGCTCGGCCTCAGCGACGGCGGCACGGCCACCTACGACGCGACCGCCTCCAGCAGCAGCACGCTGGTGTTCCGCACCACGGTGGCGGCGGGGCAGAACACGGGCGACCTCAAGGTCGGCAGCATCGCGTTCGGCAACGCCACGATCGTCGACCAGGTCGGCTCCCCGCTCGACCTGACCAGCGTCGGCACCCTGGCGGGCAGCGACACCGGCATCGCCATCGTCACGACCCCGCCCTCCGCACCGGACACCACCGCGCCGAACGCGCCGACGGGTCTCGCGCTCGATCCCGCCTCGGACAGCGGCGTGGCGGGCGACGGCATCACCAACGTCGCGTCGGCCACGATCAACGGCTCGGCCGAGGCCGGCAGCACCGTGCGGCTCTACGACGGCGGCACCACCGCGGTCGGCACCGGGATCGCGAGCGGCACCGGGCTGTTCAGCATCGCGGCCGCGATGGCCGCCGGGGCCAACACCCTGACCGCCACCGCCACCGACGCGGCCGGCAACGTCTCCGGCGCGTCCGCCACCCTGGCGCTGACGCTCGACACCACGCTGCCCACGGCGACCGCGATCGCGGCCACGCCGTCCGCCTCCGGCGCGCTGGGCACCGGGGCCACCGTGACCTTCACCCTGACCCCCAGCGCGGCCGTGAGCCTCGACCTGACGCAGGGCAGCCCCACGCTCGGCCTCAGCGACGGGGGCACGGCGACCTACGCCGCCGCGGCCTCGACGGGCACCGCGCTGGTGTTCCAGGACACGGTGCTGGCCGGGCAGGGCTCCGCCAACCTCCTGGTGACCGGGCTCTCCCTTGGCGGCGCCACGATCACGGACGCGGCCGGCAACGCGCTCGACGTGTCAACCGTGCCGCCGCTGGCGGGCAGCAGCACCGGCCTCGTCGTCGACACCAGCCCGGCCGCGGGCGTGACCACGGCGCCCGGCGCCAAGGGCGGCACGGTGTTCACCACCGTCGCCCGCGCCTCGAACTCCGTGACCGCGACCGCGGCCGGCAGCGACGTGGTCAACAGCCTGGGCAGCGACACCGTCCAGGCGGGCGGCGGCTTCGACATCGTCTACGCGTCGGGCCCCGCGGCCACCGTGCTGGGCGGGGCGGGCAACCTCGTGTTCGTGGCGGGCGGCGGCAACTACACGGCCGGCGGCGGGGCGGGCGTCGACATCCTCTACGGCGGCAACGGGGCCGACGTGCTGACCGCGGGCGCCGGCAAGGGCGGCATCATCGTCGCGGGCTTCGGCAACACCTCGCTGGTCGGCGGCGCCGGCTCGGCCACGCTGATGTTCGGCGGCTTCGGCGCCAGCAGCTTCGCCGGCAGCGCGGGCGGCGCCGACACCATGGTCGGCGGAACCGGCGCCAACACCTTTGCCATGACGGGCGGCGCCATCGCGTTCGGCGGCCTGAACGGCCCGGACACCTACGACACCGGCTCCGGCTCCACGCTGATCGTGGAAGGCGCCGGCCGGTCGCAGATCAACGTGGGCACCGGGCTGACCACGGACTTCGCCGGCACCGGGATCGACACCTACACGATCACCAGGGGCAGCCTCGGCGTCGCCGACATCGTCGGCTTCAAGGCGGGCGACCACATCACCCTGGCCGGGGGCTTCACCGCCGCCGATGCGGCCGGCGCCGTCTCCACGGCGACCACGGGCTCTTTCGGCACCACCTTGCACTTGTCCGACGGCACGAGGGTGAACCTGTTCGGCGTGAGCGTCACGACCATGCAGGTCAGCGCCGGGTAGGGGATCGCCCGCGGCAGGCGCGGGGAAGTCTCAGCCGAGGAGCACGGCCGCGCTGGTCGTGCCGACGCCGGCCAGCACGATGCGTGTGCCGTCGACCAGGCCGAGGGTGGTGGTGCTGCCCGACGACGTCAGGGTCGCGGGCTTCGCGTAGCCCGTCAGCTGCAGGTGGTCGGTGCCGACGCGGAAGCCGGACACGGTGTCGGTGCCGCCCGTGCTGCCGGCCGCTGCGGCGACCACGTTGGCCGCGCCCGTGCCGAGGAACAGCGTGGCGTTGCCGGCGCCGAGGTGCACGACGCCGCCGCCCGAGCCGCCCGCGAAGGTGTCAGCACCCAGGCCCAGGCTGACCGAGTCCGTGCCCGAGCCGCCGAACAGCAGGTCGGCGGCGCCCGCGCCCGCGCCGTCCAGCGTCTCGTTGCCCGCGCCCGCCGCCAGGATGTCGCCGCCCGCCGCCGACGCCCAGAGCTGGTCGCCCGACACGTTGCCGGCCAGGAAGGTGCCCGCCCCGCTGGCGAACAGCGTGCTGCCGCCGTTGCCGGCGAACACCGCGCCCACGCCGGCATGGATGGTCTCCGCCCCGGCGCCGCCGATGACGGTGTCGGTCTCCGCCCCCGCGGTCAGCGTCAGGGTGCCGGTGCCGCCGAACACCAGCAGGCTGCCGCCGGTGCCGCCGGTCAGGCTCATGGCGCCGGTGCCGCCGATGATCTCGTCCGCGCCCGCGCCGCCGGTGTAGCTGGTCGCCGCCTGGCCGGTGAACGCCACCAGGCTGCTCGACGCCAGGCCGCCGCCCAGCCGGAGCGAGGACGACCCGTCGCTCACCACCGTGGCGGCGCCGCCGCCGTTGCCGAAGCTGACCGCGCCGCCGTTGGCGAACAGGCTGGTGGAGCTGGCCGCGTCCGCGCCGCCCGTGATGGACGCCGTGCCGCCGTTGACGACCACGAAGCTCGCGCCCGGGCCGGCGGCGAAGCTTTCCGTGCGCCCGACCGCACCGTTCAGGGTCACGACCGACGAGGTGCTCGCCGGGACCGGCAGCGCGTGGGTGGAGGCGCTCGGGGGCAGGGGCGAGGCGGGGGCGGGGGTGCTCGCCGGGACGGGCAGGACGGGGGCCGAGGACGAGGTCGGAGCCGAGGACGGGGTCGGAGCCGAGGACGGGGCGGGCGCCGAGGACGGGGCGGGCGCCGAGGACGGGGCAGGCGCCGAGGACAAGGCGGCGACGGCGACGGCGGGTGCGTCGCGCACCACGTCCAGCACCTGCGAGGCGGCGGAGACGTTGCCGGCGGCGTCGGTCGCGGTGGCCGACAGCACCGTGGTGCCGAGGGCGAGCGGCGTGGCGAGCATCGCGCTCCACGCGCCGTTGCTGGCGGCCACGGCGGTGCCGACCACGGCGAGGCCCTCGAGCAGGGTGACGATGCTGCCCGCCTCCGCAGTGCCGGAGAAGGTCGGCGTGGCCGAGCTGGTCGCGACGCCGGCGGCAGAGGCGGCCACGCCGGCGGACACCAGGGTCAGGGTCGGCGCGGCGGGCACCAGCGTGTCGATGGCGATGCCTGTGGCAGCACCCGGCGTCGCGGCGCTCACGAGCAGCGACACGGCGCCGCCGGCGGCGGTGGTGACGGTGGCGCCGCCGGCCAGCGTCAGGCCGGTGGCGGCGAGGTTCGCGGCGTTCTGCCCCGCGGCCACCGTGGCGTCGAACACCAGGCGGGTCGAGGTGGAGGCCGCGGCGTCGTAGCGCGCCACGCCGCCGTCGTTCAGCGCGAGGCCGACGGTGCCGGCCGTGCCGACCAGGACCGGCGCGGTGAGGGCCAGGGCGAAGCGCACGGCGTGCCCGGCGCCGAGCGTGCCGGCGGCGTCCGGGGTGGCGACCAGCGACGCCACCGTGGGCAGCACCGCGGCGATGCTGGCGACCGCGGCCACGGCGCCGGGCGTGGACACCGTCACGCTGCCGGCGCCGGCGTTGCCGAAGCCGTCCACGACCGCGACCTGCACCGTGTCGGTGCCGGCGGCGTGCGCCGTGTAGGCGAGCGAGGCCAGCTCGGTGCGCACGTCGGCCAGGCTGCCGGTCAGCGTCAGCATGTGGCCGTTCGACGAGGCCGCCACAGTGGCGGCGGCCGCCTGGGTCGCCGACAGGGTGCCGGCGGCGTCGGTGACGGTCAGGGTCAGGGTGCTCGAGGTGAACGCCCCGGTGTCGGCCACGGTGATCGCGCCGAGCGAGCTGGCGACGCCGGCGGCCGCCGTCACGGTGGCCGGGACGGTGACGGTCACGGTGCCGGCCATGCCGGTGATGGGCGCGCCGACGTCGGCCAGGATGCCGAGGTCGACGCCGGAGATCGGGCGGCGCACGCCGGTGGGCAGGCCCAGGCCGGTCATCAGGTCGTTGGCGTTGCGGTCGGACGCGGAGTTGGCGAGGTGGGCGTAGCCCTCGCCGTTGCCCAGGGTCGTGATGTTGACGGCAACGCCGCCGTTGGCCGCCGTGGCGTTAGCGCCGGTGAACACCTCGGTGCCGCCGATGGAGGAGAGGTCGTGGTCCCAGGCGGTCTCGAAGCCGGAGTCCAGGGTGCCGGTCTGCGAGGTGAAGCCGCCGAAGCCGAGGCCGTGGGCGATCTCGTGCTCGAACAGGCTCAGGCCGTCGTACTGGCCGGCGGGAACGCTGTCGCCGAGGCCCAGGTACTCCTGGGACAGGTAGGCCGCGTTGACGTTGATGGTGATGTCCGAGCCATCGGTGGCGAGGTGGCCGCCGGTGGACAGCTCGTAGAGGGCGCCGGACGCGACCAGGGTGTGGCCGTCCAGGGTGCCGACGACCGCGTCCCGGGTGGGCGCCGCGTCGGCCAGCAGCCCGTTCTGGCCCTGGTTGACGACGTCGATGGCGACCGTGAGCGTGCCCATGCCGGCCAGGTGCGTGACCCAGACGTCAAGCGCCTGCTTCACATCGGCGACGAGGGCGGTGCTGTACGAACCGGCCAGGTGGCTGGGATCGTTCAGGAAAACCGCGTCGGTCGGCGTCGAGGAAGAGGCGCTCACGATTTCGTGCTCCAGATCACTTCTGCGACATATCTACAATTTGAGACACTACCGAGAGGTTAACGGCCCACAAGTTTTCGTGAGCAACCGCGGCCGTGCGGCTGCCCGGCCACGCGGCACCGACCCCGTGCAGGTCACGGGTGGGCAGTCGGGCACCACGCGGGGCCTGCATGGGCCGCTCAGGCGAGGCCCGGCTGCGCGTCCTCCAGGCTGGCCACGGCGTCGCGCTCCGGCAGGAACCCGCCCGACTGGCGGGCCCACAGCGACGCATAGGCGCCGCCCCGCGCCAGGAGCTCGCCGTGCGTGCCGGTCTCGACGATGCGCCCGGCGTCGATCACCGCGAGCCGGTCCATGCGCGCGATCGTCGACAGGCGGTGCGCGATCGCGATCACCGTGCGTCCGCGCATCAGCGCGTCGAGCTGCTCCTGGATCGCTGCCTCCACCTCGGAATCGAGCGCCGAGGTCGCCTCGTCCAGCACCAGGATCGGCGCGTCCTTGAGCACGACGCGCGCGATGGCGATGCGCTGGCGCTGGCCGCCGGACAGCTTGACGCCGCGCTCGCCGACATGGGCGTCGAAGCCGCGCCGGCCCTGCCAGTCCTCGAGCTGCTCGATGAACTCCAGCGCGTGCGCGCGCCGCGCCGCGTTCACGACCTCCGCCTCCGTGGCGTCGGGACGGCCGTAGCGCAGGTTGTCGCGGATCGAGCGGTGCAGCAGCGAGGTGTCCTGCGTCACCATGCCGATCTGCGCGCGCAGGCTCTCCTGCGTCACGCCGGCGATGTCCTGGCCGTCGACGAGGATGCGCCCGCTCGTCGGCTCGTGGAAACGCAGCAGCAGGTTCACCAGCGTCGACTTGCCCGCGCCGGAACGCCCGATCAGCCCGACGCGCTCGCCCCCTGCGATCGCGAGGTCGAGCCCGCGCAGCACGCCGCCGCGCTCGCCCTCGGCGCGCACGCGGCCGTAGTCGAAGCCCACGCGCTCGAAGCGGATCGCGCCGCGTCCCGTGGCGTGCCCGGCGCCGGGCACGGGCGCCGTCGCGGCCGCGAGTCGCAGCGGCACGGCGTCGGCGCGGTCGGCCATCTGCCGCGGCACGGCAATGGAGCGCATGCCGTCCTGCACCACGCCGACGTTCTCGAAGATGCCGGTGATGTTCTGCGCGACCCAGCCGGCCATGTTGGAGATCTGCCACGCCAGCGGCAGCGCGGTGGCGACCGTGGCGAGCGGCACCCGCCCTGCCCGCCACGCCAGCACCGCGACCGTGGCCACGCCCACCATCATCGCCGCGTTCATCACCGCGAGCGACAGGCTCCACATCGTGATCAACCGGAGCTGCGCCTGGAACGTCTCGGTGTGCTCGTCCACGGACTCGCGCACGAAGGCGTCCTCGTCGCGCGCGGTGGCGAACAGCTTCACGGTGAGGATGTTGGTGTAGCTGTCCACCACCCGCCCGGTGAGGTTGGAGCGCACCTCCGACATGCGGCGCGAGCGCTCGCGCATCCTCGGCACGAAGGCGCGCAGCAGCCCGCCGTACGCCGCGAACCACAGCACGATCGGCATCGCGAGCCGCCAGTCCGCGCGCGCCAGCAGCACGATCGCGCTGCCGCCGTACACGAGCAGGTACCACACGGCGTTGGTCGCCTGCACCACGCTCTCGCGCAGGCTTGGCCCGGTCTGCATCACGCGGTTGGCGATGCGCCCGGCGAAGTCGTTCTGGAAGAACGTCCAGCTCTGCCGGACCACGTGCCAGTGGCTCTGCCAGCGCACCAGGTTGGTCATCCCCGGCGCGATCGCCTGGTTGGTCACCAGGAACTGCACCAGCAGCGCCGTCGGCCGCAGGAGCAGCAGCACCGCCGCCATGCCCAGGAGCTGCCCGCCCGCATCGTGCAGCAGCGCCTGCGGCGTGTGGGTCGCGACCAGCGACGCCACGCGTCCGATGAACACCGGGATCGTGGTGTCGAGCAGCGCCACGCAAAGCCCCGCCGCGAACAGCGCCGCGACCAGGCCCGGCGCCTGTCGCACGAAGTGCCAGTAGAAGCGCGGCAGGGCGCGCGGGCTGTCGGCCTCTGGCGGCGCCGCTCCGGGCGGCGGGGCGGTGGGCAGGAGCAGGCGTTCGAAGAAGTGCAGCATGTCCCCTGCGATGGGGGCGGACCGCGCCTGCGTCAACCGCGTGCGGCGGTCACGAAGGAAGGCCAGAGGCTCTGCCTCTGGACTCCGCCAAAGGCTGCGCCCTTGGAACGCACAACTTAAGTCAGGCCAGTCCAGGGCGAGACTGGCCAAAGGTTCCGATGGCCCGCTTGGGCCATTGGAAGGGCTAGGCGAGGGGACTCGCCCTGGCGGGTCCAGGGCAGGGCCCTGGCCTTGCCTACCGCTGCGGCCCGGCCACGCAGCGGAACGTCACGTCGAACGCGGTCGGGTAGAACGGCGTGTAGGGGTCGCCGTCCGGGCGCAGGGCCAGCGGGGCGAGCACGCCGCCCTGCCGGCGGCAGAACCCGTCCGCCTCGGCCAGTGCTGCGCGCCGCGCCTCCGCCCCGCCGCCCAGCGCGGGGGCGCGCATCTCCGAGACGGCGTAGGTCCCGGGCGCCACGGGCACGATCCCGGTGGTGCTGCCGCAGGCCTGCAGGGCGAACACGATGACGAGCAGCGGCGGGAAAGGCTTTGTCATCCGGCCATCATAGCGCGCACCCCTGGCCGGCGGGCGCCACATTCCGAAACCTTTGCGCCACGCGGCGGCCACGATGCGGGCCCACCAGCACGCCCGGACAAACCAGGAGTCGACATGACCAGACCCACCAGGAAGCGGATCATCGCGGTGCTCGCGCTGCTGCTGTCGGCCGGAACGCTGTCGGCGTGCGGCTGCGGGCCGCTCGGGCTGCGCGTGTGCCGCGGCTACGGCTACGGCGGCGGATACCACGGCGGCTACGGCGGCTACGGCGGCGGCTACCGCTGAGGCCGACGCCTCCCACGCGACGCCGGCGGGGCTGCCGCCCTGACGGCGCCGCGCGGCGCTTGCGCCCCGCGCGCGGCTTGCCGCCGCCCGGCGAGGGTGGCACGCACGGGGCCGACCCCCGCGCCGCGTGCCGCGCGGGCTCCCCGGAGGCGCCGCCGTGACCGAACCCTGCGACCTGAGCGCCACCGAGATGGCCCGCCTGATCGCCACCCGCGCGCTCTCGCCGGTCGAGCTGCTCGACTCCTGCCTCGCGCGCATCGCCCGCATCAACCCGGCGGTGAACGCCGTGGTCACGCTCGACGAGCCGGGCGCGCGCGCCGCCGCACGCGCCGCCGAGGCCGCGGTGATGCGCGGCGACGCGCTCGGCCCGCTGCACGGCCTGCCGCTCGGCATCAAGGACACCGACGACACCGCCGGGCTGCGCACCACCTACGGCAGCCCGCTCTTCGCCGACCACGTGCCGGCGCGCGACCTCGGCGTCGTGGCCCGCCTGCGCGCGGCCGGCGGCATCGTGCTCGCCAAGACCAACACGCCGGAGTTCGCCGCCGGCGCCAACACCCGCAACCCCGTGTTCGGCGCCACCGCCAACCCGTTCGACACCACGCGCACCGCGGCCGGCTCCTCCGGCGGCTCGGCGGTGGCGCTGGCGTGCGGCATGCTCCCGCTGTGCTCCGGCTCGGACACCGGCGGCAGCCTGCGCAACCCCGCCGCCTACAACGGCATCGTCGGCATGCGCCCCTCGCCCGGCCTGGTGCCCAACGAGCTGCGCGGCGCCGGCTGGTCGTGCCTACCGGTGAACGGCCCGATGGCGTGCGACGTGGCCGACGCGGCGCTGCTGCTCTCGGCGATGGCGTCCGACGACCGCCGCGACCCGCTGGCCTACGCCCTGCCCGGCGAGGCGGTGCGCGCCACGCCCGGCCGCTTCGCCCCGCCCGCGCCCGCCCGCCTGGACGCCCTGCGCGTCGCGGTCACCGAGGACTTCGGCTTCGCGCCCACCGAGCGCCACATCCGCCGCGTGTTCCAGTCCAGGGTCGCCGCGCTGTCGCCGCTGTTCGCCCGGACGGAGGAGGCGACCCCCGACTGCGCCGGCGCCGACGACGCCTTCGCCGTACTGCGCGCGGGGCTGTTCCTCGGCGCGCACCTGCAGCGGTTCCGCGAGCAGCCGCATCGCCTCGGCGCCAACATCCGCGCCAACGTGGAGGAAGGCCTCGGCTACACCCTGGAGGACCACAGCCGCGCCGCCGCCACGCAGACCCGCATCTACCGCGCGTTCGGCGACTTCTTCGAGCGCCACGACGTGCTGCTCAGCCCCGCGATCACGCTGAGCCCGCGCCCGTGGCGCGAGCCGCACCCCACGCACATCGACGGCGTGGCCACGCGGTCGTACTTCCACTGGCTCGCGCTCGCGTACGGCGTGACGCTCGCCGGCCACCCCGCGCTCAGCCTGCCGCTCGGCGTCGACGAGGCGGGGCTGCCGTTCGGCCTGCAGATCGTCGGGCCGCGCGGCGGTGACGCGATCGTGCTCGGCGTGGCCGCAGCGGTCGAGGCCGCCTGCGCCGGCGACCTGGTGCTGTGCAGGCCGGTGCCGGACCTCGCACGC
The DNA here is from genome assembly GCA_050955025.1 of Janthinobacterium lividum. Lineage (GTDB taxonomy): Bacteria > Pseudomonadota > Alphaproteobacteria > Acetobacterales > Acetobacteraceae > CAXSEF01. The sequence goes on from JBPBQX010000003.1 coordinate 22,192, forward strand.
CTCGCCGCGGCACCGCCGCTCTCGGAGGCCGAAGGGTTCCGGGACATCGGCTGAAGCAAGGCCGGGCTCTGCCCGGACCCGCCAAAGGCCGGAGGCCTTTGGAAACCGCGACTCCGGGCCGGCGGCTCGACGCGCAGCCTCGTGTGCGCGGGTCCGGGGGCGCTGCCCCCGGCGGGTCCAGGGCAGCGCCCTGGCCTTGCCTGCCGAACCGCATCGCCCGCCGCGCGTCATTCCTGCGAGGGCGCCGCCGACCCGGACACCGGCAGGACCCCTGGAGGCTCATGCGCCACATCCATCTCGACCCCCTCGGCGGCGTGGCTGGCGACATGTTCGCGGCCGCCCTGCTCGATGCCTTCCCCGCCCACGCGCAGGACGCCGCCCGCGCCGCCGCGCTGCTGTCCGGCGTGCCCTGCCGGCTCGCCGCGCACGACGACGGCACGCTGACCGGCCGCCGGTTCCTGGTCGACGCGGCAGGAGGCGATCACGGCCACGACCACCACCACGACCACGACCATGACGACCACCACGGCCACGCGGCGCATGACGGCCACCACGGAACCGCCCACGCGCATCCCCGCGAAAGCGATGGCGCAGGGTCGTGGCGCGCGCTGCGGGCGCGGATCGAGGCGGCCGGTCTGCCCGCCGAGGTCCTCCGGCACGCGCTCGGCATCTTCGGCTGCCTGGCGGAAGCGGAAGGGCGCGTGCACGGCGTGGCGGCCGACGCGGTGACGTTCCATGAGGTGGGCGCCGCCGACTCTGTGGCCGACATCGTGGCGGCGGCGTGGGTGATCGCCGCGATCGGGCCGGCCACCTGGAGCGTGGGCGCGCTGCCGCTGGGCGGGGGCACGGTGCGCACGGCGCACGGGCCGATGCCGGTGCCGGCGCCCGCGACCGCGCTGCTGCTGGAGGGCTTCGCGGTGCGCGACGACGGGGTGGGCGGCGAGCGCGTCACGCCGACCGGCGCCGCGATCCTGCGCCACCTCGGCTGCGCGGGTGCGGCGCGACCGCGCACGGCGACGCTGCAGGGCTCGGGCATCGGCTTCGGCAGCCGCGTGCTGCCGGGGATGAGCAACTGCCTGCGCGCCCTGGTGCTCGACACGGCGGCGCCGGACGGGGCGCCAGCGGAGGCCGCGCCCGGCCATCGCGCGCTGGCCGTGATCGCCTTCGAGGTGGACGACCAGTCCGGCGAGGAGCTGGCCGCCGGGCTGGACCAGCTGCGCGGCCTGGACGGCGTGCACGACGTCGTGCAGATGGCCGCGTTCGGCAAGAAGAACCGCATGGCCGTCCACGTGCAGGTGCTGGTGCGCCCGGACCGCCTGGACGCCGCGGTGGAGGCGTGCTTCCGCGAGACCACCACGATCGGCCTGCGCACCCACCTGGTGCAGGGCCGCGCCCTGCCGCGCCGCTTCGCCGAGATCCCGGTGGACGGCCACGCGGTCGCGGTGAAGCTGGTGGAGCGCCCGGGCGGCGTCACGGCGAAGGCGGAGTCGGACTCGCTGCGGCAGGTCGCCGGGCACGCCGCGCGCACCGGCCTGCGCCGCGCGGCGGAACGGAAGGCGGAAGCGGAATGAGCGACCTCGAACGCCTGGAGTCGGTGCTGCGCGCGATCGGCCCGGCGGGCATTGCGGTGAGCGGCGGCATCGACAGCCTGACGCTGGCGACCGCGGCGCACCGCCTGGCCGGCGCGACCGTGTCCATGCACCACGCGACCTCGCCCGCCGTGCCCGCCGAGGCGACGGAGCGCACGCGCGCCCTGGCCGCCGCCGAGGGCTGGGCGCTCGACGTGTTCGACGCCGGCGAGTTCGACGACCCCCGCTACCGCGCCAACCCCCACGACCGCTGCTTCTTCTGCAAGACCAGCCTGTACGGCGCGGTGTCGCGGCGCACCACGCGCACCGTGCTGTCCGGCACCAACCTCGACGACCTCGGCGACTATCGACCCGGCCTGTCGGCCGCGCGCGACCATGCGGTGCGCCACCCCCTCGTGGAGGCCGGGATCGACAAGGCGGGTGTGCGCGCGCTGGCCGCCACGCTGGGGCTGGGCGCCCTGTCGGAGCTGCCCTCCGCGCCCTGCCTGTCCAGCCGCATCGAGACCGGCCTGCGCATCGAGCCGGCGGAGCTGGCGATGGTGCACGCGGCCGAAACCCTGGTCGCCGAGGCCCTGCGCCCGGCCACGGTGCGCTGCCGCGTGCGCGCGGCCGGCGTGGTGGTGGAGCTGGACGCCGCGACGCTGGGCCGCATGGAGCCCGGCCAGGCCGAGGCCCTGCGCGCCCGGATCGCGGGGCTGGCGCAGGGCGCGGGCCTCGCGCGGCCGGTGTCGTTCGCGCCCTACCGCACCGGCAGCGCCTTCCTCCGGCCGGTGGCGGCGTCGTGAGCAGCGCGAAGCAAGGCCAGAGGCCCTGCCTCTGGACTCCGCCAAAGGCTCGCCTTTGGAATCCACTTATCAGAAGCCGGTCCAGGGGCGGCTCGCCCCTGGCGGGTTTGGGCAGAGCCCAACCTTGCTTCCTTCCCTGCGCCGGAGCCCCACGATGAGCGAGTTCGTGCTCGACCCCTCGCGCGTCGCCCGTCTCGGCCTCGGCGAGGCGGTGTTCTGCGCCGGCAAGTCCCCTGCGCAGATCGCCGCCATCCTGGAGGCCGCCGAGGCGCCGATGCTGCTGACCCGCCTCGACCCCGCGCGCCACGACGCGCTGCCGGCCCACGCCCGGGCGGCGCTGGACTACGACCCCGTGTCGGGCACCGCCTGGTCCGGGCCGCCGTCCGCGCTGCGCGGCCCGGCCGAGGTCGCGGTGGTCACCGCAGGCACCTCCGATGTTGTGGTGGCGCGCGAGGCGCAGCGCACGCTGCGCTTCTCCGGGCACGACGCGACGCTGGTGGCCGACGTGGGCGTGGCGGGGCTGTGGCGGCTGATGCGGCGGCTGGACGAGCTGCGCACGATGCGGGTGCTGATCGTGGCGGCCGGCATGGACGCGGCGCTGCCGAGCGTGATCGGCGGGCTGTTCGGCGGCGTGATCGTCGCGGTGCCCACCTCGGTCGGCTACGGCGTGGCGGCCGGCGGGCACACGGCGCTGAACGCGATCCTGGCGAGCTGCGCGCCGGGGATCGTCACGGTCAACATCGACAACGGCTATGGTGCCGCCTGCGCCGCGATGCGCGTGCTCGGCGCCGCATAGGGAGAGTCCGCATGGAACGTCGCGACTTCATCAAGGGTACGGCGCTGGCCGCCGCTGCCGCCGCCGTCGGCACCGACGCCGCTCGCGCCGCGCCCACGCCCGCCGAGGCCGCCGGGCAGCAGGCGCTGGAGACGCGCGAGCAGGCCGCGGCCGCGCAGGGCAAGGCCGGTGACGCAGTGCTGCACGCGCTGATGGACCAGGCGCCCGGCGGCGTGCTGCCGGCCGCGTCCGGCCTGGTCACGGCGTCGATCGCGCAGGCTCCGGACATGAAGTACCGCACCCTCGGGCACACCGGCGAGCGCATGTCGCTGGTCGGCCTCGGCGGCTTCCACCTGGCCAAGCCGGGCGGCGCCACGAGCGAGGAGGCGGTGCGCCTGGTCCACGCCGGCATCGAGGCGGGCATCAACTTCTGCGACAACTGCTGGGACTACAACGGCGGCGAGAGCGAGATCCGGCTCGGCCGCGCGCTGTCGCAGGGCGGCTACCGCGACCGCACCTTCCTGATGACCAAGATCGACGGGCGCACCGCGAAGGCGGCGACGGCGCAGATCGACGAGTCGCTGCGCCGGCTCAGGACCGACCACCTCGACCTGCTGCAGTTCCACGAGATCATCCGCATGGGCGACCCGGAGCGCGTGTTCGCCGACGGCGGCGCGCTGGAGGCGGTGCTGCGCGCGCGCGAGCAGGGCAAGCTGCGCTAC
>JBPBQX010000004.1:0-24826 GCA_050955025.1 Janthinobacterium lividum
CGCCGCGAGCGCCTCGGCCTCCACCGGCGCCTCGCCTGCGACCAGCCCGTCGATCTCCGCGCCCGCCGCATCCCTGGCCTCGCGCGCCGCCGCCGCCTCGCGCAGCGCCAGGTCCAGTGCCCGCCCGCAGTCCAGCACCTGCTGGTGAAGCCGGTCGTACCCCGACGGCAGCTCCGGCCGGAGCGCCCCCAGCGCTGCCGCCCCGTCCGCCTCCCCCCACCCCGGCACCAGCGCCAGCGCGACCTTCGCATCCAGCCGCCGCGACACCGCCGCGGCCGAAGCCGCCGCCAGCCCGCGCGCCGGATCGCCGCCTTCGCGCACCTCGCGCAGCAGCGCCTCCACCTCGCCCTGCCCGCGCTCCTGCGGCAGCGCCGCCAGCGCCGCGGCCAGCGCATCGCGCTCCGCCGCCAGCGCCGCCAGCGCTTCCGGCAGCTCCGCCAGCCGCGCCGCCATCCCCGCGTGCCGGTCCAGCAGCGCCTGCGCCTGCGCCAGCAGCGGCCGCGCCGGCAGCACCAGCTCCTCCTCCCGCCCCAGCCCCAGATCGCCCCGCAGCGCCGCCGCCTGCCGCTCCGCCGCCGCCAGCTCCCCCGCCACCCCCGGCAGGTCGCCCTCGATCTGGCGCACCGTCGCCGCCTCGCGCAGCAGCGCCTCGATCGCCTCCGCCTGCTCCAGCAGCCCCGCATCCGGCGCGATCCGCGCCAGCTCCTCCGCGTGGCGCTGCAGCGGCGCCGCCCGCTCGCGCACCAGCTCCTCCGCCCGCAGCACCGCCTCGCGCGCCGCCGCCAGCGCGTCGCCCAGCGCCTCCGCCAGCACCGGCGCATCCCCATGCGCCGCCAGCCACTCCGCCGCCCCCTCGCGCTGGCGCAGCAGCGGCCGCGTCGCCCGGATGCGCTCCAGTCGGCTCAGCGCCGCCCCCAGCGCCGACACCTCCGCCTCCGCCCGCCCGAGCGCCTCGGCCGCCTCCGCCACCCCGCGCTCCAGCTCCTCCCACGCCTGTGTCGTAAGCGTCTCCGCCCGCCCGCTCCTGCGCGCCTCCGCCAGCGCGTCCAGCCCCCGGTAGAACGGCCGCCCCACCGACTTCCGCTCCGGCGCCAGCGCATCGCGCGCCTCGCCGAACCCGCGCTCCAGCTCCCGCGCCCGGCGCAGCCCCGACCCCGCCGACAGCAGCGCCTCCGCGAGATCCCCCCCGGTCTCCAGCAGCTCCCGCCCCCCCGCGCGCAGCCGCTCCGTGTCCAGCGAGAACAGCTGCTGCAACCTTCGCAGGTCCGTCCCGCCCAGCAGGCCCGCCAGCAGCGCCGTCCCGTCCCGCCCCTCGCCGTCGAGCAGCGTGCCGCCATGCCCCTTGCGCCGCACCAGCCGCACCGACGCCCCCCTGCCGTCGAGCAGTTCCGCCGTCAGCCGCATCCCCGGATACCCGAAGCGGAACCCCATCCTCGACTGCCCGCCGATGCCGTACAGCAGGTCCGCGAACGCCTGCCGCAGCACCGACTTGCCCGCCCCGTTCGGCGCCACCAGCAGGTTCAGCCGCCCCGGCCGCGGGTCGAGCCGCACCGCCTCGCGCTCGAAGTTCCCGTACTTCTCCAGCACCAGCGACTCGAGCCGCACTCAGCCCTCCCCCTCGGCCAGCCGCGCCATCAGCAGCGCCCGCGCCCGCTGCATCAGCTCCTCCGGCACCTCGCCCGCCGCCAGCCGCACCGCCGGATGCGCCTCCCCCAGCGCCTCGCCCACCCCGCCCGCCCGCCCCAGCATCTTCTCCGCATACGCCTGCAGCGGCCCCGCCAGCGCCCCCGCGTCCAGCGCCTCGATCGAGCGCACCAGCGCCCCGAACGCGTCCGTGCGCGCCCGCATCGCCGAGCGGTCCTGCCGCGGCACCGTGGCGACCTGCACCCCCTCCAGCCACGCCTCCTCGCCCGCCGCCGCCAGCAGCTCGCCCCGCACCAGCTCGCGCACCTCCCCCGACGCCCCCGCCAGCGCCGCGTGCGCCGCACTCGCCCCCGTCAGCACCACCCGCAGCGCCAGCAGCCGCCCGTCCGCCCGCTCCGCCGCCTCGCCCGCCGCCGCCCGCACCAGCGCCATCGCGTCGCCCAGGTCCGCCGCCCCCGACACATCCACCGCCAGCCGCTCCCAGCGCACCACGTCGAACGCCACGTGCCGCAGCGCCACCCGCCCGTCGCGCACCTCCACCAGCGTGCCGCCCCGCTCCCCCGGCTCGTTGACGTGGCGTCCCTGCAGGTTGCCCGGGAACACGATCGGCGGGTCCTCGTGCAGCACCCTGCGCGTGTGCACGTGCCCCAGCGCCCAGTACTCGTAGCCGTGCGCCGCAAGCTGCCCGACCGAGCACGGCGCGTAGTTCGCGTGCCCCTCGTGCCCTTCCGCCGCCGTGTGCAGCAGCCCGATGTTGAACAGCCCCTCCACCCGCCGCGGATACCCCGCCGCCAGGTTCTCCAGCATCTCGCGCGTGCGGAAACTCTGCCCGTGCACCGCCACCCCGATCTCGGGAAACCGCACCGTATCCGCCCGCTCGCTTGGCAGCAGCGTCGCCGGCGCCTCCCAGCGCACCTTGCGCGACACCACGCTGTCCGCGTCGTGGTTGCCGCTGATCGCCACCACCCGGACCCCCGCCCGCGTCAGCCGCGCCACCTGCCCCAGCAGGAAGTGCCCGGTCCGCCAGTCCTTCCAGTCGCCGTCGAACAGGTCCCCCGCGATCACCACCAGCGGCAGCGCCTCGTCCAGCGCGAACTGCACCGCCTTGGCCAGCGCCTGGCGCGACGCCTCGCGGATGCGCACCGCCGGCGCCTCCGCCTCCAGGCCGCGCAGCGGGCTGTCGAGGTGCAGGTCGGCGAGATGAAGGAAACGCAGCCCGGCCATCGCGAACCCCCGGAAGAAGAAAGCAAGACCGGGCTCTGCCCGGACCCGCCAAAGGCCTGGAGGCCTTTGGAAACCCACTACTTAAGTAAAGGCGATTCAAGGGCCCAGCCCTTGGCGGAGTTTGAGGCGGAGCCTCAACCTTGCTTCCCTACGGCCGCCCCGCCCGATGATACGGGTGCCCCTGCGCGATCGCCCGTGCCCGGTAGAGCTGCTCCGCCAGCATGACCCGCGCCAGCATGTGCGGCCAGGTCAGCCGCCCCAGCGACACCGCGTGGTCCGCGCGCGCCACCACCGCCGCCGACAGCCCCTCCGCCCCCCCGATCAGGAAGCACAGCGGCCGCTGCCCCGCGAGCCACCCGCCCAGCCGCACGGCCAGCGCCTCGCTGTCCACCGCCTCGCCCCCGAGGTCGAGCGCCACCGCCAGCGCCTGTGCCGGCAGCGCCGCGAGGATCGCCTCGCCCTCGCGCCGCTTCACCTCGGCGGCCGACCCCTTCGCCTCCGCCAGCTCCGTAACCTCCAGCGCCGGCCGCAGCCGCACGGCATAGCGCGCGAACAGCTCCGCTTCCGGCCCCGCCCGCATCCGCCCCACCGCGATCAGGCGCACCGGACGCCGCCGGCCGTGGTCAGGCCGGCTCGGCAGACGGCTCCGGCTGCACGGCGTCGACCTCGTCGAGCTCCGCGCCCCACATCCGCTCCAGCGCGTACAGCGTCCGCGCTTCCGGCTTGAACAGATGGACGATGATGTCGCCGGCGTCGATCAGCACCCAGTCCGAGCCGCCCGCGCCCTCGATCAGCACGCGCTTGACCCCAGCCTTGTGCAGCGACTCCTCCAGGTGCGTCGCCATCGCGGTGATCTGGCGGTCGGCAAGCCCGGTCGCGATGATCATGCGGTCCGCGAAGCTGGCGCGCCCGGCCAAGTCGAGGGTGACGATGCCCTCCCCCTTGTCGGCTTCCAGGCTCTCCACGATCACCGCCTGCACGCGGTCGAGCTGCGACGGCTCAACCGGCGCCTCGCGCGGCTCGGCCGGCACGGCCTGCGGGCGCGGCCCGGCGGCGGCGGCCTTCTTGCGCGGCGTGCCGAGCGCCTTGGCCGCCTCCGACAGCGCGGCGGGCGGCTTGGGCGAGCGGCGCTTGGCCGGCTCGCCCGTGGCGCCGCGCGCGGCCTTGCTGGCGGACTCGGCTGGGGGCTTCCTGGCGATCGTCGTTCTCCGTGCAGCGCCGGCCGACGCGGATCGGCCGATCATGATCCAGACACGCCCGAACCGGGCCTGGGCAACGGCTCGCGCCGGCCCGGCAGAACCCCGGCCCGCCGCGGGCATTTCGCCGCACAAACGCCCGACCCCGCCCGCAAGTCAAACGCCGCGTGTCAAACGGCCCAGACAACCCGCCCCGACCCGCGCAACGCGGTGGCCGAGACGCCGACCTCGCGCGCCGGCAGGAACACCCAGGCCGGCGGCGTCCGGCCCGCCAGCGTGGCCGCCGCCCGTGCGGGAATGCGGCACGCCCGCAGCCGCCGCGCCGCCTGCCCGGCCAAGGCACGCCGAGTGTAGGAAGGCCGCGGCAGTACCGCAAACGGAACGACACGCACCAGCTCCACCCACCGCCGCCAGCGCGGCAGCTCCGCCAGGATGTCGGCGCCCATCAGCCACACGAACCGCGTGCCCGGGAAACGCCGCCGCAGCGCCCGCAGCGTGTCCAGCGTGTAGACCGTGCCGAGCCTGCGCTCGATCCCCGTCGCCACCACCCGCCGCCCGTCCGCGACCGCCGCCGCCGACGCCAGCCGGTCCGCGAACGCCGCCATCCCCCGGCGCGGCTTCAGCGGGTTGCCCGGCGAGACCATCAGCCACACCTGGTCCAGCCGCAGCCGCCGTAGCGCCAGCTCCGCCACGTGCCGGTGCCCCTCGTGCGCCGGGTTGAACGACCCCCCCAGCAGCCCGACCCGCGGCCCTCGGCCCGGCATCGCAGCCTACCCCCGAACCTGCCCGTCGCCCTCCACGACGTAGCGGAATGTCGTGAGCTGCTCCACGCCCACCGGCCCGCGCGCGTGCAGCCGCCCCGTGGCGATGCCGATCTCCGCCCCGAAGCCGAACTCGCCGCCGTCGCAGAACTGCGTGGACGCGTTCCACAGCGTCACCGCGCTGTCGCTGCCATCCAGGAACCGCCGCGCCGCCGCCTCGTCGCCCGTGATGATCGCCTCGGTGTGCTCGCTGCCGTGCCGCGCGATGTGCGCCAGCGCCCCGTCCACCCCGTCCACCACCGCGACCGACAGCACCGCGTCGAGCCACTCCGTGTCGAAGTCCCCCGGCCCCGCCGCCGCCAGCTCCGGCAGCACCGCCCGCGCCCGCTCGTCCGCCCGGAACGCGCACCCCAGCGCCCGCAGCCGCGCCACGATCGGCGGCAGCAGCGCCCCCGCCGCCGCCGCATCGACGAGCAGCGTCTCCGTCGCCCCGCAGATGCCCGTGCGCCGCATCTTGGCGTCCGCCACCACCCGCACCGCCATCTCCGGATCGGCCGCCGCGTGCACGAACGTGTGGCAAAGCCCCTCGGCATGCGACAGCACCGGCACCCGCGCGTCGCGCTGCACCCGCTCCACCAGCCCCCGCCCGCCGCGCGGGATGATCAGGTCGATCTCGCCTGCCGCCGCCAGCATCGCCGCCACGAACCCGCGGTCCGCCGTCGGTGCCTGCTGCACCGCCGCCTCCGGCACCCCCGCCTCGCGCAGCCCCGCCCCCACCGCCGCCTGGATCGCCCCCGCACTCGCAAAGCTGTCGGAGCCGCCGCGCAGGATCACCGCGTTGCCCGACTTCAGGCACAGCGCCGCCGCGTCCGCCCCCACGTTGGGCCGGCTCTCGTAGATCATCCCGATCACGCCCACCGGCGCCGCCACCCGGCGCATCCGCAGCCCGTTCGGCCTGACCCACGCCGCCAGCGTGCGGTCCAGCGGATCCGGCAGCGCCGCCACCTGCTCCATCCCCGCCGCCATCGCCTCCACCCGCGCCGGCGTCAGCGTCAGCCGGTCGCGCATCGCCCCGCTGCCCTCGAAACGCGCCAGATCCTCGGCATTCGCCCCCAGGATCTCCGCCTCGCGCGCCCGCAGGCTGGCCGCGACCCGCCCCAGCGCCGCATCGCGCCCCGCCCCCGGCAGCCGAGCCAGGACACGCCCCGCCTGGCGCGCCGCGGCCGCCATGTCGCGCAGAACCGGCGCGTGGGAGTCGGGGAGGGTCTCTGCCTGGGTGTCCATGCCCGCACGATGCCGCGCCGCACGAAGGAAGGCCAGAGGCTCTGCCTCTGGACTCCGCTCAAGGCAATTGCCTTGAGATTCCTCTACTTAAGTCAAGGGATCGAAGGGTCCTCGGACCCTTCGCGGGTCCGGGCAGAGCCCGGCCTTGCTTTCTATCCTCTCGGCCCGCCGTCCCCCTCGACCGCCGGCCGCACCGCCCATCGCATCAGCTTGTAGACCGGCAGCACCCACGCCACCCCGAACACCGCGTAGAACACCGCCAGCGCCGCCCCGCCCGCCGGCTGCACGACATCGGCCAGCGTGGCCGCCGCGACCAGCCAGGCGACCACGAACGCGACGCCCAGCAGACAGGCCACAAGCGTGCGCGACATGGGCAAAACCTTCCCCGATATGCGAACCCCGCCGGTTGCGGCGGGGCGCGGCCGGGCTATACCTCCGCCCGCCCCCATCGTGCCAGCCGCCGACCCCGGCGCCGCGCCCCTGCAGCCCCTGTTCGACGGAACCCGCGATGACCCACCCCGAGATGAACCTCAAGGACCACATCCGCGGCGTCCCGGACTTCCCCAAGCCGGGCATCCTCTTCTACGACATCTCGACCCTGCTCCGCGACGCCGACGCCTGGCAGGTCGCCATGGGCCGCATGGCCCGCGCCATCCAGGGCCACCGCCCCGACATGCTGGCCGGCATCGAGTCGCGCGGCTTCCTGCTCGCCGCCCCCTTGGCCACCAAGCTCGGCGTCGGCTTCACCATGCTGCGCAAGCGCAACAAGCTGCCCGGCCCCCTCGTCGGCCTCGACTACGCCCTCGAGTACGGCACCGACCGCCTGGAGATCCAGGCCGACGCCGTCCGCCCCGGCCAGCGCGTCGTCCTCCTCGACGACCTCCTGGCCACCGGCGGCACCCTCTCGGCCGGCCTCTCCCTCCTGCGCCAGGTCGGCGCCGAGGTCCCCGCCATCGGCGTGCTGATCGAGCTGACCTTCCTCGCCGGCCGCGCGAAGCTCGACGTCCCCGTGGAGACCCTCGTCAGCTACGACGAGTAGAAAGCAAGACCGGGCTCTGCCCGGACCCGCCAAAGGCCTTGAGGCCTTTGGAAACCCGCTACTTAGAAAAGCTTCGAGGCAGGCTCCGCACGGGCCCCGCTCACGCCCGCATCGGCCCGTCCGGCACGTCCGCCGCCGACAGCACCGGCCAGTCGCCGCATCCCGGCGCCTGGTAGTGCCACCACTCCGGCATGTACGCCTCCCACCCGCTGGCGACCATGATCCCCAGCAGCAGCGCCCGGTTCCGCACCACCTCGGCCGCAAGCCCGAACGCGCCGTGCGCCGCCGCCGGCTCCATCGCGTCGAACCCGGTGCCCATCGGCAGCACGCCCCCCTCGTCCTCCAGCGTCAGGTCCACTGCCGCCCCCCGCGCATGCGTGCCCCCCGTGCGCGGGTTGGCCACGAACCGCGCATCCGGCAGCGCATGCCACAGCGCCCACTGCGCCTCGATCGGCCGGAACGCGTCGTACACCCGGAACCGCAACCCCAGCACCGCTGCCCTGCGCACCGCGACGGCAAGCAGCGCCGCCGCCCGCGGCTCCAGCATCGCGACCGGGTGCGAATAGATCGCCCGCCCCGTCAGCGTGTCCGACGTGGCGTAGCGCAGGTCCACCGTGACCCCGTCCGCCTCGCCCACCCTGACCAGCCCCGTCATCCCGGAACCGGGGCCGCCGACGCCCGCGGGCCTGCGCCCGCCACGCCGGCGACGCCCTGCCCGCCTACAATCGGCCGCTGACGAGCAGCACGATCAGCACGATGATCAGGATCGTGCCCAGCCCGACGCCACCGTAGCCGTAATGGCCATAGGCGCCGCCGCCCCAGCCGCCGAACGTCGTCCCCAGCCCGCCGCCGAACAGCAGGATGATGAGGATGATGAGAAGGATCAGACCCAAGGAAGTTCTCCTGTTGAACCGCGCAAGCTTGCCCTGCAACCATGACGGGAACAAGCCGCGGGGCGCCCGGTAGCCGGAAACGCCTGCGCCACGGGAGAGAGGAAACAAGGCCGGGCCCTGCCCGGACCCGCAAAGGGTCCAAGGACCCTTTGATCCCTTGCCTTAAGTAAGAGTTTCCAAAGGTGAGCCTTTGGCGGAGTCCAGAGGCGGAGCCTCTGGCCTTGCCTGCCTGCTCTGCCACGCCGCCATCCAGTTGACCCGCGTGTTCGCCCGCCACCACGCCCGGTTCACCCCCGGCAGGTACCCCATCCCGGTCAGCCGCAGCCGCCGCAGCCCGAGCGCACGCACGATGCCATCGATCTCGCCAGGGTCGCGGAACATCGACCAGCGGTGCGTGCCGACCGGCAGCAACCGCGCCACGTACTCCGCCGCGATCTTCGCCAGCACCAGGCTCTCCGGCGTGCGCGAGATCGTCGACACGAACAGCAGCCCCCCTGGCCGCAGCCGCTCCACGCAGGCCGCCAGGAAATCCGTCGGGCTCTCCACGTGCTCCACCACCTCGAGGGCGCAGACCACGTCGAAGCCGCCCTCCGCGACCGCCCCCTGCAGCGTCCCCGCCCGGTAGTCGATCGACAGCCCGGACTCCGCCGCATGGCGACGCGCCACCGCGACCGCCTCCCCCGACACGTCCACGCCGGTCACGACCGCCCCTGCCCGCGCCATCGCCTCGCTGAGCAGCCCCCCGGAACACCCGACGTCGAGCACCCGCAGCCCGTCCATCCCGCCGCGCCCGGCGCCAAGCCCCGCCTCGCGCACCCGGTCCACGATCCACGCGGCGCGCAGCGGGTTGATCGCGTGCAGCGCCCGCATCGGCCCGTCCTGGTCCCACCAGCGCGCCGCGAACCCGTCGTAGCGGTCCTGCTCCCCCGCCGCGGCCCCATCCCTGCGCACAACGGCGTCCCTGCGCCCGGCCTGGGTCAGGACCGCAGCACCCGCCCGGCGACCGCATCCAGCCTGGCCAGCGCCTCCGGATCGCGCGCCCCCGGCGCCGTGATGAGCGCATGGTCAAGCGCATGGTCGCAGCCGGCATGGCACGGCCCGCGGTGCCCGCCGAGCGCCGGAATGACGCTGCGCACCAGCGCCCGCGCCCGCTCCGCGTTCTCCAGCAGAACCTTGACCACCGCATCCACCGTCACGGCGTCGTGGCCCTCGCGCCAGCAGTCGTAGTCCGTGACCATCGCCACCGTCGCGTAGCAGAGCTCCGCCTCCCGGGCGAGCTTGGCCTCCGGCATGTTGGTCATGCCGATCACGCTGCACCCCCAGGAACGGTACAGGTTGCTCTCCGCCCGCGTGGAGAACTGCGGCCCCTCCATCACGAGGTAGGTGCCCCCCCGGCTCGCCGGCAGCCCCAGCGACGCGGCACTCGCCTGCAGCGCGTCGCCCAGCCGCGCGCACACCGGGTCCGCCACCGACACGTGCGCCACGCACCCCGTGCCGAAGAAGCTCTTCTCGCGCGCGAAGGAACGGTCGATGAACTGGTCCACGATCACGAAATGCCCGGGCGGCAGCTCCTCGCGCAGCGAGCCCACCGCGGACAGCGACAGCACGTCCGTGCACCCCGCCCGCTTCAGGGCGTCGATGTTCGCCCGGTAGTTCAGCCCGCTCGGCGGGATCCTGTGCCCCCGCCCGTGCCTGGGCAGGAACACGCAGCGCACCCCGTCCAGCCGCCCGAACAGCAGCTCGTCCGAGGCCTCGCCCCAGGGCGTCCCGATCCGCCGCCAGGTCGGCTCCTCCAGCCCCGCGATGTCGTAGAGCCCGGAGCCCCCGATGATGCCGACGACCGGCTCGACCTGGTCCATGTCCCGCTCCCTCAGCCTGTCACGCACGAAGGGCGGCCCGCACCCGCGACCCGCCCTCCCGCCACCCCGGCCCGCCAACCCCGGCGGCCGTCATCCAGGACGCATGTCGGCCCTAGTGGACGTCCGCCCACACCTTGCGCTTGACCGCATACGTCAGCCCGACCATCCCCGCGAGGAACAGCACGATCTTCACCCCGAGCCGCTTGCGCTGCTCCATCTCCGGATGCGACGCGTAGGTCAGGAAGGTCGTCACGTCGCGCGACATCTGCGCGACGCTGGCCTCGGTGCCATCGGCATAGGTCACCTGCCCATCCGACAGCGGCGGCGGCATGTGGATCGCATGGCCCGGGAAATACTCGTTGTAGTACGAGCCGTCCGGAACCGTGACCCCCGCCGGCGCATCCTTGTAGCCGGTCAGGATGGCATCGATGTAGTTCGGCCCGCCCTCGCGCGCCTTCTCCAGGTCCGACTGGTCCGGCGGCAACGCCCCGTTGTTGGCAGCCCGGGCCGCCTTGTCGTTGGGGAACGGCGAGCGGAACGTGTCCGACGGCAGCGCATTGCGCTCGACCGCCGCGCCGCTGTCGTCCGTGCCGCCGGGAACCTGCACGCTGGCCGCGATCGCACGCACCTGGGCGGCGTCGAGACCGATGCCCTCCAGGTTGCGATACGACATCAGCTTCATCGAATGGCAGTTGGAGCAGACCTCCTTGTAGACCTGGAAGCCGCGCTGCAGGGACGCCCTGTCGAAGGTCCCGAACGCCCCGTCGAACCCCCAGTTCTGCGACGGCGGCGCCGGCGTGTTCTCCTGCGCCACCGCACCGGAAACCGGCGCCACGGCGAACCCGAGGGTCAGCAGACCGACCCCCGCGACACCCCGACCCAGAGCGGAACCACGCACGAACATGCCCGACACCTGGCGCATCACAGCTTCTCCATCGGCTTTGCGGTCGCCCCGCCCGGAAGCGGGCCGCCGCCACGCGACCCGCGCACCGAAAGCACGGGACGGCTGATGCTCTCCGGCAGCGGCAGCGGCCGCTCCAGCCTGCCCAGCAGCGGCAGCAGCACCAGGAAGTGCAGGAAGTAGTAGGTGGTCGCAACCCGGCCCGCCACGACGACCCAGCCCTCCGGACGGTGGCAACCGACGTAGCCCAGCACGAACATCGCGATCACCAGCAGGATCATCAGCTGGCGATAGATCGGACGGAACCGGGCGCTGCGCACCGGCGAGGTGTCCAGCCAGGGCAGCACGAACAGCACCGCGATCGAGCCGAACATGCACGCCACGCCGCCAAGCTTGTTCGGGACGGAACGCAGGATCGCGTAGAACGGCAGGAAGTACCACTCCGGCACGATCTCGGAAGGCGTCTGCAGCGGATTGGCCTGGATGTAGTTGTCGGAGTGGCCGAGGTAGTCGGGCGCGAAGAACACCAGCAAGGCGAACACCAGGAGGTAGAAGGCGACGCCGACGCTGTCCTTGGCGGTGTAGTAGGGGTGGAACGGCAGCGTGTCCTGCGGCCCCTTCACGTCGATGCCGAGCGGATTGTTCGATCCGGTGATGTGCAGCGCCGACACGTGCAGGAAGATGACGCCGGTGATCACGAACGGCATCAGATAGTGCAGGGAGAAGAAGCGGTTCAGCGTGGGATTGTCGACCGAGAAGCCGCCCCACAGCCAGGTGACGATGGTGTTGCCCACGATGGGGATGGCCGAGAACAGGTTGGTGATGACGGTCGCACCCCAGTACGACATCTGGCCCCACGGCAGCACGTAGCCCATGAACGCGGTCGCCATGAGCAGCAGGAACAGCACGACGCCCGTCATCCACAGAAGCTCACGCGGCTTCTTGTACGAGCCGTAGTAGAGGCCGCGGAACATGTGGATGTAGATCACGATGAAGAACATCGACGCGCCGTTCGCGTGAACGTAGCGGATCAGCCAGCCATAGTTCACGTCGCGCATGATGCGCTCGACCGAGTCGAACGCCAGATTCGTGTTGGCGGTGTAGTTCATCGCCAGGAACACGCCGGTCGCGATCATGATCAGCAGGTTGACCACGGCGAGCGCGCCGAAGTTCCAGAAGTAGTTGAAGTTCTTCGGCGTCGGAAAGGTGCCGTATTCCTTCTGCAGCAGAGTGAATACCGGCAGACGCGTGTCGACCCAGTTCAGCACCGGGTTGGTGAAGTCGCTCTTGTGCAGCCCGGCCATCCTGGACTCCTTCAGCCGCTCGGATGAGGTCCCCTCGCGGCGCGGAGGACGGACGGGATGCTCGCATCCCCGTGTTGTGGCCACATTAAGGCCCGCCCCGCGAGCCTGCAACTCGCGACACCCCGCAATGTTTTCTCTCCTGGCGCTGGGCCCGGCCGTCGCCGCCACCCCGGGCTGGCCAGACCGCCCGATCCGGCTAGGATCGCGCGATGCAGGACGCCCCTTCCACGCCCGAAACTCCCCGCCCCCTGGCCACCCCCGCCCCGGCCACGACGCCCCGGACCCAGGCGACGACGCAGGTCCCACCCACGGGAGCCGCATCGCACGAGCCCTGGAAGGAACCGGCGCGCACCTGGTTCGAGACCCTGCGCGACCGGCTCTGCGCCGCCTTCGAGGCGATCGAGGACGAGCAGGCAACCACGCCCGGCCCCCAGGCCACCGACCTGCCGCCCGGCCGCTTCGAGCGCAAGCCGTGGCAACGCCCCACCGAAGAGGGCGAGCCCGGCGGCGGCGGCGTCATCAGCGTCATGCACGGCCGCGTGTTCGAGAAGGTCGGCGTCAACGTCTCCACCGTCTGGGGCAGCTTCAGCGAGGAGTTCCGCACCCAGATCCCCGGCGCCGACCAGGACCCGCGCTTCTGGGCCTCGGGCATCAGCGTCGTCGCCCACCCCCGCAACCCCCACGTGCCCGCCGCCCACATGAACACGCGCATGCTGGTCACCACCCAGGGCTGGTTCGGCGGCGGCGGCGACCTCACCCCGATGCGCCCCGACAGCGCCGACGCCCAGGCCGACGGCGCCAGCTTCCACGCGGCGCTCCGGGCCGCCTGCGACCGCCACGACCCCGCCTGCTACCCCCGCTTCAAGGAGTGGTGCGACCGCTACTTCTTCCTCCCCCACCGCAACGAGCCGCGCGGGCTCGGCGGCATCTTCTTCGACCGCCTCGCCGACCCCGACATCGCCGGCGACCTCTCCTTCGTGCGCGACGTGGGCCAGTCGTTCCTGGACGGCTACGCCGCGATCGTGCGCCGGCGCATGGCGCAGCCCTGGACCGCGGCCGACCGCGACCACCAGCTCGTCCGCCGCGGCCGCTACGTCGAGTTCAACCTGCTCCACGACCGCGGCACGCTGTTCGGCCTCAAGACCGGCGGCAACGTCGAGGCGATCCTGATGAGCCTGCCCCCCGAGGTGCGCTGGCCCTGAGGCGCGCCGGCCCGGGGCCCCGCCGCCCGGCAAACGCCCCGGACCGCACACCACAGGCCCCCGGACCAGGCAACCGGCCGCATGCCCGCTCGCACGCCCCCTTGCCTGCAACGTGCGGTTGCGGCCACCGTGGCCGCATGGCAGCACGCCCGACCTGGCCGCCCCGCCAAGCCGCCGAACAGGAACTGCGCCTGGCCGAGCAGCGGCTCGCCCGCACGCCGGGCAGCGCCGACGCGCGCCTTGAGCGCGCCCGCCTGCTCGACCGGCTCGGCCGACCCGAGGTGCGCGACGCCTACCTCGCCGTGCTGGCGATCGACCCCGCCCACCGCGAAACCCTGCTGCGGCTCGGCGCACTCCTAGCCGCCACCGGCTTCACCACGGCCGCGCGCACCGTGCTGGCACGGGCCGTCGACGCCCGCCCCGACGACGCGAACGCCCGCACGGCGCTCGGACACCTGCTGCGGGCCGCCGGCGAAACCGACGCGGCCCGCGGCCACTACGAGGCGGCGCTCCGCTCCGACCCGGCGCAGCCCGAGGCGCACCAGGGGCTGTCCTACCTCCTCGACGGCATCGACGAGGCGGCCGCCGAGCACCACCGCACGCTGGGCTTCACCGGACGGGCGCTCACCACCCGGCCGTTCCGCGGCACGCACAGCCCGGTGCGCGTGCTCCAGCTCGTCTCCGCGCGCGGCGGCAACGTCCCCACCGCGGCCCTCCTCGACGACGCCACCTTCCTCACCCACAGCATCGTCGCGGAATACGCGGCACCCGGCCTCGCGCTGCCGCCGCACGACCTCGTGTTCAACGCGATCGGCGACGCGGAGCGCTGCGGGATCGCGCTGCGCCACGCCGCGGCCCTGCTGGCGCGCACCGACGCCCCCGTGATCAACCCCCCCGCGCGGATCACGCCGACGACCCGGGCGGGAAACGCCGCGCTCGGCCGCCTGGAAGGCGTCACCACGCCGCGCATCGCGACCCTGCCCCGCGCCGCGCTCGCACCCGGCCTGCCCGCGGGCTTCCCCTGCCCCGTGCTCCTGCGCAGCCCGGGCTACCACACCGGGCAGAACTTCGTCCGCCTGGAGAACGCGGGCGACCTCGACGCGGCACTCCGCGCCCTGCCAGGCGACACGCTGACCCTGATCGAGCCGCTCGACGCCCGCGGGGCCGACGGCGCCTGGCGGAAATACCGCATCATGCTGGTCGGCGGCGCGATCCTGCCCCTGCACCTCGCGATCTCGCCGCAGTGGAAGGTGCACCACTTCACCGCGGACATGCACGACCGCCCGGCCCACCGGGAAGAGGAGGCGGCGTTCCTCGGGAATATGGCCGGCGTGCTCGGAGCGCCGGCGATCGCGGCCCTGCGGAGGATCGGCGACGCGCTGGCGCTCGACTACGGCGGCATCGACTTCGCCCTTGGGCCCCGGGGAGAAGTCCTGCTGTTCGAGGCCAACGCTACCATGACCGTCGCCATGCCGCCGGCGGACCCCGTCTGGTCATACCGGCGCTCGGCGGTCGCGGACGTGCTGGAGGCGGTGCGCGCGCTGCTGCTGGGCCGGGCGAGGCCGGGGCGGCCGGAACGCCTGCCCGTCCCGGACCGGCCTCAGACCACCAGGGAGGACCCGCTTGTTCCGTTCGAACCCTTCGCCAGCAGGTAGCGCTGCACGAAGGTCTCCACGAACTTCGGATCCTGGAGCCGCTTGACGTCGAGCCCGTTGCTGATCAGCTTCTCCTGCGTCGACAGCGGCTGCTCGGCGATCTGCAGCGGCAGGCCGAGCGCGGTCGTGACCACGTCGCGCAGCACGGGGTCGCCCAGGATCTGGTCCACCGACGTCACCTTCGCCGCCCCGGCCCGGAACGTCAGCGCGTTCGACAGGCCCGGCGTCGCGGTGTCGATCGAGTTGCGCCAGGTCACCTCGGCATACGCGTTGGTGATCGTGGCGAGCACGCTCGGCGTCTGGATGACCGACAGCCCCTTGGCCGCGAACTGGTACGTCTGCGCCGCGGACAGCCACGCCGAGTTCGTGGTCTTGAGCTGGTTCGCGACCGAGTTCGTGTTGGTCAGGTCCGACGTCAGCGCCTTCTGCGCCAGCGCCGTGTACGACACCTGGTCGCCCAGCCCGTTCGACGTGAGCAGGATCTTCATCACCGTCGGATTGGCGAGCAGCTGCGTGACGCTCGTGGCGCCGGTCACCGCCTTGGTGAAGGTCGCGAGGTCGCGGGCAACCTGCGGGTCCTTCGCCGTCGCCGCGATGTCCTTCGTCTGGTTGACCTCGGCCGAGTTCAGCGCGGCGATCGGGTTGGTCGCGCTGGCGCCGCCGCCGTTGCCGGCCAGGATGCTCATGATCCCGTTGTCGTCGCTCGACGAGCCGCCGAACAGCATGCTGACGTTCAACCCCGAAAGGCCGATGCCGCTCATGATCCGTGCCTCCTCAGCCGGCGCCGGACAGCCCGGACGCCATGGTGTCGTTCACCGAGATCAGGAAGTCGAAGTCCGGCTTGCCGGACGCCATCGCGCGGCCGACCGCATGGCCGATCGACACGATCCCGGCGCGCGTCTCGGCCGGCAGCTGGTTCGCCGGGTCCTGCAGGAAGGTGCTGGTCGCGGCCCACAGCCTGGCGTTGTCGGCCAGCGCGCGGACGCGATCCATCTCGGCGCCATCCCTGGCATTGCGCAGGCGGCTGCTGATGGAACGGAACAGCTCGGCCTCCTGCTCCCGGGGGCTGCGCTGCCGGCTGGCGCTGGCATAGGCACGGTGTGCGCGGCTCGACATGGCGCCCCTTCCTATTCGGCCGCCGCGGCCAGCTCGGCCGGGGCCGGAGCGAAGGCGGCGGCATCGTTGCGGCCCAGCACGTTGTCCTCGTGGCGGATGATCCGCCGCACCAGCTTGAGCGCCTGGTAGCAGTCGTCCGCCTCGGCCGCGGCCAGCGAACGGTCCAGGATGTCGCGCGCCAGCGGCGAGGTCGTCGTGGTCTTGTACTCGGCGATGAGGTCGCGCGCCACGGCGAGGCCGCCGGCACGCTCGTCGTCGGTGCCGATGTAGGCGGTCTGCAGGGCGAAGTAGATGTGGCGCGCGGGGCTGTCCGCCTGCACCGGCGACATGATCTGCTTGCCGAACAGGAACCGGGCGCGCGCGGTCAGCTCCAGCCGGGTCTTGGTGCGGAAACGGATCGGCGCGCCGTTGACGATCATCGTCTCGCCTTGGCGGAGTTCCAGGACCAGGTTCGACATGGGAGTCCTTCTTGGGCTGCCGTGGGCGGTGAGGGCGTGTCGCGAAAGGAACGGCGGCGGGCGCGAGGCCCGCCGCCGCAGGCCGTCAGCGGAACAGGCTGACCAGGCCGGAAGGCGCCTGGTTCGAGATCGACAGCGACTGCTGGCCGAGCTGCTGCTTGATCTGCAGCGCGGTCAGGTTCGCCGACTCCTTGGCGAGGTCCGCATCCACCAGCGCGCCAAGACCGGTGTTCAGCGCGTCCATCTTGGCGCTGTTGAAGGTCTGCTGGTTGGTGATGAAGTTCGCATCCGAGCCCGCCTGACTGGCGACCGAGTTCAGGTTGGAGATATCCTTCTGTAAGCCTCCCACCGTGCCAATACTGCCCGTCCCCTGTACGTAGCCGCTAGCCACGCTCTGCACCGTTGAACCGGAGGGCGGCGTAGCAAGATTTGTCGCTACGGCTTGCAAGCTTGAAACAAAAGAACTGACATCATAGTTACCAATTGGCTGAGTGGTGCCATGATCATCCATTGTAAGCGTCTGAGTGGCTGTCGTTGCAGCAGCAGCACCACCAGTAGTATTGATCAGAGACTGGTTGTTGTAGCTTGCTCCAGTGAGATAGTTGTTCAGCTGCTTCAGGTCTGTATTAAATTTTGCCACATAGTTGGCAGTCTCGTTGCTGGTCCCGGCCGCGATGTTGGTGAGGTCGGACGAGATCGTCTGCATGTAGGTGCTGGCCGAGTTGAGCGCGGAGTTGGTCACGCTCATCAGGCCGGTCGCGTTGCCGAGCTGGTTGTTCACCGCCGTCAGCACGCTGACGTTGGAGCGAACGCCCTGCGCCACCGCATAGGCCGCGCCGTCGTCCGTCGAGTCCGCCACCTTGTAGCCGGTGGAGATCTTCTTCTCTGTCGAAGCCAGCGCGCTCGAGGTGGAGTTCAGCGACATCAGCGCAGTCATCGCGCCGGTATTGGTGTTCACGGAGGTCATGGTGTCTTACCCTTGGTATCCGAAGTTCTGTGGTTGCCGCAGTTTTGGCGGCGCAGAAGCATCCTGAACGAAACGAGTTAACGGCGGGTGAAGCCTGTCGAAAGAATCAGACCGCCTCACCCGCCGGCCTCAGAGATACGTGACCAGCGACAAATTCTGCATGTTCGAGATCAGCTTGTACGACGTCTGCAGCTGCGTCTGCAGCAGCGACTGCGTCGTCGCCAGCGACGCCACGTCCGCGTCCTCCACGCTCGACAGCTGCGTCGCCAGCGAGACCTTCGTGCTGGCCATCGTCCCCTGGATCGCCGTCAGCTCGTCCTGCCGCTCGCCCAGCACGCTCTGCGCCGCTGTCAGGTTCACCGTCGCCGACGCGAGCTGCTTGCCCGCGTCCTGCACCAGCGTGGAATAGCCCGCCGCCCCCGTCTGCTTGGAGCTGAGCGCGCCGATCGTCGCCAGCGACTGCAGGATCTGCTGCATGTACGGCGCGTTGGCCGACACGCCGAACGCCATCGTGGCGCTGCCCTGCCCGGTCTGCACCGTCTGCACCGTGGCCTGCCCCACCGTCGTCGAGAACACCCCTGCCGTGCTTGCGTTCAGCGACCCGGCCTCCGTCGTCGCCACCGTCGTGCCCGGCGTGCCGAGCGCCTGAACCGCGCTCGTCACCCCCGCGACGAAGCTCGCCGTGCTGCCGTCCGGCACCGGCGGGTTGCCGCTGTCCTGCCCGGAGAAGACGTAGGTGCCGCCGTCCTGGGAGTTCAGCAGCCCCACCACGTTGCTGAACGCGTCGCGCGCCTGCTGCGCGATGGCGTCGATGCCGCTGCTGTTGCCGGCGGTGGAGCTCAGGCTCGTCTGGATGCCCTGCGCCACCGCGGCGATCTGCGTCATCACCGTCTGCGTGAACCCCATCTGCGACGTCGCCGCCGTGAGGCCGTCCGAGATCGCGTCGTTCTCCGCCATCTGCGGCCGCAGGTTGAGCGCCGTCTGCGCCCCGCTGCCCAGCCCGGCGAAGGTGATCGACACCAGCCCGGTCGAGACCTCCTCGCCCACCTGCGTCAGCTTCTGGTTGATCGAGCCCACGTTGCCCGAAAGCTGCGCGAGCAGCCCGCGCGACGTGAAGCCCGCCGCCGCCGTGACGTTCACGGGTTCACCGCGGACAGCAGGGTGTTGAACATCGATTGCAGCGCCGAGATGATCTTGCCTCCTGCGCCGTAGGCGTTCTGCAGCCCCACCATGTTCGAAAGCTCCTGGTCCACGGACACGCCCGACGTCGAGTCGAGCTGGGAATTCAGCGAGGTCTGCACCCCGGTCTGCGTGGTCAGCGCGGCGCTCGCCGCCGAGCTGTCCTGCGACTGCACGGCCGTCAGCGACGCCGCCTGCGACACCAGCCCCGGCGAGCCGCCCTGCGTCGCGAAGGTCGTGTTCAGCACCCCGTCGATGACGGCCGTGCTGCCGGTCGCGCCGGCGTTGCCCCCGGACGTCCCGTCGCGCACCAGCGTCGGCGTGGCCACCACCGCGGCGTTGACCTGGATCGTCGCCGACAGCCCGATCGCGCTGGCCGGCGCCGCCTGCACGGTCGCGCCGCCGTTGGTGAACAGGTTCAGGTTCTGCCCGCTGAACCGCGTCGCCAGCGTCTGCGAGTACGTGTCCAGCGTCGTCTGGTAGCCCGGCAGCGTCGTGTCGCGCAGCGCGATGTTGGCGCCGATCGAGCCGCCGGCGAGCGAGCCGGTGACGTCCTGCCCGCCGACGGTGATCGCCGGGATCGCGCCGATCGTCCCACCCGCTGCGGCACCCTTCGCGTAGGTGTCGCCCGGCGCGATCGTGAGGTCCGTGGTGGCCAGCGGCCCGCTCAGCGCGCGCGTCGGCAGCATCGTGCCGTCGTCCAGGGTGATGCTCATGTCGCCGCTGGCCGACACCTTGGTGTGCACCGACACCAGGCTGCTCAGCGAGGCCACCTGCTCGTCGCGCTGGTTCTCCAGGTCGGCCGTGCTGGCGCCCTGCGCCTTGAGCGAGACGATCTGCGTCGAGATCGCGCCGATCTGCCCCAGCACCTGGTTGGCCACCGACACCTGCTGCACCAGGCTGTCCTGCGCCGCCTGGCGCTGCCCCGCGTAGCTCTGCGACAGCGCGTTGATCCCGCCCGCCAGCGCCTGCGCCGCGCCGACCACCGCCTGCTGCTGCGGCGCGCTGGACGGGTTGGTGCGCAGCGTCGTGAACGCCGTCTGCAGCGTGCCCGCAAGCGTCGCCAGGCTGGTGCCGTCCGTCCCCGTGGTACCCTGCGCCGCGTCGATCGCCGACAGCGCCGCCGCCCTCGTCTGCAGCCCCGAGACCGTGGCGTTCTGCCCCAGCACGCTGGCCTGCAGCGGCGCGTCCAGCGCGCGCTGCGTTGGCCCCACCACGACGCCGCTCGGCTGCGAGCCGGCCTCCAGCGAGGTCTGCACCGTCACCTCGCGCACGTAGCCGGTGGTGCTGGCGTTGGCCACGTTCTGCGACACGACGCTGATCTGGCGCTGCACCACGGCAAGGCCGCTGCCGGTGATCGACAAGGCTGACTGGAGGCTCATCCGACTGCTCCTGGAACGGGTGCCGCCGGCCCGGCTTCACCGGGTCGGGGCTACTGGATGGTATTGATGGTCGTGGTTAACATCTGGTTTGCGGCCGTGATCATCTTCGCGTTGGCGCCGTACGCCTGCTGCGCCACGATCAGCTTCGTCAGCTCGGTGGCGATGTCGACGTTCGAGTTCTCCGTCGACCCGATGTCCAGGCTGCCCGCGCCGTTCGCGTTCTGCACGTTCACCAGCCCGTTGCCCGAGGCCGCGGTCGCGGTGAACGCCTCGCCGTTCTGGCGCTGCAGCGCGTTGGCGTTGCCGAACGTCACCACCGGCACCTGGGCGAGCGTGCGCGTCGTTCCGTTGTCGTAGCTGGCCACCACGCTGCCGTTGGACTGGATGCTGACGCCGGTGTAGTTGCCGGCGGTGACGCCGTCCGCGGTGATGTTGCGCGACGCGTATGGCAGGCCCGCGAACTGCGTCACCCCGTCCGACAGCCCGGTGGTGCCGAGATCGAACGCGACGGGGCCCCAGCTCGCCGGCACCGTGACGCCCTGCTCGCCCGCCCGGGCCTGCGTCGCGAGCCCCGTGGCCGGCGGCGCGGGCGTGAACGTGTTCATCGTCCCGTTCGCGTTGAACGTCGCCCTTCCCACGTTGACGGGCGTGCCGCCATCCTGCGCCACGGACAGCGTCCAGTCGGCCGATGGCGCCGCCGCCGTGCCCACCGGCGTCCAGGTCAGCGCGAGCTGGTGCGTCGCCCCTGCGGTGTCGTAGGCGCTCACCGTGGTGGTGTTGGGCGTCGTGCCGCCCTGCGGGAGGTTCGTCGCCACCGTGACGTTGGCGGTCTGCACCGGCGGGTTCTGCGTCTGGTTGATCTTGATCGGCGTCAGCGCGCCCTGGATCACGTTGCCCGTCGGGTCCGCCGGCCAGCCGTTGAGGTAGCCGCCCGCGCTGTTGACCATGTAGCCGGCCTTGTCGACCGTGAAGTCGCCGGTGCGCGTGTACTCGGGCGTGTTGTTCAGGATCGGCACGCCCGTCGCGGTGACGCCGCTCTGCGTGCTGACCTGGAAGAAGCCCTGCCCGGAGATCGCCATCGCCGTGGCGTCGGTGCTGGTCTCGATCGTGCCCTGCACGTTGTTCTCGTAGTCCGGCCGCGTCGCCACCGAGCCCGACTGGTTCTGCGTCGCCGTGGAGCTGCTCAGGTAGTCGATGAAGCTGGTGTTGATGCCCTTGAAGCCGATGGTCTGGCTGTTGGCGACGTTGTCGCTGATGTTGGTGAAGGCGGCGGACTGCGCGGTCAGTCCGCTCACCGCGGTGTTGAGTGCGCCGAACAGCGACATGGAACTCTCCTCGTTGGGTCTGGCACCGCCAAGGCAGAATCCGTGCCAGCCCCGAAGTCCGCCGCAGGCCGCGTTCACGGCGCCGCGCACGCCCTTGCGCCGTCGGAACGGCCGTCGCTGCCGGGCGCCGCGCGGCCTCCCGGCAGGATCTGCCGGGCACGTCCTGCACGGCTGGCGCGGGCCCGCGCAGCGTTGCCGCCTGCGCCGGGCGTGGCCTGGAACTTGCTGCCGTGCCGGCCGAACGCCGGGACATCAGAATGCCAGCCTCCGCCATCGCCGAGCCCGCCACGCTCTCCCGGCCCGACCGCCGCCCGGACTCCGCCCGCGACCGCGCGACCGACGACGGCTTCGGCGCCGCGCTCGGCGCGGCCGCCTCGTCCCGCACGCAGCCCGCCCACCCCGCGCCGGTGGCGGCCACCCGCCCCGCCGCCACGCCCGGCGGCCACCCGCCCGCCGCCGCCGCCGCCACGAAGCCGGCGTCTGCCGCCGCGCCGGGCCCCGCCGCGCCGCCGCCCCCCCCCGTCGCGACCAGGCCGGCCACGGGCCAGGCCGCCCCCCCGGCCGGCGACACGGCCGCCGACGGCAACGACGCTCCCGGCCCGGCCGTGCCGCTCGCCGCGGACGTCGCGATCCCGGACACGACCGGCGCGCTTCCGGCCGCGTCCCCGGCCGCGGGTGCCGTGGCGACCGCCGCCCTCTCCGGCCCGCTGCCCGCGCCGCACGGCACGGCCGCCGCCCCCGCGCGACGGCCCGCGAACGGCGACGACGCCCCGGAGGCCGCGGCGCAGGGAACGACCGTCGATCCGGCCACCCTCCCAATCCCCGCGCCCCTCCCCGCCGCGCCGCTTCCCGCCCTCCAGGCGTCGGCGTCGGTCGGCGGAGCCACGGATCCCGGCGTCGCGGCCACGTCTGGCGCGACCGCCGCCGCCGCCACGACGCCTGCGGGCCTCGCCGCGGCGGATGCGGCCGCCGGACCGGCCAGCCCCGCGACACCGCCCCCCGCCGCCGCACCCGGCTCCGCCCCGTCGCCCCCGGACGCCGCCTCCGCGCGCCCCGAGCTCGCGACAGCCCTGCACGCGGCCGCCGGACCGCAGCAGCCGCCGCGCCGGCAGGGCGCCCCGGCTCCGGCCGCTGCGGCGGGCTCGCCCGGCACCGCGACCGGGCCGGCATCGGCCCAGTCCGGGTCTCGCCCGCCCGACGCCGCCCCGCTTCCGGCGGCCGCGGCCGGAACCGCCGCGCCCCGCCCCGCCGGTCCGCCGCAGGCCGGAGCGAAGGCGCCGGCCCACCCCTTCCCGGCGGACCTGGCAGCGGCGCCGGCGGCCGCGTCCGACGTCGCCGCCCAGCCGGCGCCCGCCCAGGCGGACGCTTCGCAGGCCGACGCCTCCCAGGCGACCGGCCTGCAGAACCCCGCCCTGCCGACGCCCCAGCCCGGCGCCCCGGCCCTCCTCCCCGCCACGCCCGCACCCGCGCCGGTCGCCACGGCCGCCGCAGCCCCGGGCGCGCCCGCGGCCTCGCCCGCGGCGCAGGTGGTCCCGGCGGTGCTGGCAATGCACGCCGCGAACGGCGCACAGAACATGATGCTGCGCCTGACCCCGGCGGAGCTGGGCACCGTGCAGGTCCAGATCACCCGCGACCGTGACGGCACCGCATCGGTGTCCGTGCTCGTGGAGCGGCCGGAAACGCTGCGCCTCCTCCTGCACGACCAGGCGCAGCTCCAGCACGCGCTGAGCCAGGCCGGCCTGCCGCAGGACCGCACGCTGTCGCTCGAGCAGGCCCCGCCCGGCAGCTTCGCGGGCCAGGACCACGCCGCCGCCCGCGACCCCGGCCAGGGCGCCGCGGGCGGCGGCCCGGGCGCCGACCCCGGCCAGGCGGGCCGCGACGGCGGCGCCCGCCAGGGCTCCGCCTCCGACGGGGGGGCGCGCTCCGGCTCCGGACGCGCCGCGCCCGGCCTGCGCTCCTACGCCTCCGCCTGGCAGCCCGCCGGCATCGACATCACCGCCTGAACCGTTCGGGGACCCCGCATGACCAGCATCGCTTCCAGCACCTCCGCCGCCGGCGCGGCCGCGTCGAGCACCGGCACCACGGCCGGCGTCAACGCGCTGACCTCGCTGGCCGACAACTTCCAGAGCTTCCTGAGCCTGCTCACCACGCAGCTGCAGAACCAGGACCCGACCAGCCCGATGGACACTAACCAGTTCACCACCGAGCTGGTGCAGATGACCAGCGTGCAGCAGCAGGTCAGCACCAACAGCAACCTGACCCAGCTGATCGCGCTGACCCAGGGCGGCCAGGTGCTGCAGTCCACCGCGCTGGTCGGCAAGACCGCCAACGTCACCTCGCCCAACATCGCGCTGCAGAACGGCAGCGGCGAGCTGCAGTTCAGCACGCCCGCCGCCGAGCCGATCGGCATCGCCATCACCGACGCCTCGGGCAGGACGGTCAGGACCGCCACCCTGACCTCGGCCGCCGGCGCCAACACCTGGAAATGGGACGGCACCAGCGACTCCGGTGCGTCCGTGCCGGACGGCAGCTACGCCGCCTCCGTGGTGACGCCGAGCGCCACCGGCACCAAGGCCACCGCGGTGCCGTTCAGCGTGCAGGGCACCGTCACCGGCCTGGTCAAGAACGGCACGTCGACCAGCCTGCAGCTCGGCGCCACCTCCGTGGACATCAGCGCGCTGCAGTCGCTGGCGAACTGAGCCGCGGCGGGACGCCGCGCGCCTGGGCTTCCGCGGACCGGGCAACAAATGCCGGGCCGTTAACCGAGGGGTAAGCCCGGCCCGCCACCTTGTGCCTGCCGGCAGAACGCCGGTGGAGCGCAAGAGCGGAATGACGGACTCGACCCAGCCGCAAGACGTCGCCGGCGCCGCTTCCGGCACCGGGCAGGGCATGCCGCGGACGGGCACGGGCCGGGCCGCGTCCGTCGACGTGGCGACGCGGGTCTTGGCGACGCGGGTCCTGGCGACGCAGGCCCTGGCGACGCGGGCCTCGGGCCGCACGCCGTGGCGCACCCTGCCGCCGGCCGAGCCCTGGCGCTCGCCGGAGCCGCCGCGGAGCGCGCCATGAGGCCGGTGCTCGAGGGCCTGCGCGCGCTCGGCCCCGCCAGGCTCGCCGCGATGGCCGTGGTCGCCGTCGGCATGCTCGGCATCCTCGGGCTGCTCGCGATGCGCGGCAGCGCGCCGTCCTCCTACGCGCTGCTCTACGCCGACCTCGACCTGCGCGAGGCGGGCCAGCTCGTCGACGCGCTCGACAAGGCGCACATCGCCCACCAGGAGCAGGGCGGCGGGCAGACCGTGCTCGTGCCGGCCGGCGACGTGGCCCGCGCCAGGCTGCTGCTCGCCAAGGACGGCCTGCCCTCGGGCGGCTCCATCGGCTACGAGATCTTCGACCGCGGCGACAGCCTCACCTCCAGCCAGTTCCAGCAGGAGATGAACCAG
>JBPBQX010000005.1:0-22892 GCA_050955025.1 Janthinobacterium lividum
CGGCGATGCGGGCGGCGGCGTCGCGCTTGCAGGCGAACATCGGCAGGGGGTCGTCGGCGTGGACGAGCATGCCGGTCTCGACCTCGAACACCAGCAGGCGGCCGTCGGGCAGCACGGCGCAGTCCAGACCGAAGTAGTCCAGGCCGATGCGGGCGGGGATGGCGCGCAGGGCGGCGCGCGCGGGGGCGGGGAGGTGCGCGTCCAGGTCGGACAGCATCGCGGCCTCCTCGGCGCGGCGGGCGGGGTGGCGGTCCATTCCGGCGTTGTAGTACCAGACGGCCCAGCGGTCGTGGACCGCGAGGTGGACGGGCATCGGCACGCCGTCGACGAACACCACGCGGAGCTTGCGGTAGAGGCCGTCGGGCCCGCTGAAGTCGTGGAACGGGGTGGCCTGGAGCGGGCCGTCGGCGGCGGCGAGCAGGCGGGCGAGGGCGGCCTCGGTGTCGACGCGCTCCAGGCCGCGGCCGGCGTGGGAGCGGGCCGGGCGCAGGAGCAGCGGCAGGGCCAGGCCACGCGCGGCGCGCCAGGCGGGGGAGGCCAGCTCGGCGGGGGTGGCGGCGTGCGGCGTCGGCACCACGGCGCCGGGGAGGCCGGCGAGCAGGGCGGCGGCGCCGGTGCGCGAGGTGGCGGCGATGGCGTCGCCGCGGTTGATCGCGGGGCGGCCCAGGGCGCGGACCAGGGCGTCGGCGGCGGCTAGGGCCCGGGCGTGGCGGTCGTCCTCGGCGATGGCGACGAAGGCGCAGTCGAAGGAGGGGACGTGGCCGGCGGTGGCGGCCAGGGGGTCGGCGAGGATCGCGTCAGGATTGCGCAGCCAGAGCGTGTGCAGCTCGGTCTCGCTGTCGAGCAGGGGGCCGAGCGGGAGGTTGGCCTGGAAGTCGCCGGGCACGGCGAGGGCGAGCACGCGACGTCGGGGCGGGGCGGAGGCGGCGCGGGTGGTGAGGGGGTGCACGCGCAGGGCGGCGTCGAGGTGGTCCAGGGCGGCGTCGCGGTCGCCGAGCGCCTGGCACACTTCCCAGAGCAGGAAGCGGGCGTCCTGGCGGGTGGCCGGGTCGAACAGGGCGCCTTCCAGGTGCGTGCGGGCGGCGGGCCAGTCGCGGCGCGCGGCGCAGTCCAGCGCCTGCGGGAGCGGCGGGGGCGCCGGCGGGGAAGGCGGCCAGGGGGCGGGGAACGCGGTGTTCATGCGGGGCTCGGGCCTGCGTTGCCCGGGTGATCCTGGGGCCGCGGGGTTGCGCGATGGTGAACGGCGGGCGCGAACGCCGGCCGCGCTGCTTGTCGCTGGGGGTGGGGCACCGTATCTGTGCGGCCATGCGCTCCCGTGTCCTGTTCCTGCTGCCGCCCGTCCTTGGCCTGCTGGCCGTCGCGATGCCGTTGCGCGCGGAGCAGGCCCGCGCGCCGGCGCGCCTGGAGCGGCACGCTGCGGAGCGGGTCGCGGGGCACGGCCATGCGTCCGGAGGGCCGACGTCGATGGGCAAGTTCGAGGACTGGCAGGCGGCGACGCACGACGAGGGCGGGCAGACCACCTGCTACGCCTTCGTGCGCGCCAGCCCGGCGGGGTCCGCGGTGCCCGGGCGCGGCGACGTGGTGCTGACGGTGACGGACCGGCCGGGCACGGCGCGCGACGCGGTGGCGGTCAGCATGGGCTACGCGCTCGCGGCCACGGCGGCGGTGACGATGCAGGTCGATGCGGCCAAGGTCGCGTTCTACACGGACGGCAAGCGCAACGCCTTTGCCCGCGACGGCCATGCGGCGATCGCGGCGATGGCGCACGGCGCGCGCGCGGTGGTGCATGCGCCCGGGCCGCACGGCGCGGAGGTCGCCGACAGCTTCAGCCTGCGCGGCTTCAGCGCCGCCTACGCCGCGGTGACCAAGTCGTGCCCGGCCCGGACGTGACCGCAGGCCCGTCCCTCGGCGTTCCCGTGAGCGTTCCGGGGCGCGCGGCATCGGGCGTCGGAGGGGATTCCGGCGTCGGGGGGCTGAGCGGGGACGAGCAGGCGCGCATCCTGGCCAAGGCGGCGGTGTTCGCGCCGCCTTCGGGCGTGCTGGCGGATGGGCGGCGCGAGCTGGTGGGGCTTTCGCGCGAGGCGCTGGTCGCGGCGCTGGCCGAGGTGGGCGAGAAGCCGTTCCGGGCCAAGCAGGTGTGGCACTGGATCTACCACCAGGGCGTCACCGATTTCGCGCGCATGAGCACGGTGGCGCGGCCGATGCAGGAGAAGCTCGCCGAGCGGTTCGTGATCGGGCGGCCGGAGGCGGCCGTGGTGCAGACCAGCGAGGACGAGACCCGCAAGTGGCTGTTCCGGTTCAGGGATGGGCAGGAGGCGGAGACCGTCTACATCCCGGACCGGGTGCAGGATCGTGGCGCGGTGTGCCTGTCGTCGCAGGTGGGCTGCACGCTGTCGTGCCGGTTCTGCCACACCGGGACACAGCGGCTGACGCGCAACCTGGGGCCTGCGGAGATCGTGGGGCAGTTCATGGCGGCGCGCGACAGCTACGCGGAGTGGCCGAGCCCGAAGGGGGACACGCCGCGGCTGCTGTCCACGATCGTGCTGATGGGCATGGGCGAGCCCCTCTACAACTACGAGAACGTGGCGGCGGCGATGCGGATCGTCATGGACGGCGAGGGCATCGGGCTGTCGCGTCGGCGGATCACGCTGTCGACGTCGGGGGTGGTGCCGATGATGGACCGGTGCGGGGACGAGCTGGGGGTGAACCTGGCGGTGTCGCTGCACGCGGTGACGGACGAGCTGCGCGACGAGATCGTGCCGCTGAACCGGAAATACCCGATTTCCGAGCTGATCGCGGCGTGCCGGCGGTATCCGGCGGCGTCGAACGCGCGGCGGATCACGTTCGAGTACGTGATGCTGAAGGGCGTGAACGACAGCGAGGCGGAGGCACGCGAGCTGGTGCGGCTGATCGCGGGCATCCCGGCGAAGGTGAACCTGATCCCGTTCAATCCGTGGCCGGGCAGCGCCTACGAGCCGAGCACGCGGGCGCAGCTCGACCGGTTCTCGCGCATCGTCATGGATGCGGGGTTCGCCAGCCCGGTGCGGGCGCCGCGGGGGCAGGACATCCTGGCGGCGTGCGGGCAGCTGCGGACGGAGAGCCGGCGGGAACGCGCGGCCTGAGCGTCGTTCGCGGGGCGGGCGTGCGGACTTCCTGACGAGCGGGCCCGGTGTCCTGCGGGGCAGGACAAAGTGGCGGTTCGGGCACGCTGGTGTTGCGACAGGGACACGGTTTTGTCCTACGGGACAGGACAGATCCGTCCTGCCGGGCATTACATTTGATGGCTTTTTTGTGGCGGCGTCCTGCGCGGCAGGACAAGGCGGACGGCCTGGTGCCTGTTTCGTGGGCAGATTTCGGCGCTGATTTGGTGGTCGGGGTTGCCGGGGTCGGGCCGGCAAGGCACGCGGCTCCGTCTCCGGGCCTCGTTCAAGGCTCGGCTGGAGAGGCCTTTGCTGGAGTCATGGGATCAAAGGGTCCTCGGACCCTTTGCGGGTTTGGGCAGAGCCCATGCTGGCTTCCTGCGGGCACGCGGCCGGCGGGTCGGGCGCGATGGTGAAACGGAGCAGGCAGGCGCCGAAGCGGGCGGCGAACTCCGGGTCGAGGC
This sequence comes from Janthinobacterium lividum, assembly GCA_050955025.1. Lineage (GTDB taxonomy): Bacteria > Pseudomonadota > Alphaproteobacteria > Acetobacterales > Acetobacteraceae > CAXSEF01. The sequence goes on from JBPBQX010000005.1 coordinate 3,605, forward strand.
CGGCGCCGTGGCCGTGGAGGCCGGGCGGGCGGTCGATGAGGAGGACGGCGCCGAGGGTGGGGCGCAGGGCGGCGAGGCGGCGGGCGCGGCTGTCCTCGTCGGCGGCGAAGGGGTCGTCGGCGAACTGGGCGACGGCGAGGCGGGTCGTGGAGGGGGCGGCGGCGCGGACCAGGCGGCGGAGCTCGTCGTCCTGGGAGCCGAGGTTGGCGCCGGCGGCGCTGCCTTGGGCGGCGGGGGAGAGGGCGACCACGGCGTCGGCGAGGCCCGGGGTGTCGAGGGTCTGCAGGGCGTTCCAGGCGCCGCGGGACTGGCCGGCGGCGACGATCCGCCGGTAGCCGAGGCGGCGGAGCAGGGCGAGGCTGTCGCGCATCCAGCCGGCGGCGCGGTCGCGGTCGTCGGCGGCGGGCTCGCGGTCGAGGCGGACCACGTCGAAGCCGGCGGCGTTGAAGGGGCGGAGCAGGGGCGGGGGCTGGAGGCCACGGCTGTCCTGGCCGGAGGTGCGGCCGTGCGCCCAGAGCACCACGCCGGCGGCCTCGGCGGGGCCGTGCCAGAGGAAGCGGGGGTCGGGGGCGAGGGCGTAGTTCCAGGTGTCGCGCAGCGTGGCGGGGGGCGTGGCGGGGGCGGACTCGTGGCCGGGGGCGACCACGGAAAGGCCGTCGGCCCACAGGGCGCAGGGCGCGGGAGGCGAGGTGTCGCGGGGCGTGGGGGTGCCGGCGCGAGGCGGGGCGGCGGGCGCGGCGTGGGCGCAGGCGGCGAGGGCGGCGTCGCGGGCCTGCGCGGGGGTGGAGCCCGTGCCGCGGGCGGCGCGGCCGTCGGGGGCGAGCGCGAAGGCGCGGGGGAGGTTGTCGGCCAGGAAGCGGGCGTACTCGGCGCGGGCGGCAGGCGAGAGCGCGGGCGGGGGGGACAGGATCGCGTCGGCGGCCGCGTGCGCGGGGAGCGGAGCGGCGAGGAAAGCGAAGGCAGCAAGCAAGGCCGGGCTCTGCCCGGACCCGCCAAAGGCCTGGAGGCCTTTGGGAACCCATGACTTAAGAAAGGGATTCCAAAGGCGAGCCTTTGGCGGAGTTCGAGGCAGGGCCTCGACCTTGCTTTCGGGGCGGGGCGTCGGCGTCAGTGGATCGCGACCGAGGAGGCGGGGACGTAGCCGGCGCCCACCGTGGAGCGGACCAGGACCCAGTTCACGCCGCCGGCCTCGGCCTCGCGCACCACGACCACGGCGGTGCCGTGCGCCAGGAAGCCCACGATGTGGCTCTCGGGCGCGGGGTCGGCGCGCACGGCGATGTCGTGGGACAGGACGCTGCCGAGGCGCTCGCCGTCGGCCATCGCGGGGGCGCCGGGCGCGACCAGCGGCGGGCGCGACGGCTGCATGGTCGCCGTGATCGGTCCCGCGGCGCCGTCGTCGGCGGGCACCGAGCCGGGCATGTGGTCGAGGACCACGATCGCCAGCAGGCCCACGGCCAGGGCAGTGGCGGCGAACATCGCGATGCGCTCGCCGCGGCGGTGCACCTGGGCGGCGAGCTGGGCGGACTCGGCGCGGCTGGCGCGGTTCTGCAGGTGGGCGTTCTGCTGCAGGGCGGAGCGGGCCATCTGCTCGGAGGCGCGCTGGGCGTGGCGGACCAGGTCGAGCTCGCGCATCAGCTCGACCTCGTGGGCCGAGCGCGCGGGGGGCGGAGGCGCGGGCGGGGCCTGCGGCGGGCGGCGGATGCGGGTCGCGACGTCGGTCAGCGTGAGGCGGTGCTGGCCGAGGTGCTCCAGCAGCTTGCGGCGCGCGGTGTCGGCCTCGTTGGCCTGGCCGGAGCCGAGCATGGGCAGGAGCTTGCCGAAGCGGTCCAGGAAGGCGGGGTCGGCGAAAGGGTCCGGGTCTTGCAAGGTGGCCATCGCCAGGGTGTGCTTCCAATGGTGCGGCGCCCGTCCGGGGCGCGCTGCCCGGGGCCGGGCCGTCCGGCGTCGGGGCCTCAGCGCGGCTCGGGCCGGGCGGTTCCGGGCGGGGCGGGGCGACGGGCCGGTTCGCACCGTCGCGCCGGCCGTCCGGCCGTCGGGGCGCGCCGCGGCCTTGTCGGGGTTTGCCCGGCTTGATACCCCGTTGAGCCTGTCCGAGGAGTTAACCCATGCCAGCCCCCATCGTGAAGCCACACCGCGTCGATGCCCCCTCCGACCGTGCCGGCGGCGGCGGCGCAGGGCGCGGGCGGGTGGGCAAGGTGGTGCTGGCCTATTCCGGCGGGCTCGACACCAGCGTGATCCTGCGCTGGCTGCAGACCACCTACGGCTGCGAGGTCGTGACCTTCACCGCCGACCTGGGGCAGGGCGAGGAGCTGGAGCCGGCGCGGCGCAAGGCCGAGATGATGGGGATCAAGGAGATCTTCGTCGAGGACCTGCGCGAGGAGTTCACCCGCGACTTCGTGTTCCCGATGTTTCGGGCCAACGCGCTCTACGAGGGCCAGTACCTGCTGGGCACGTCGATCGCGCGGCCGCTGATCGCCAAGCGCCAGATCGAGATCGCCGAGATGGTGGGCGCCGACGCCGTCGCGCACGGGGCGACGGGCAAGGGCAACGACCAGGTGCGCTTCGAGGTCGCCTACTACGCGCTCAAGCCGGACGTGAAGGTGATCGCGCCGTGGCGGGAGTGGGACCTCACCAGCCGCACCAAGCTGATCGAGTTCGCAGAGACGCACCAGATCCCGATCGCCAAGGACAAGCGCGGCGAGGCGCCGTTCAGCGTGGATGCGAACCTGCTGCACTCGTCGTCGGAGGGAAAGCTGCTGGAGGACCCGGCGGACGAGCCGGACGAGGCGGTCTACCAGCGCACGCTGAGCCCGGAGGAGGCGCCGGACAAGGCGACGGTGATCGAGGTCGGGTTCGAGCGCGGGGACGCGGTGTCGGTCGACGGGGTGGCGCTGTCGCCGGCGACGCTGCTGGCAAGGCTCAACGAGCTGGGGCGGGCGAACGGAATCGGGCGGCTCGACCTCGTGGAGAACCGGTTCGTGGGGATGAAGTCGCGGGGGGTGTACGAGACGCCCGGGGGCACGATCCTGATGGCGGCGCACCGCGGGATCGAGTCGATCACGCTGGACCGCGAGGCGGCGCACCTGAAGGACGAGCTGATGCCGCGCTACGCGACGCTCGTGTACAACGGATTCTGGTTCTCGCCGGAGCGGCGGATGCTGCAGGCGGCGATCGACGAGAGCCAGCGCTCCGTGACCGGGGCGGTCAGGCTCAAGCTCTACAAGGGCAATGCGACGGTGATCGGGCGGACCAGCCCGAACAGCCTGTATTCCATGAAGCACGTCACCTTCGAGGACGACCAGGGCGCGTACGACCAGGTCGACGCCGGGGGGTTCATCAAGCTGCAGGCGCTCAGGCTGCGGCTGGGCGCGATGGCGGGGCGCAGGGGCGGCGCGCTGTAGCGGCACGGCGCGGCGGCGCAGGGCGTGGTGGCGCGGGCGTCGGGGTGGGGCGACCTCGTGGCGGACCTGGGCGCGGACCTGGGGGATGCCGGGACGTGGCTGATGCATCTGTCGCCGCACGACCTGCCGGGGGCGGGGCGCGCGGCGCTGGTGGCCGCCGCGGTGGCCGGGGTGGCGCGGGTTGCGGGGCGCAACGGGCGGCTGGGGGCCGCGGCGGGGGCGCTGGGGCTGCTGGCAGGCTGGGGGGTGCTGGGGGTTTCGCACGCGGCGGGGCCGGGTTCGGGCGAGGCGGCGTGGCGGCTGGCGGCGGTGGCCGCGGCGGTGATCGGCGTGCTGCTGGGGGGCGACGCGGTGCCGCGGCGGGCGCGGCCGCTGCTGCCGTTCGCGCTGGGAGCGGCGTCGGGGTGGTGGCTCGCGGGGGCGCCGCTGCACGGGGCGCGGCTGCTGCACGGGGTCACGGCGGCGGCGCTGCTGGGGGCGGCGATGGACGTGGCGGCGCGCAGGCTCGGGCGCGGGGCGGGGGCGTCGCGCGGCGGGCGGGGGCGGAAGGATGCGGGGGCCGTGCCGTCGGCGGCCGGGCCGGAGGGGGTGGTCGTGCTCGCGGCGGCGCTGGCGCTGGGCGGGGGGCTGCTGGCGGCGGGCGTGGGCGCGGGGTCGGGGGCGTTCGCGGCGGCGCTGGTGGCCGTGGCGGTGGCGGCGGCGCTGCTGCCGGGGCCGGAAGGGGTGGCCGGGCTGGCGGCCGGCGTGCTGGCGGCGGGGATGGCGGCGGCGCTGGGGCAGGGGCACTGGCTGCGGCTGCCGATCGCGGAGGACTGGGCGGTGGACGCGGCGGCGCTGTCGCCGCTCGTGGTCGTGGCGATGGGGGGACGGCTGGCGCGGCGCTGGGGGGCGGCGGGGCCGTGCGGGGCGGCGGCGGCACTGGGGGCTGCGGTGCTGGGGCTGGCGCGGTAGCGCTGAGCGGAAGAAAGCATGGGCTCTGCCCAAACCCGCAAAGGGTCCGAGGACCCTTTGATCCCTTTCCTTAAGTAAAGGCGATCCAAGGGCCCAGCCCTTGGCGGAGTTTGAGGCAGAGCCTCAACCTTGCTTTCTGTTCAGGCGGCGGCCCTGGACGGGCTCGGCGACAGGGCCTCGATCAGCTCGGCCTTGACGGCCTCGGCGCGCTCGTTAGGGATCTGGCAGGTGCCGGCGGCGCGGTGGCCGCCGCCGCCGTAGCCGAGGCAGACCGCGCCGACGTCGACCGGGGAGTTGCGGTCGATGATCGACTTGCCGATGGCGAACACCGTGTTCTGGCGCTTCGCGCCCCACAGCACGTGGGCGGAGATGTCGCACTCGGGGAACATGGCGTACACGGCGAAGCGGTTGCCGGCGTAGATCGTCTCCTCGTCGCGCAGGTCGACCACGGCGAGGGTGTTGTGCACGCTGGTGCAGCGGCGGAGCTGGTCGGCGAAGGCGTCGCGGTGGGCGGCGTAGAGCTCCACGCGCTCGCGCACGTCGGGCAGGGCGAGGACCTCGTCGATGGAGTGGTCCCGGCAGCGCTCGATCAGGTGCATCATCAGGTCGTAGTTCGAGATGCGGAAGTCGCGGAAGCGGCCCAGCCCGGTGCGGCTGTCCATCAGGAAGTTGAGCAGCACCCAGCCCTTCGGGTCGAGGATCTCGTCGCGCGAGTACTGCGCGGAGTCGGCCTGGTCCACGGCGGCCATCAGCTCGTCGCTGACGCGCGGGAAGGCGGCCTTGCCGCCGAAGTGGCGGTAGACGACGCGGGCGGCGGAGGGGGCGTCGGCGTCGATCACCTGGCCGGGGGCCATGGACGCGCCGTTGCGCATGGTTTCGCTGTGGTGGTGGTCGAAGGAGAGGAAGGCGCCCGGGACGTAGGGGAGGTTGGTCACGATGTCGCGGCCGGTGATCTCCACCTTGCCGTCCTGCATGTCCTTGGGGTGGACGAACTTGACCTCGTCGATCAGGTCCAGCTCGCGCAGGAGCATGCCGCAGACCAGGCCGTCGAAGTCGCTGCGGGTGACGAGGCGATGCTTGGGGGTCGTCATGAAAGGGGGGCACCCATCCGGTTGAGTGCGGCCACCATGACGGGGAAAAGCTAAGGCGGGGTTACGGCGCGGACCGGCAGGATCACGGCCCGCGGGCGGCGCGGCTGGAGCGGGGGGCCTGCGTGGCAGGGACGCCGGGCGGACAGGCGGGCGGCGCGGCGTGCGGTCGGGAGACAGAGGCTGCGCGGCCGGGTGGCCGCGCAGGGGCGAGGGTCTAGCGCTCGGTCTCGTCGCTGTCGGGCTCGACCTCGACGTCGCTGATCGCCTCGGCGTCGTCGTCCTCCTCGAGCTCGGCGGCGTCGTCGAGGACGTCCTCCTCCTCGGTTTCCTCGTCGGCCGTCTCCGCCTCGGCCTCCACGGGGGCGACCTTCTTCGGGCGCTTGTCCTCGACGGCGTTGCCGCCGGAGGGGCGGCGGGCGCGGGGCTGCTCGATCGGCTGCTCCGTGTCGCACTTCGGGCAGATCGCGGGGACGCGGCCGAGGTCGTAGAAGCGGGCCGCGCAGTTCACGCAGATGCGCTTGGTACCGAGTTCTGGCTTGGCCATGGTGCAGCCTTCGTGACGGAGCGGCGGAGGGCGCGCCCCATGACACCTGCGCGCGGGCAAGTCAAACCGGCGGGGCCGGCAGGATGGCCTGGCAGGGCAAGCAGCAAGCAAGGCCGGGCTCTGCCCGGACCCGCAAAGGGCCGGGAGGCCCTTTGATCCCTTGACCTAGGGGAAGCCATCCAAGGGGCTTCCCTTGGCGGAGTCCAGAGGCAGAGCCTCTGGCCTTGCTGCCCTGCTTCGCGCATCAGTGAGGGTCTTCGCGCACAGGAAATGGATGCCCGTCATGGACGCTCGGCCGCTTCGCTCGTCATCGCCCGCGGCGCCGCTGCGGGGGCGCGTCGCCGTGCCGGGCGACAAGTCGGTCAGCCACCGCGCGCTGATGTTCGCGGGGCTGGCGGTGGGCGAGACGCGGATCGAGGGGCTGCTGGAGGGCGAGGACGTGCTGCGCACGGCGCAGGCGATGCGGGCGCTGGGGGCGGAGGTGGTGCGCGAGGGCGGCGGTGCGTGGCGGGTGTGGGGGCGCGGGGTCGGCGGGCTCGTGGAGCCGGCGGACGTGCTGGACATGGGGAACTCGGGGACGGGGGCGCGGCTGCTCGCGGGGATTCTTGCCAGCCATCCGATGTTCTCGGTGATGACGGGGGACGCGAGCCTGCGGGGGCGGCCGATGCGCAGGGTGAGCGAGCCGCTGGCGCTGTGCGGGGCCAGGTTCACGGGGCGCGAGGGGGGGCGGCTGCCGATGGCGATCGAGGGGACGGGGAGCGCGCTGCCGATCGAGTACCGCGTGCCGGTGGCGTCGGCGCAGGTGAAGTCGGCGGTGCTGCTCGCCGGGCTGAACGCGCGGGGGCGGACCCGGGTGGAGGAGGCGGTGGCCACGCGCGACCACACGGAGGCGATGCTGCGGCATTTCGGGGCGGTGGTGCGCTCGGAGGTGTCGGGGACGGGGCGGGTGATCGAGCTGGAAGGGCAGCCGGAGCTGCGGGGCGCGGACGTGGCGGTGCCGGGCGATCCGTCGTCGGCGGCGTTCGCGGTGGTGGCCGCGCTGGTGGTGCCGGGGTCGCGGGTGGTGGTCGAGGGGGTGGGGCTCAACCCGCTGCGCACGGGGCTGTTCTCCGTGCTGCGGGAGATGGGGGCGTCGGTGGCGGTCGGGGGGGAGCGGGTCGCGGGGGGCGAGGCGGTGGGGGACCTCACGGTGGAGGCGGGGGTGCTGCGGGGGGTGGACGTGTCGCCCGAGGTGGTGCCGTCGATGGTGGACGAGTTCCCGGTGCTGGCGGTGGCGGCGGCGTGCGCCTCGGGGGTGACGCGGATGCGCGGGCTCGGGGAGCTGCGGGTCAAGGAGAGCGACCGGCTGGCGGCGACGGCGGCGCTGCTGGAGGCGAACGGCGTGCGGGTGGAGGTGGAGGGGGACGACCTGATCGTGCACGGGTGCGGGGGGCCGCCTCCCGGTGGCGGGCTGGTGCGGACGCACATGGACCACCGGCTGGCGATGAGTGCGCTGGTGCTGGGGATGGGGGCGCGCGAGGCGGTGCGGGTGGACGACGGGGCGTTCATCGACACGAGCTTCCCGGGGTTCGTGGCGCTGATGAACGCGCTGGGGGCGGCGATCGGGGAGGACGCGGGCGAGGACGGGGTGGGTGGCGGCGGGGCGGGGGGGGGGGCGGGGGGTGCCGGGGGGGGTGCCGGGGGGGGGGGGGGGGGGGGCGCGGGGGTGAGCGGGGTCGTGGCGGGGGTGCGGGTGGTCGCGGTGGACGGGCCGGCGGCGGCGGGGAAGGGGACGCTGTCGCGCAGGCTCGCGGGGGCGCTGGGGGTCGCGTACCTGGACACGGGGCTGCTGTATCGCGCGGTGGGGCGGGTGGTGCTCGCGGGGGGCGGCGATCCGGGGGATGCGGCGGCGGCGGAGCGGGCGGCGCTGGGGCTGCGGCCGGAGGACCTGGGGCGCGGGGACCTGCGCGGGGCGGAGGCGGACGCGGCGGCGAGCCTGGTGGCGGCGGTGCCGGGGGTCAGGGCGGCGCTGCTGGCGTTCCAGCGGCAGGTGGGGGCGGGCGGCGCCGTGCTCGACGGGCGCGACATCGGGACGGTGGTGTTCCCGGATGCGCGGGTGAAGCTGTTCGTCACGGCGAGCCCGGAGGCGCGGGCGCGGCGGCGGTGGCTGGAGGTGCAGGCGCGGGGCGAGGTGGTGGCGCCGGCCGCGGTGGCGGCGGAGATGGCCGCGCGGGATGCGCGCGACGCGGCGCGGGCGGTGGCGCCGCTGCGGCCGGCGGAGGGGGCGGTGGTGGTGGACACCACGGAGATGGACGCGGACGCGGTGTTCGCGCGGGCGCTGGAGGTCGTGCGGGCGGCGGGGTGGTGAAGGCCAGGGCCCTGCCCTGGACCCGCAAAGGGCCCGAGGCCCTTTGATCCCTCTCCCTAAGGGATGCGTTCCAAGGGCGCAGCCTTTGGCGGAGTTTGAGGCGGCGCCTCAACCTTGCCTTCCGGCCGTGCGAGGGCCCGGGCGAGGACGGGGCCGAGCTGGTCCAGCTCGCGCAGGTGGGCGTCGGTCAGGCGGTGCAGGAGCGTGCGGGCGGCGTCGGTCAGCGCGAGCTCGGTGCGGCGGCGGTCGCCGGGGGCGGGGGTTCGGGTGAGCAGGGCGGCGTCGGCCATGCGCGCGGCCAGCTCGGCGGCGGTGTGGGGGGCGACGAGGAGGCGCTCGGCGAGCAGGCCGACGGTGGGGGCGGCGGGGCCGCGGTGGCCGGCGATGGCGAGCAGGGCCTGGTGCTGCTGGGCGGGGAGGCCGGCGGCGGCGGCGGCGGACTCGCTGAAGGCCAGGAAGCGGCGCAGCTCGTGGCGGAAGTCGGCGATGGCGGCGAACTGCGCGTGGGTCAGGCCGGCGGGCGCGGCCTCGGGCGGCGGCGGGGCGGCCGGCGTGGCGTTGGCGGGCGCGGCGGGGCGGGGCTTGCGGGGGGCGGCGGGGGGCATGGCGGCTCCTGGGCGCGGCGCGGGGGCTTGGACTATGTCGTGTTACGACATATGTTCGGCGTCCCGGTTCGGAGGCGCCTCGCATGTCAGACTTCATCAGCGCGGCAGCCGTGCCCGCGGGGGACGCGCCGCGGCGGCGGGTTCTGGGAGATTTCACGGCGGACCGGCGGGTGCTGGCGCTGGCGGGGCTGGCGGTGGTGGTGGGGACGGGCGGGGCGTTCGCGGCCTGGTTCCTGGTGCGGCTGATCGGGGTCGCGGTCAACCTGGCGTGGTTCGGGCGCTGGGCGACCGAGATCCCGTCGATGGCGGGCGCCGTGCGCGGGCCGTGGATGGTGGCGCTGCCGGTGCTGGGCGGGCTCGCGGTCGGGCTGATGGCGCGCTTCGGCTCGGAGAAGATCCGGGGGCACGGGATTCCCGAGGCGATCGAGGCGATCCTGGTGGGCGAGAGCCGGATGTCGCTGCGGGTCGCGGTGCTCAAGCCGCTGAGCTCGGCGATCTCGATCGGGTCGGGCGGGCCGTTCGGCGCGGAAGGGCCGATCATCATGACCGGCGGCGCGATCGGCTCGCTGTTCGCGCAGTTCTTCCGGCTCAGCGCGTCGGAGCGCAAGACGCTGCTGGTCGCAGGCGCCGCCGCGGGGATGACGGGGATCTTCGGCACGCCGTTCGCCTCGGTGCTGCTCGCCGTGGAGCTGCTGCTGTTCGAGTGGCGGCCGCGCAGCCTGGTGCCGGTGGCGACGGCGGCGGTGGTGGCGATCTGCTGGCGCCCGTGGCTGTTCGCGCCGGGGCCGCTGTTCGCGTTCGCAGGCGCCGTGCCCGCCGTGTGGTGGCTGCTGCCGGCGGCCGTCGGGCTGGGGGTGGCGGTGGGGCTGCTGTCGGGGGTGCTGACGGCGGCGCTGTACGCGCTGGAGGACCTGTTCGCGCGGCTGCCGGTGCACTGGATGTGGTGGCCGGCGATCGGCGGGCTGTTCGTGGGGCTGGGCGGGCTGGTCGAGCCGCGCGCGCTCGGCGTCGGCTACGGCGTGATCGCGGACCTGCTCGCCGGGCGGCTGGCGCTGCGGGTCGTGGCGGCGCTGCTCGTGGTCAAGGCCGCGGTCTGGCTTGTGTCGCTGTCGTCGGGGACGTCGGGAGGCGTGGTCGCGCCGCTGCTGATCCTCGGCGGGGCGTTCGGCTGGCTGGCGGGGCTCGTGCTGCCCGGCCAGTCGCAGGGGTTCTGGGCGCTGCTGGGCATGGCGGCGATGCTGGGGGGCACCATGCGCGCGCCCCTGATGGGCGCCGTGTTCGCCGCCGAGCTGACCGGCGACCTGGCCGCGCTGCCGGCGCTGCTGGCGGCCACCGTCGCGGCGTACGCGGTCAGCGTGCTGCTGATGCGGCGCTCGATCCTGACGGAGAAGATCGCGCGGCGCGGGCGCCACGTGGTCCAGGAGTTCGGCGCCGACCCGTTCGAGCTGGCCCGTGTCGGCGAGGTTATGGCGCGCGACGTCGCGGTGATCGGCGAGGCCATGGCCGTGGGCGAGGCGGTCGCGGTGCTCGAGGCAGGCGCCCACCGCGTCTATCCGGTCGTGGACGCGGCCGGGCGCCCGGTCGGGCTCGTGTCGCGCGGCGACGCCCTGCGCTGGGTCGTGGAAGGCGGGCACGAGGGCGAGCCGGTCGCGCGCCACCTCTCCGCCCGGCTGCCGGCCGTGGTGCACCCCGGCGACGTGGTCACGCACGCGCTCGACGTCATGCTGGCCGCGGACCAGGGACGGCTGCCGGTCACCGACCCGCAGAGCGGCGTGCTCGTCGGGCTGATCAGCCGCAAGGACCTGCTGCGCGTGCGCGCCGGGGTCGCGCGGAGCGAAGGCGAGCGGCAGGCCTACTTCGTGGCAAGAGCAGGCAAGGCGTAGGGGGAAGCAAGGCCTTCTTTTTCTGAAGAAAAAGAAGCAAAAAGACTTTGCCCATGAGGTTCTTTCCCTGCGGGCGGGAAGGGTGCTTATGGGTAAAGTTCTTTGGTTCTTTCTTTCAAGAAAGAACTGCTTTCCTGCCTGGCTTCAGGCGAGGCTGACCAGGACGAGGGCGAGTCCGACGACGGAGGCGGCCCAGCACGCGGTGCGCAGCGGGGCGACCCCGTAGGCGTAGGCCGGGACGTAGGCGACGCGCGAGAAGAAGAAGATCCCCGCGCCCCATGCGGTCAGGGTGCCGTCGCGGCCGGACGCGTGGGCGAGCAGCACGGCGCCGATGAACAGGGGGAGGATCTCGTAGAGGTTGGCCTGGGCGCGGGTCATGCGGGCGGCCAGGCCGGTGTAATGCGGCGGGGGCTCGTCGCGGTTGCCGGCCGCCCAGGCCAGGGTGTCCTGGCGGCGCTTGGCGCCCGAGGCGACGGCGACCTGCACCACCGCGAGCACCAGGGTCCAGGCGAGGAAGGCGAGCGCTGTCGTCATGCGGGCGGTTCCTGGGCAAAGAGGGCGAGTTGGGCACGGGGGCCGGGGCGGCGCAACCGGGCGGGCACGGCCGGGGGCGATGCCGCGGTGCACCATGCTTTCGGCCTGTTCAAGCGGGGTGGGCGCGGCTACGCAGCGGGGATCACCGTTTCGGGGCCAGCGCGGACATGAAGCTCTCCACCGGGCCGCAGGGCCTGTACATCCAGGTGCTGGTTGCCGTCGTGATCGGGGCGCTGCTCGGGCATTTCGTGCCTGATTTCGCCGTGCAGTTGCAGCCGCTGGGCGAGGGCTTCGTCAAGCTGGTGAAGATGCTGATCGCGCCGATCATCTTCGTCACGGTCGTCGTCGGCATCGCCAAGCTGTCGGACACCGTGGGGGTGGGGAGGATCGGGCTGCAGGCGATCCTGTACTTCGAGCTGATGACCACGTTTGCGATGGTGATCGGGCTCGCGGTGGCGTTCCTGGTGCAGCCGGGGGCGGGGATGAACGTCGATCCCGCGCACATCGACGGCACGGCGGTGGCCAAGTACACGACCGGGCAGCACCTCACGGTGACGGAGTTCCTGCTCAACGTCATCCCGAACACCGTGGTCGAGGCGTTCAGCAAGGGCGAGATCCTGCAGGTGCTGCTGTTCGCGGTGCTGTTCGGCATGGCGCTGTCGAAGCTCGGGCGGCGGGGCCAGGCGATCGTCACGGTGATCGACGAGGCGGGGGCGGCGCTGTTCGTGGTGATCGGGTTCGTGATGCGGGTCGCGCCGATCGGGGCGCTGGGGGCGATGGCGTTCACCGTCGGCAAGTACGGGATCGCGACGCTGGCGCAGCTCGGGCTGCTGATGCTGTGCTTCTACGTGACCTGCGCGGTGTTCATCCTGGGGATGCTGGCGCTGGTGATGGCGATGTGCGGGCTCAACCTCTACGCGCTGCTGCGCTACCTGAAGGAGGAGTTCTTCATCGTGCTCGGCACGTCGTCGTCGGAGGCGGCGCTGCCGACGCTGATCGAGAAGATGGAGGGGCTCGGGCTGCCGCGCTCGCTGGTCGGGCTCGTGGTGCCGCTGGGATATGCGTTCAACCTGGACGGGACGTCGATCTACTTCACCATGGCCATCGCGTTCATCGCGCAGGCGCTCAACATCGACCTGAGCTGGTTCGACTACGCGGAGATCCTCGGCGTGCTGCTGCTCACGTCCAAGGGGGCGGCGGCGATCACGGGGGGCGGGTTCATCACGCTGGCGGCGACGCTGGCCACGCTGCACGGCAAGGTGCCGGTCAACGCCATCGTGCTGATCCTGGGCATCGACCGGTTCATGAGCGAGGCGCGCGCCATCACCAACCTGTTCGGCAACGCTGTGGCGACCATCGTGATCGCGAAGTGGCAGGGCGTGCTGGACGTGGACCGGGTGCGCGGCGTGCTGAACGGGACGCGCAGGGCGGAGCTGCCGGAGCCGGCGTAGGCGGGGCAAGGGTGGCGAGGCCTTCCCCCGCAGGGGGGGACGCGGGCGGATCCTGTCCGGCAGGGGGTCAGGGGCGGAGAAAGGCGGGCCGGGGCTTTCACGCGTGAAGCGCCAGGCTTCCTGCTTCGCGAAGGGCTTGCCCGTTGCAGCGAAGGGCTGTGCCGGGTCATGCTCGACGGGCCGCGGGCTGTGCGGTCAGGCGCGGCGGGGCGGGCAAGCCGGCCGGGGGACGACGCCTGGGACTCCTGGCCGCGTGCCCGCGAACAGGCGCAGGACCTGACAAGGGGGCGGGGCATGGCACGGATCGGGTTCGTCGAGCTGCCGGCGGGTGATCTCGGGGCGGCGAGGGCGTTCTACGGAGCGGCGTTCGGCTGGGAGATGACCCAGTTCGGGCCGAGCTATGCCTCGACCATGAGCGGGGATGTCGATCTCGGGCTGCAGGGGGATGTGGGCGAGGCGACGGCGGCGCCGCTGGTGGTGATCACGGTCGACGACCTGGAGGCGGCGCAGGCGGCGGTCGAGGCGGCCGGGGGCGTGGTGACGAAGGCCGCCTTCGCGTTTCCGGGAGGACGGAGATTCCACTTCCGGGACCCGAACGGGCTGGAGCTGGCGGCGATGGCAACGGAATAGGCCGGCGCTTTCCTTCGGGTGCCGGTCCAGGGGCGAGGCTGGCCCAAGGTTCCGACGATCCTCTTGGATCGTTGGAAGGGCAAGACGAGGGGGCTTGCCCCTGGCGGGTTCGGGCAGGGCCCATGCCTGCCTGCCCTGGCGGCACGAAAACTTGACACCGGGGGTTGTGCGGGCGATGGTGGGCGGTGCAGGCGCGTCCGTGGGGACGGGCCTGTTTTCGTTCATCCGGCCCGCTGGGCCAGACGCGTCCCGGTACGGGGCGCGCACACAATGGTTCGCCGCGTGGCCTCGTGCCGCGGTGCCGATCCCGGGAACATATCCGCCACATGTCATCTTCCGCTGCCGCCCGCGTTCTTGATCCGTCGAACCCCGAGGAGGATTTCGCCTCCCTTCTGGACGAGACGCTGGGCCGCGACACCGGGTTCGACGGTTCCGTCGTCACCGGGCGCGTCATCCGCCTCACCGAAGAATTCGCCATCGTCGACGTGGGCCTCAAGAGCGAGGGGCGCGTCGCGCTCAAGGAGTTCGGGGTTCCCGGTGCTCCCGTCGAGGTCAAGCCGGGCGACCTGATCGAGCTGTTCGTCGAGCGCTACGAGGACAAGGACGGCTCCATCGTCCTGTCGCGCGAGAAGGCGCGGCGCGAGGAGGCCTGGACCAACCTCGAGAAGGCGTTCGAGAGCACCACGCGGGTCAACGGCACGATCTACGGGCGCGTCAAGGGCGGCTTCACCGTCGACCTCGGCGGCGCGGTGGCGTTCCTGCCGGGCTCGCAGGTCGACATCCGGCCGGTGCGCGACGTCGGCCCGCTCATGGGCAGCCCGCAGCCGTTCCAGATCCTCAAGATGGATCGCGCGCGCGGCAACATCGTGGTTTCGCGCCGTGCGGTGCTGGAGGAGACGCGCGCAGAGCAGCGCAGCGAGCTCATCCAGGGGCTCAAGGAGGGCATGATCCTCGACGGCGTGGTCAAGAACATCACCGACTACGGTGCGTTCGTCGATCTCGGCGGCGTCGATGGCCTGCTGCACGTGACCGACATCGCGTGGCGCCGGATCAACCATCCGTCCGAGGCGCTGCAGATCGGGCAGGCCGTGCGCGTGCAGGTCATCCGGTTCAACCCGGATACGCAGCGCATCAGCCTTGGCATGAAGCAGCTCGAGGCCGATCCTTGGGAGGGTGTGGCGGCGAAGTATCCGCCCGGTGCCAAGTACTCGGGCCGCGTGACCAACATCACGGACTACGGCGCGTTCGTGGAGCTGGAGCCGGGCGTCGAGGGCCTGGTGCACGTCTCCGAGATGAGCTGGACCAAGAAGAACGTCCATCCGGGCAAGATCGTCGCCACCTCGCAGGAGGTCGACGTGATGGTGCTCGACGTGGACAGCGGCAAGCGCCGCATCTCGCTCGGGCTCAAGCAGGTTCAGCGCAACCCGTGGGAGCAGTTCGCGGACGAGCATCCCGTCGGCGGCGTGGTCGAGGGCGAGATCCGCAACATCACCGAGTTCGGCCTGTTCATCGGGCTGTCTGCCGACATCGACGGCATGGTCCACATGTCCGACCTGTCGTGGAACGAGGCCGGCGAGCTCGCCATCGCGCAGTACGAGAAGGGCCAGGTCGTCAAGGCCAAGGTGCTCGACGTCGACGTGGAGAAGGAGCGCATCAGCCTCGGCGTGAAGCAGCTCGAGGAGGATCCGGCGGCGGACACGCTGGCGCGGGTCAACAAGGGCGACATCGTGACGTGCACCGTGACCGCGGTGCAGGCCAACGGTGTCGAGGTCGTGGTCGACGAGGTTCTCACCGGGTTCATCCGGCGGGCTGAGCTGGCGCGCGACAAGAGCGACCAGCGGCCGGACCGTTTCGCCGTAGGCGAGAAGATCGACGCCAAGATCACCGCCATCGACCGCGCCAGCCGCAAGCTGTCGCTCACGGTCAAGGGCAAGGAGGTCGAGGAGGACCGCGTTGCCGTGCAGGACTACGGCTCGTCGGACTCCGGCGCGTCGCTGGGCGACATCCTCGGCGCGGCGATCCGCAGGCGGAACCAGCAGCCGACCGAGTAAGGAAGGCCAGGGCTCTGCCCTGGACCCGCCAGGGGCGGCGCCCCTGGACCGGCGCGACTTCGGGCCGGCGGCACGTCCCCTTGCGGGGTGCGGCCGGCCTGAAGTTGTGGTTTCCAAAGGCCTCCGGCCTTTGGCGGGTTTGGGCAGAGCCCATGCTTGCTTTCTGACTGTCTTCGGCCGGGAGCGATCCCGGCCTTTTTCTTGTCCGGGGGATGGGCGATGTCGCTTGAGACCGACCTGCTGGTGGACCGGGCGCGGCTGAAGCGCGGGCTCGTGCTGTGGCGCGTGGTGGCGGTGCTGGCGGTACTGGGCGCGGTGGCGTCGGTGGCGGGAGTGCGAGGCAGGGCGGCCGGGAGGCTGGGGGTTGCGCACGTGGCGCGGCTGTCGGTGAGCGGGGTGATCACGGACGACCGCAAGGTGGTCGAGGCGGTGGACGCGCTGGCGAAGGACGGCAGCGTGCGGGCGCTGATCGTGGCGGTGGACAGCCCGGGCGGGTCGGTGGCGGGCGGCGAGGCGCTGCACGACGCGATCGCGCGGGTGGCGAAGGCCAAGCCGGTGGTCGCGGTGATGGGCGGGACGGCCGCTTCGGCGGGCTACATGGTGTCGGTACCGGCGGAGCGGATCTTCGCCAGGCAGAGCACGCTGACGGGGTCGATCGGGGTGATCCTGGAGCAGGGGGACATCTCGGGGCTGCTGGGGAAGCTGGGCGTGAACGTCGACCCGCTGGTGTCGGGGCCGCTCAAGGGGCAGCCGTCGTTCACGGCGCCGCTCAGCCCGGAAGGCCGGGTGGTGATGCAGGCGCTGGTGCAGGACCTGTTCGAGCAGTTCGTGGCGATGGTCGCGGAGGGGCGGCACATGGACGCGGCGCGGGTGCGCGAGCTTGCGGACGGGCGGCCTTATACCGGGCGTCAGGCGCTGCCGCTCGGGCTCGTGGACCAGATCGGGGGGGAGCCGGAGGCGCGGGCGTGGCTGGCGGAGAAGCACCAGGTGGGCGAGGGGCTCGCGGTCGCGGACGTCGTGCCGGGGCGCGGGTTCCTGGCGCGGCAGTTCTCGTCGGAGTGGTCGGGCGCGGTGTCGGCGGCGATGAAAGCGGTGTTGTTGCAAGGGGTTAGTCTTGACGGTGCGTGGGCGCTCTGGCAGCCTGCGAGGCTGTGACGGGCCCCGGCGTGGCGGGGATTTTGGCCGGGGGCGCATGACCAAGTCGGACCTGATCGCGGAGCTGGCCTCCGCGAACCCGCACCTCACGCGCCACGACATCGAGCTGATCGTGTCCACCGTGTTCGGCGAGATCACCGCGGCGCTCGCGCGCGGCGACCGGGTCGAGCTGCGCGGCTTCGGCGCATTCACCGTCAAGCAACGGGAGTCGCGCACCGGCCGCAATCCCAGGACAGGCGAGGCCGTCGCGGTCGACGAGAAGGTCGTGCCGTTCTTCAAGGCGGGCAAGGAGCTGCGCGAGCGCGTCAACCGGGGGAAGCCGGCGGCTCTGCGGGCGCGGGTCGCGGCGGTGGCGGAGTAAGCAAGGCCTTCTTTTTCTGAAGAAAAAGAAGCAAAAAGACCTTGCTCGATTAGGCAAGGTTCAAGCCTTTTCTTATGGGTAAAGTTCTTTGGTTCTTTCTTTCAAGAAAGAACTGCTTTCTTGCTTTGCTTCGGGGAAACGGCCGCGGCGGGGTTGCGCGGCGGGCTTCGGGCGTGGCATCGCGGTGGGCCTGGTCCGAAGGGGATGTCCGATGCTGCGCGTGATCCTGATGCTGCCGGTGCTGCTGGTCCTGGTGATCTTCGCGCTGTCGAACACGGCGTCGGCGACCTTCGGGTTCTGGCCGACGGACCTGGCGCTGGAGGCGCCGCTGTCGGTCGCGGTGCTGGTGATCGCGGCGGTGTTCTTCGTCGCGGGTGCGGTGATCGCGTGGAGCGGGACGCTGGGGCAGGTGCGCCGGGCGCGGCGGGCGGAGGCGGAGGTGCGCAGGCTCGAGGCGCAGGTCGAGCTGCTGCGGCCGCGCGCGCCGGACATGGTGGTGCACACGCCGGCGCCGGTGTCGGACGCGCTCACGCTCACGCATGGCTGACGACGGCGCGTCCGCGCGGGGCGGGGCGGGCTCGCGGCTGATCGTCGCGCTGGACACCGACGAGGCCGCGGTGGCGGCGGGGTGGGCGGCGGCGGTGGCGCCGCACGCGGGGATGCTCAAGGTCGGGCTGGAGTTCTTCCTGGCGCATGGGGCGGCGGGGCTGCGCGCGGTGGCGGAGGCGGGGCGGCCGCTGTTCCTGGACCTCAAGCTGCACGACATCCCGAACACGGTGGCGGGTGCGGTGCGCGCGGTGCTGCCGCTGCGGCCGGCGATGCTCACGGTGCACGCGGGCGGCGGGAGCGCGATGGTCGAGGCGGCGCGTCGGGCGGCCGACGCCGGCGGGGGCGCGCGGCCGGTGGTGCTGGCGGTCACGGTGCTGACCAGCCTGGACGCGGCGGCGCTGCACGCGGTGGGTGTTTCGGGCGGGCCGCGGCAGCAGGTGCTGCGGCTGGCGCGGCTCGCGGTGGATGCGGGGGCGGACGGACTGGTGTGCAGCGCGCACGAAGTGGCCGCGCTGCGCGATGCGCTCGGGGCGGGGCCGGTGCTCGTGGTGCCGGGCATCCGGCCGAAGGGCGCGGACGTCGGGGACCAGGCGCGGGTGATGACGCCGGGGGAGGCGGTGCAGGCGGGGGCGGACTGGATCGTGGTCGGGCGGCCGATCACCGGGGCGGCGGATCCGGGGGGGGCGGCGGCGGCGATCGCGGCGGAGGCGGGGGCGTAGGGAGCAAGGCCGGGCTCTGCCCGGACCCGCCAGGGGCGAGCCGCCCCTGGACCGGCGCTCATTGGAGTTCGGGGGTGGGGTTGGTGGCAGGGCACGTGGACGGGGTGGTCGGGAGCGGGGGCGTGCCCATCGCGGTCAGGGTGGCCGGCGGGGGCGGGCCGCCCCTGCTGCTGCTGCATGGCGCGGGGTGTTCGCTGTCGTACTGGGGGGCGATGCTGCCGGGGCTGGCGGAGGGGCATCGCGTCGTGGCGATGGATTTCCGGGGGCATGGGCGGTCGGGCGACGGGCCGTGGGACGTCGCTTCGCTGATGGCCGACATCGAGGCGGTGCGCCGGGAGCACGGGCTCGAGGGCGGCGCGATCGTGGGGCACTCGATGGGCGCGGTTCTGGCGCACCTGTTCGCGGACGCGCACCCGGACGTGCCGGCGGTGGTCAACCTCGACGGGTTCAGCCTGCGGCCGTCGGAGTATGTCGGGCTTGGTGCCGGCGAGGTGGTGGAGCGCAAGTCGCGGCTCCATGCGGAGGACGATCGGCCGGCGACGTATTCGGCCGACGAGATCGCCGGGCGCGTGGAGGCGTGGGTGGGGCAGTTCGGCCTCGACGCGGAGCAGGCCGGGGAGATCGTGCACAGCGGCGTGCGGGCCGGGGCCGATGGCCGCTACGTGACGAGGCTTTCGCGGGACGCGGACGAGGGGATCAGGGTGTTCTACGACGGGTTCATGGGCGAGCGGAGCCTGTTCGGGCTGGTGGGGGCGGCGCGGTGCCGCAGCCTGGTGGTGCGGGCCGAGCGGTCTTCGTTCGAGGGGCTGGAGGACTGGAAGCGGGAACTGTTCGCGGCGTATTCCGCCGGGGTGGAGGCGGGGCTGGCGCGGATCGCGGCGTGTCCGGGCGTGCGGGTGCGCCGGGTGGATGCTGGCCACATGCTTCCCCTGGAACAGCCGGCCTTGCTGGTGCGGGAGATCCGGGAGTTCCTGGCGGGGGCGTGAGCCTTTCCTTCCTCGGAATAGATTCTCAAG
>JBPBQX010000006.1:0-18691 GCA_050955025.1 Janthinobacterium lividum
TGGACCCGCTCCGACGCCTTCCGCGCCGCCCACCGCAGCGCCGGCGGCACCCGCGAGATGTACCTCGGCCCGCCCGAGTTCGAGGGCTTCGAGTCCGTCCAGCGCCTCGCCATGGACTGAACGCCGACCCGTTACGGTAAGGCAAGGGAAGCAAGGCCAGAGGCCCTGCCTCTGGACTCCGCCAAAGGCTCGCCTTTGGAAACAATTTACAGGAAGGCCGGTTTTCCGGGCCCGCCGGCCCGCGCCCCCTTGCGTCCCCGTGCCTCCCTGAGCATCGTTGCGCATCGGACCTTCCGCCATCCCGCGAAGGTCCCGGAGGAATGCGATGCGTCTGGCGGTGCTCAAGGAAACCCGGCCTGGCGAGGCGCGCGTCGCCGCCACGCCGGACACGGTGAAGAAGCTCCTCGCCCTCGGCCTGGAGGTCGCGGTCCAGTCCGGCGCAGGCTCCGGCGCCGCCATCCCCGACCGCGAGTTCGCGGAAGCCGGCGCCACCATCGCCCCCGACGCCGCCGCCACCCTCGCCGGCGCAGGCGTCGTCTTCGCCGTCCAGGCCCCCGACGCCGCCGCCCGCGCCGCCCTGCCGCGCGGCGCCCTGCTGCTGTGCATCTCCGGCGCCCTGAACGCCCCCGGCCTGGTGCCCACCATGGCGCAGGCCGGCGTCGACCTCGTCGCCATGGAGCTGCTCCCGCGCATCACCCGCGCCCAGTCCATGGACGTGCTGTCCTCGCAGTCCAACCTCGCCGGCTACCGCGCCGTGATCGAGGGCGCCGCCGCCTTCGACCGCGGCTTCGCGATGATGATGACCGCCGCCGGCACCGTGCCCCCCGCCCGCGTCTTCGTGCTCGGCGCAGGCGTCGCCGGCCTCCAGGCCATCGCCACCGCCCGACGCCTCGGCGCCATCGTCTCCGCCACCGACGTCCGCCCCGCCGCCAAGGAGGAGATCCGCTCCCTCGGCGCCACCTACGTCGGCGTCGAGGACGACGAGTCCGCCGCCGCCCAGACCAGCGGCGGCTACGCCAAGGAGATGAGCGACGCGTTCCGGAAGAAGCAGGCCGAGCTGATGGTCACCACGGTCGCCAAGAACGACTTGGTGATCTGCACCGCCCTCGTGATGGGCCGCAAGGCGCCGACGCTGGTGACGCAGCAGATGCTCGCCGGCATGAAGCCCGGCTCCGTCGTGGTCGACCTCGCGTCGGACGCCGGCGGCAACTGCGAGGCCACCGTTCCCGGCCAGCAGACCACGACGGAGAACGGCGTGAAGATCCTGGGCTGGCAGAACTGGCCCGCCCGCATCCCCGTCGCCGCCAGCGCGCTGTACTCGCGCAACCTCCTGACCCTCCTGACCACCTTCTGGGACAAGACGGCCGGCAAGCCGGTGCTCCCCGCCGAGGACGACATCGTGCGCGGCGTGCTGCTCACCCGCGACGGCGCCGTGGTCGCCGAGCAGTTCCGCGACGCCCAGCCGCTCCCCCCCGACGCCGCGCCCGCGCCCGCCGGCGTCGCCTCGGGCGAGGCCGCCGGCCTGCCGCCCCCCGCGCCCGCCGCCCCGCACGAGCCGGCCGCGACCATCGTCCCCGTCGACGTGGCACCCTGAAGGAGACCGGCAGATGCCCGCCGACCCCGACCCCGACCCCATCGACCCCGCGCTCGCCGCCCAGGGCCTGGGCTTCATCCCGCCGGGTGCCCCCGCGACCCCCGACGCCCCCACGGGCGTGACCCTCCAGTCCGGCGAGACCACCACCCCCGCCGCCCCGCCGCCCGCGCCGCCGCCCGCCGCGGCCGCGCCGCACACCGAGTTCACGCCCCCCGGCATCCCGCCCACCCCGGACGCCGCCGCCACCGCCGCGGCCGCCCCGGACGCCGCAAGCTTCGCCCCCCCGCCGATGCCGTCCGAGCAGGCCCCGGAGACCCGCCCATGAATCCCGACACCCTCGCGCAACAGGCCGACGGCATCTCCGCCCAGGCCGCCAACCTCGCCGAGCAGCTGCGCATGATGGCGCACGCCGTCGTCGACAACGGCCCCGCGCTCGCCCCCCTCGGCGCCGCCGTCGAGCCCTTCGTGTTCCTGCTCGCCGTGTTCCTCATGGCCTGCTTCGTCGGCTACTACGTCGTCTGGAACGTCACGCCCGCGCTGCACTCGCCGCTGATGGCGGTGACCAACGCGATCTCGTCCGTGATCATCGTCGGCGCCATGCTCGCCACCGGCCTGGGCCACGGCATCGCCGCCCCGCTGTTCGGCTTCCTCGCCGTCGTCCTGGCGAGCATCAACATCTTCGGCGGCTTCACCGTCACGCAGCGCATGCTGTCCATGTTCCGCGCCCGGAAGTAATCCCAGCATGTCCCCCAGCCTGACCGCGCTCGCCTACCTCGTCGCCGCCGTCCTCTTCATCCTGGCGCTTCGCGGCCTCTCCCACCCCTCCACCTCGCGCACCGGCAACCGCCTCGGCATCGCCGGCATGGCGGTGGCCATCGTCGCCACCCTCCTGCGCCACGGCTTCTCCGGCCAGGGCTACGTCCTCATCATCGCCGGCATCGCCATCGGCGGCGCGATCGGCGTCGTGGTCGCCCGCCGCATCCAGATGACCGCGCTGCCGCAGCTCGTCGCCGCCTTCCACTCCCTCGTCGGCCTCGCCGCCGTGTTCGTCGCCGCCGCCGCGCTGAACGCCCCGGTCGCCTTCGGCATCGGCACGCCGGGCCACATCCACACCGAGAGCCTGGTCGAGATGTCGATCGGCCTGGCCATCGGCGCGATCACCTTCACCGGCTCCCTCGTCGCCTTCGCCAAGCTCCAGGGCCTGGTCAAGGGCAACCCGCTCACCTTCCGCGGCCAGCACATCCTCAACGCGGCCCTCGGCGTCCTCGCGATCGCGCTGATCGTCGTCTTCGTCTCGACCTCCAGCCAGCTCGTGTTCTGGCTCATCGCCCTGACCGCGCTCGCCCTGGGCTTCCTGCTCATCCTGCCGATCGGCGGCGCCGACATGCCCGTCGTCGTCTCGATGCTGAACAGCTACTCCGGCTGGGCCGCCTGCGGCATCGGCTTCACCATCGAGAACCTCGCCCTGATCATCACCGGCGCGCTCGTGGGCGCATCCGGCGCGATCCTGTCCTACGTCATGTGCAAGGGCATGAACCGCTCGATCTTCAACGTCCTCCTCGGCGGCTTCGGCACCACGACCGCCGCCGCCGGCCCCGCCGGCGCGCAGGGCGACCGCGCCGTCCGTTCGGGCGCCGCCGACGACGCCGCCTTCATCATGAAGAACGCGTCCAAGGTCATCGTCGTCCCCGGCTACGGCATGGCCGTCGCCCAGGCCCAGCACGCCCTGCGCGAGATGGGCGACATCCTCAAGGCCGAGGGCGTGGACGTGAAGTACGCGATCCACCCCGTCGCCGGCCGCATGCCCGGCCACATGAACGTCCTGCTGGCCGAGTCCAACGTCCCCTACGACGACGTCTTCGAGCTGGAGCAGATCAACTCCGAGTTCGCCTCCGCCGACGTCGCCTTCGTCATCGGCGCCAACGACGTCACCAACCCCGCCGCCAAGACCGACAAGACCTCCGCCATCTACGGCATGCCCATCCTCGAGGTGGAAAAGGCGGGCACCGTCCTGTTCATCAAGCGCTCCATGGCCTCCGGCTACGCGGGCGTGGACAACGAGCTGTTCTTCCGCCCCAACACCATGATGCTGTTCGGCGACGCCAAGAAGGTCACCGAGGAGATCGTCCAGGCGCTCGGCCGATAGGCAAGCATGGGCTCTCCCTCCGCTGCCATTCCAACGACCCGAGCGGGTCGCTGGAACCTTTGGCAGCTACGCCCAAACCCGCAAAGGGCCCGAGGCCCTTTGATCCCTCTACTTTAGGAAGGCGATCCAAGGGCCCAGCCCTTGGCGGAGTTTGAGGCAGAGCCTCAACCTTCCTTCCTGGCCCAGAACTTGCTGCGGCCCTCCGTGAAAACACCACGGAGCGCCCGATGTCCGCCACCGCCTTCGCGCCGCCGCGCGCCGCCGCCGACACCGCCCGCTGGACCCAGCTCGGCCTGGGCCTGCTGTGCATGATGGCGATCAGCTCCCCCCAGTACGTCTGGACGCTGTTCACCAAGCCCCTCGGCGCCTCCCTCAACGCCACCCCTGCCGCGATCCAGTGGACCTTCGTCCTCCTGGTCGTGCTGCAAACCTTCTTCTCCCCCTTCCAGGGCTGGCTCGTCCAACGCTTCGGCCCCCGCCGCCTGATCGCGCTCGGCGCCGCGCTGACCGGCCTCGCCTGGGTCCTCGCCTCCCAGGTCACCACGCTCCTCGGCCTCTACCTCGCCTACGGCGTCACCGCCGGCCTGGGCACCGGCATCGTCTACGTGGGCGTCGTCGGCCTGGTGTGCGGCTGGTTCCCCGACCGCCGCGGCTTCGCGGCCGGCGTGGTCGCCGCCGGCTACGGCATGGGCGCGATCCTGACCACCTTCCCCGTCAGCACGAGCCTCGCCGCCAACGGCTTCCGCCCCACGCTCCTCTGGTTCGGCCTGGCCTTCGGCGCGATCGGCGTCCTCGCCGCCGCCGGCCTGCGCGCCGCCCCCGCGACCCCGCGCACCGCCACGACCGCCGCCGACCCCCGCGACACGCCGACCTCCGCGATGCTCCGCCACCCCGTGTTCTGGCTGATGTTCGCGATGATGACCCTGATGTCGACGTCGGGCCTGATGGTCACCTCGCAGCTCGCGACCTTCGCGTCCGACTTCGGCCTGTCCCACGCCGTCGTGTTCGGCCTGGCCGCGATCCCGCTCGCGCTCACCATCGACCGCTTCGCCAACGGCCTGACGCGCCCGTTCTTCGGCTGGGTGTCCGACCGCATCGGCCGCGAGCCCACCATGGCCCTGGCCTTCGCCCTGGAAGGCTGCGCCATGACCGCCTGGCTGGCGACGCACAGCAACCCGCTGCTGTTCGCGCTCCTGTCCGGCGTGGTGTTCTTCGGCTGGGGCGAGATCTTCTCGCTGTTCCCCTCGACCCTGACCGACACCTTCGGCCCGCGCTGGGCCACGCAGAACTACGGCTGCCTCTACATCGCCCAGGGCATCGGCTCGATCCTCGGCGGCCCGATGGCCTCCTACCTGCACGCAGCATCCGGCACCTGGACCCCGGTCTTCGCGCTGGCCATCGCAGCCGACTTCCTCACCGCCGGCCTCGCCCTCTTCGCGCTCCGCCCGATGCGCGCCCGCGCCCTCGCGCAGGCGTAGCAGGGCAGGGGAGAAAGCAAGGCCAGAGGCTCCGCCTCTGGACTCCGCCAAAGGCTCGCCTTTGGAGTCCTATACTTAAGTAAAGGGATCAAAGGGTCCTCGGACCCTTTGCGGGTCCGGGCAGGGCCCGGCCTTGCTTCCTTCCTTCACCCCAGCGGCGGAAACACCACCCCCGTCAGCCCCTCCGACACCCCCCAGAGCCGCGCCCAGTCCTCGCGCACCATCGCCTGCCGCGCCACGACCGCCCGCCGCGGCGCCCCCTTCACCTCCAGCACCCCGTCCGGCCCCCAGTACGACCCGCCCTCGACCCCTGGCGCCACCGCCGCGTACACGCCGGGCAGCGCGCCGGCCACCTCGTCCTGCCCCACGACCCGCATCCCCAGCCCGCCGATCGCCTGCGCCACCGCCGGCAGCCGCGTCGCCGCCATGAACCCCGTCGCCGCGATCCCCGGATGCGCCGCAACGCTCACGAGCCGCGACCCCGCCGCCCGCGCCCGCCTGTCCAGCTCGAACGCGAACATCAGGTTCGCCAGCTTGGACTGCCCGTACGCGACGCCCCCCCGATACCGCCGCTCCCCCATCAGGTCGGAGAACCGCATCCGCGCCCGCCGGTGCGCCAGGCTCGCGATCCCCACCACCCGCGGCGCCGGCGCCCGCAGCAGCACGGGCACCATCAGCCCCGTCAGCGCGAAATGCCCGAGATGGTTGGTGCCGAACTGCCGCTCGAACCCGTCCGCCGTCACGCCGCGCTGCGGCTGCATCCCCAGCCCCGCGTTGTTGAGCAGCACGTCGACCCCCGCGACCTCCCCGTCGATCCGCCCCGCGAACGCCCGCACGCTCGCGAGATCCGCGAGGTCGAGCAGCGACACCCGCACCTTCGCCCCCGGGTTGCGCGCCACGATGCGCGTGCGCACCGCCTCGCCCCGTGCCGCGTCGCGCACCGCGAGCACGACCTCCGCCCCCTTGGCCGCCAGCATCTCGGCCGCCGCCGCCCCGATGCCGCTGCTCGCCCCGGTCACCACCGCGACCCGCCCCGACTGGTCCGCCATCGCCGCCTGCGTCCACCCCGCCACCGCCGCCTCCCTCGCCATGCCCCCCGCATATGGGCCCGCGCGGCCCCCCGCCAGACCCCTGCGCGCACGGCCAGGCCGGGGCAGGCGCCCCGCCCGCCCGATCCGCCCCCGCAACGACGAAACCGTGCGGCCCGCGCGGCCTCGCGCCGCTTGCTTCTTTACGGACCCGGGCCGACGCTGAACCGCCCCCCCAGAACGCGGAGCCCGTCCATGCCAGACACCGTCGCCCCCACCGCCGCCGAGCGCCGCGCAGCGCTCGACGCCCAGGACGAGGGCTACGAGCAGGGCCTGAAACCCCGCCAGGTGCAGATGATCGCCATCGGCGGCGC
This sequence comes from Janthinobacterium lividum, assembly GCA_050955025.1. GTDB lineage: Bacteria > Pseudomonadota > Alphaproteobacteria > Acetobacterales > Acetobacteraceae > CAXSEF01. The sequence goes on from JBPBQX010000006.1 coordinate 6,621, forward strand.
GATCGGCACCGGCCTGTTCCTCGGCGCCGGCGGACGGCTGCAGGCCGCCGGCCCCTCGCTCGCCGTGGTCTACCTGGTCTGCGGCCTGTTCTCGTACCTGATCCTGCGCGCGCTCGGCGAGCTGGTGATGCACCGCCCGACCTCCGGCTCCTTCGTGTCCTACGCCCGCGAGTTCCTCGGCGAGCGCGCCTCCTTCGCCGCCGGCTGGCTCTACTTCCTGAACTGGGCGATGACCGGCATCGTCGACATCACCGCGGTCGCCCTCTACATGCACTTCTGGCCCAGCTTCGACGGCGTGCCGCAGTGGGTGTTCGCCCTCGTCGCCCTGGCGCTTGTCGGCCTGATGAACATGGTCGCCGTGAAGTGGTTCGGCGAGATGGAGTTCTGGTTCTCCCTGGTCAAGGTCGCCGCCCTGGTGATCTTCCTCGTCGTCGGCGTCGTCTTCCTGTTCCTCGGCCACCCCGTCGACGGCCACCCCACCGGCCCCCACCTGATCGCCGAGAACGGCGGCATCTTCCCCCACGGCCTGCTGCCCGCGATCGTGATCGTGCAGGGCGTGGTGTTCGCCTACGCCGGCATCGAGCTGATCGGCACCGCCGCCGGCGAGGCGCAGGATGCGCGCGAGATCCTGCCGCGCGCCATCAACAGCGTGATCTACCGGATCGGCCTGTTCTACGTCGGCTCCGTGGTGCTGCTGGTGCTGCTGATGCCCTGGACCGCCTACAAGGCCGGCACCAGCCCCTTCGTCACCTTCTTCGCGGCCCTCGGCGTGCCCGGCATCGGCACCGCGATGAACCTCGTCGTGCTCACCGCAGCACTCTCCAGCCTGAACTCCGGCCTCTACTCCACCGGCCGCGTCCTGCGCAGCCTCGCGATGGGCGGCTCCGCCCCCGCCTTCGTCGGCCGCATGAGCGCGCAGAAGATCCCCTACGGCGGCATCGTCGTCACCCTGGTGATCTACCTGGCCGGCGTCGTCCTGAACTACGTCGTGCCCAGCCAGGTGTTCGAGGTCGTCCTCAACATCGCCTCGCTGGGCATCCTGAGCACCTGGGGCTTCATCGTGGTCTGCCAGATGCGCCTGCGCGCCACGATCAACCGCGGCGAGAACGAGCCCGTCGCCTTCCGCATGCCGTTCTCGCCGGTCTCCTCCTGGCTCACGCTGGGCTTCCTGGCCGCCGTGCTGGTGCTCATGGCGCTGGACTACCCCGACGGCACCTTCACCGTCGCCGCGATCCCCGTGGTCCTGGCGCTGCTCGCCCTGGGCTGGAAGTTCATGAAGGGCAGCTCGCCGATCAGCCCGACCATCCCGTCCTACCTCCTCACCGAGGCCGTCCGCCAGCACCCGACGGGCCGCGACTAGAAAGCAAGCATGGGCTCTGCCCAAACCCGCAAAGGGCCCGAGGCCCTTTGATCCCTCTACTTAAGTAAAGGCGATCCAAGGGCTCAGCCCTTGGCGGAGTTTGAGGCAGAGCCTCAACCTTGCTTGCTTACCGGACGACCCGCAGCCCCCCCGTCTTCTCCCGCGCGAGCTGCCGGTAGATGCCGAGGTAGTCCTCCGCCATCCGCTTCGCCGTGAACCGCTCCTCGAACCGCGCCCGCACCTTCACCCGCGACAGAGTATCCAGGCGCGAGACCGCCGCGACCGCGCTGGTCTCGTCCTCGACGATGAACCCGGTGAGCCCGTCCTCGACGACCTCGGGCACGGAGCCGCGGTTGAACGCGATCACCGGCGTGCCGCACGCCATGGCCTCGATCATCACGAGCCCGAACGGCTCCGGCCAGTCGATCGGCATCAGCAGCGCCTTCGCGCCCGACAGGAACTCCGGCTTGCGCGCGTCATTGATCTCGCCGATCAGCTCAACGTCCGGCCCGAGCAGCGGCTGGATCACGTCGGCGAAATACTTCGTGTCGACCACGTCCACCTTGGCCGCGATCTTGAGCTTCATGCCGCAGGCCCGCGCGATGCGGATGGCGCGGTCCGGCCGCTTCTCCGGCGCGATCCGCCCGAGGAACGCGAGATACCCGCCGCCCCCGTCCCCCACCGGCGTCAGCAGATCCTTCGGCAACCCGTGGTGCACGGTGCGCACGTAGTTCGCCTGCGGCAGCGGCCGGCGCTGGCTGTCCGAGATCGACACCACCGGCGCCGACGGGAACGCGTCGAACACCGGCTGCAGCTCCGGCAGGTCGAGCCGCCCGTGCATCGTCGTCACGAACGGCGTCGGCTGCCGCGAGAACAGGCTGAACGACCAGTAGTCCATGTGGAAGTGCAGCACGTCGAACTCGTCCGCCTTCTGCCGCGCCGCCTCCATCAGCAGCATGTGCGGCGCGATCGGGTCGCGGATCGCCGGATCGAGACGCAGCGCCCGCGGCCAGATCGGCTCCAGCTTCGCGCTCGTCACCGAGTCCCCGCTGGCGAACAGCGTCACGTCATGGCCCAGCGCCACCAGCTCCTCGGTGAGGAACGACACCACCCGCTCGGTGCCACCGTAGAGCTTCGGCGGCACGGCCTCGTGCAGCGGGGCGATCTGGGCAATGCGCATCGTCGCGGTCCTCGTGTTGCGTACGACACATGACGCATCACGAAAACGGCAACACTGCGGCACGCGCCGGGCGCCGGAAGGGCAGCGGCAAGCCGGGCGTTGCGGCCCGCCCCGCGGACCGCCATGCTGCCCGCGATGGTTCCCCCGGCAGCGGGGGCGAAGAGGGAATGCGGTCCGAGGCCGCGGCTGCCCCCGCAACTGTAGGCGGCGAGCCGGCCGCCACGATGCCACTGGGGCGACCCGGGAAGGCGGCGGCCGGCAGCGACCCGCGAGCCAGGAGACCTGCCATCGTGGCCCCGGCACCAGCCAGGGCCAGGACGTCAACGCGGCCGCGCCGGGCGGGGTGCCCGGAAGGCAAGCCCCCCACGCGGGCGGCAAGCCGGGCCGCGCGGACAGGCGACGTCTCGAAAGGACTCCCCGCATGCCTGCCGCCACCCGAACCACGGCGCCCCCCGCAACCGGGCTGCGCCGCCGCGTCGCCGGCATCTACGCCGTGCTCGCCGCCCTCAATCTCGGCGCCTGGGCCTGGGCCTTCCTCGCCTTCCACGGCCAGCCCCTCCTGCTCGGCACCGGGCTCCTCGCCTACAGCTTCGGCCTCCGCCACGCCGTCGACGCCGACCACATCGCCGCCATCGACAACGTCACCCGCAAGCTGATGCAGGAGGGCGGGCGCCCGGTCGCCGTCGGCTTCTTCTTCGCGCTCGGCCACTCCGCCGTCGTCCTGCTGGTCGCCGCCGCCGTGGCCGCCACCGCGGCGGCGATGCAGGGCCGCTTCGAGGCCTGGCGCGGCGTCGGCGGCATCGTCTCCACCGGCGCCTCCGCCCTGTTCCTCTTCCTGATCGCGGCCATGAACATCGTCATCCTGCGCGGCGTCTGGCGCGCCTTCCGCCAGGTGCGCCACGGCGGCGGCTACGACCCGCACGACCTCGACACGCTGCTGGCCGGCCGCGGCCTGCTCGCGCGCCTGTTCCGCCCGGTGTTCCGCCTCGTCTCGCACAGCTGGCACATGCTGCCCGTGGGCTTCCTGTTCGGCCTCGGCTTCGACACGGCCACCGAGGTGAGCCTGCTCGGCATCTCCTCGGCCGAGGCCGCCCACGGCGTCTCGCTCTGGTCGGTGCTGGTCTTCCCGGTGCTGTTCGCGGCCGGAATGTCGCTCGTGGACACCACCGACGGCGTGCTGATGCTCGGCGCCTACGAGTGGGCCTTCGTCCGCCCCGTCCGCAAGCTCTACTACAACCTGACGATCACCCTGGTCTCCGTCGCCGTGGCGCTGCTGATCGGCGGCATCGAGGCCCTCGGCCTCCTCGTCGACCAGCTCGACCTCCGAGGCCCGGTCTGGAACGCGATCGGCGCCCTGAACGAGAACCTCAACGCGCTCGGCTTCGCCATCATCGGCCTCTTCGTGGCCAGCTGGGCCCTGTCGTTCCTGATCTACCGCCTCAAGGGCTACGACCGCCTCGAAGCCAACGTCCCGCTGCCCTGACGCCCGCCCCCGGCCCCCGGAGGCCGCCCCGCCCCGCGACCCGCCGCCGGCAGAGCGGGCCCCCCCCCCCGCGCGACAGCAAGCAAGGTTGAGGCTCTGCCTCAAACTCCGCCAAAGGCTCGCCTTTGGAAACCACGACGAGGAAGGGCCCGGGACCAGCCGACGTTATCCCGCCAGGGCCGGGATGCCTCTGCCCGACCCTGGCATCTGGAACGCGCTTGATACGCTCCAGGCGTTTGGGCAACGGTTCTGATGGGTCGCAGCCTTGAAGCCTTTACTGTCTCACCACCTTTACCGGTTCGCTGAGACCAAAACTCTCCTCCCGCCAAGTACCGTCCGGCAACGTCATGACGATCTCGCCGGATATCTTGACGGTCGACGCCTGATAATTCTTCGCCAAACTACCGTCCGGATCAGCCAAGCAGGTGGTATTGTAATCTCTGTTTTGAAAGACAGTGATGTCTTTAGCTTCGCCGCGTCGAAGCGTCGTAAAATTACTTTTTATGGTATCGATCGTTCTCGGCCAGTCGTTGGGTGTTCCAGTTATCAAGCGAACACCGGATACACCGCCTGAAGTTTGGGTGATGTCGGCGAGTGACCTTGCGGCGAAAATCGGTGCGTTGGTATCATCGGACAGTGAAAGACTGCTGCTGACTACTCCCATCGAAACATCTTCGGAACGTGTGTTTCTCACGTTGAAGCTGGCAGTCGTGAAGAAGCAAACGATCCCTGTGTCCTTGCGTAACGAAATAACGGCAGGCGTCGCTATATCGTTAGCAGGGCTGATCGCCAAGTCTCCCAATGATCCATACATTAAGTATAGGAACGTGTCCCGCCCGCTAGAACCCACCCACGCTCCGGCACCGAAGATCAGACCTATCACTGCCGCCCAGTATGCGAACGCCGAGCGTTTTGCCCCAACGCCAGTAGAGGGGACGGACGTGAAGCTCTTGAATGTCGCGCCTCGGTGATGCCACCAGGAGCCTGCCAGAACCAGAATCAATGCGGTGAGAAGCGCGAGAACCGACCATATCCGGGTAAGAGGCGAGAAGCCGAATGCCGCGACGAATGCCGGGATCAAGCCGATCACGAGCGTGATCCAGTTCCTCATCTCGTCCCTGTCCGCACGCCGTCGAGCGGCCCGCTCATAATCTGCGACGTCAGCGGGTTCGTCAGCCATTTAGTGCCCTCTTTTTGGGAACGTAACGCTATCTTCGAGCGCCCAGGTCAGCAAGGTGCTCTGGAGCATTGTTTGCCTGCGTGCTTCGAACAGGGTGTCGCACCTGCTATTGGAGCGTGCCGACGCCCAGTGACACCGGGAGGTTCAGCGACCCTCCGGTTCTTGCGGCAGCCAGTCCGCGCATCCGCTTCCACCGTGGCTGAGGCGAAGCCGGAGAGTCCGCTGTCCGCCAAACTCGGCCCTGCTCCAAAACGCCGTCACGTCACAGCTTCAGTGTGCGGAAACCACCCATCTCCCCCACACCACGCTCCCCACCAGAAGCCCTACACACCCCCCGCCCGGTATTCCGCCGGCACCGGCATGTTATTCGCCGGGTTCGTGTCGTGCCGCGTCATCCCCGCAACGACCCCCCCGCCGACCAGCGGCCCCAGCGCCCCCGCCACCCGGTCCGCCTCCTCCAGCGCATAGACCTCGCGCCCGCCGACGTGCAGCGCGAAGCTCCTGCCGTGCGCCGCCCGCTTCGCCGGATCGTCCAGCGTCGCCTTCGTCCAGCGGTACAGCGCGAACCCCTCCGGCCCCTCGCGCTCCGCCTCCGCCACGTACGCCGAGAACGCGTCGAGCTGGCTCCGCGCCACCGCCCCGTGCGCCGCGAGCACCGCGCGCAGCGGCCGCAGCGCCGCGTCGTCGGCCCCCTCGCGGAACCGCTCCGCCATCGCCTCGTCCAGCGTGAACCTGACCTGGTGGTGCCAAGGCTCGCCCATCCCTCACGCTCCTGTCCCGGCCCGCCGGCCGTCCGGCCGCACCCTTCCCGGCAGCGGGCCGGGGCAGGGGAGAGATGGGCGCCCCCCGCCCGCCGCCAACGCGCCCCGCGCCGCACGAACCCGATCGGCAACGCCGTCGCCGACGCAACGGCCCCTTGCATCCCCGCCAACCAACGGCTTCACTGCGCGCGTCGTCCTCCCGGACGGCCGTAAGCGTTTACGTCAACCAACGCGATGACCCGGCCCGGACGCGAAAGCGCCCGCGCATGGAATTCGCGAGGTGACGTGCCCTGACCCTCCCATCCGCCCTGCGGCGCGACCGGCTCGCGCCGGTCCTCGCCCTGCCGCGCCCCGCGCGCATCGGCATCGCCCTGTTCTTCCTGGCCGGGCTCGCCGACGGCGTCCTGATGCCGTTCTTCGCCCTGTGGGCGCGGCACCGGGCCGGCGTGCCCACCGGCTGGATCGGCCTCCTCCTCGGCTGCTACGCCGGCGGCGAGCTGCTCGCGACGCCGCTCGTCGGCGGGATCGCGGACCGCCTCGGCCGCCGTCCCGTGCTCCTGGCGTCCACGGCCGGGATCGGCCTCGGCTTCCTGCTCCTCTGCAGCACCCGCGGCGCGGTCCCCGCCGGCCTCGCCCTGCTGCTGATCGGCGCGTTCGAGAGCGTGCTGCACCCCACGGCGGCCGCCGTGGTCGCGGACGTGGCGCCCCCCGGCAGCCTGCGACGGCGCTTCGCGCTCACGCGCACCGCGTCCGGGGCGGGCCACGTGGTCGGCCCGGTGCTGGGGGCGCTCCTCGCGGGCCGGTCGCTGGACCTCGTGTTCGCGGGACCCGCCGTCGCCATGCTGGCCGCCGCCGTGCTGGTCGCCGCCCTGCTGCCCGAAACCGCCGCGCCGGGCACGCGGGCCGACGACGGGGACGACGACGACGCGGCCGCGCTGCTCGCCGCCTTCCGCGACCGCCGCCTCGCCGCGCTGCTGCTGCCGCTCGCCGTGCTGGAGGTGGCGTCGAGCTGGATCGAGGCGGTGCTGCCGCTCGCCGCCACGGGGACGGGAGCGCTCGCGCCGTCCGGCGTCGGCCTGCTGTTCGCGTGGGGCGGCATCGCGGCCGTGGCGTTCCAGCTCCCGGTCGCGCGCTGGTCCGCGGGGATGACGGGGTTCGCCGTCGCCGCGACGAGCGGGGGCCTCCTCGCCCTGGCGTTCGGCAGCCTGCTGGCGTCCTCCGCCCTGCCGGCCCTCGTCGCCGCCGTCACGCTCGTGGCGTTCGCCGGCATGCTGTCGGGCCCGCTGGCCCAGGCGATCGTCGCCGAGCTGGCACCCCCCGCGGCCCGCGCCACCTACCTGGCGGCGTTCGGCACGGTGCAGGACCTGCGCGACGCGGCGGGACCGGCCATGGGCACCGCCCTGTTCGCGGCGTCGGCGACCCTGCCCTGGCTGGCGGGCGTGCCGGTCGTCCTGGCTGCCTCCCTCGCGCTCGCCTCGGCCACGCGCCGGCACGAGGCATCGTCCGGGTAGCGCCCCGCCCCGCCCTGCAGGAGGACCCGGAACCCCTCGACCCGATCCGGGTCCCCGACGGCGGGCCGGGGCGGAGCCTCGACCCCGCCGGCCTCAGACCCGCACGTCCGCCCGCTCCATCACGCCTGCCGGCCTGAACCCGAACACCTGCCCGAAGAAATCCAGCTCCAGCTCCAGAACCCTGCGGATCGTCCCCGCCTGCCGGAACCCGTGCGCCTCGCCGGCGAACTCGTAGAGCGCCGCCGCCACCCCCCGCGCCCGCATCGCCTCCACCATCGCGCGCGCCTGGTTCGGCGGCACCACCTTGTCGTCGAGCCCCTGGAAGAAGATCACCGGGCACGACAGCCGCTCGACATGGCTGATCGGCGAGCGCGCGTCGTACACCGCCCCGTCCTCCGGCAGCTTCCCGATCAACCCGTCCAGATACCGCGACTCGAACTTGTGCGTGTCCCCCGCCAGCAGCCGCAGGTCCGCGACCCCGTAGTGGCTCGCCCCCGCCCGGAACACGTCCGACCCCACCAGCGCCGCCAGCGTCGTGAACCCCCCCGCACTCCCGCCGCGGATCGCCATGCGCTCCCCGTCCACGCGCCCCTCCGCCGCGAGAAACCGCGCCGCCGCCACGCAGTCCCCCACGTCGACCACGCCCCACTGCCCGTCGAGCCGCTGCCGGTACGCCCGCCCGAACCCCGTCGACCCCCCGTAGTTCACGTCCGCCACCGCGAACCCCCGCGACGTCCACCACTGCACCCGGATCGAGAACGCGTCCGTGCTCATGCTGGTCGGCCCGCCATGGCTGACCACGATCAGCGGCGGCCGTTCCCCCTCCGGCCCCGCGAACCGCGCGCTCGCCGGCGGGTAGAACAGCGCGTGCGCCACGCCGCCCCCCTCCACCGGGAACGTCACCGCCTCCGCCAGCGACACGTCGCCCGCCTCAAGGGCCGGCGCCCCCGAAGCCCGCACGACCTCCGCGCCCAGCATCACCGCCGTCGGCCTGTCCCGCTCCGCCCGCAGCCACGCCCAGCGCCCCGCCACCGGCCACGGGCACGCCCCCACCCGCACGTCCTCCGCCGTCCCGTCCACGCGCAGCGGCACCGCGACCCCGTCGGCGATCCTGACCGCCCGCGCGCTCCCCCCCGCGATCACGCCCGCCACGATCCCCGTGCCCCCCGGTGCCTCCTCTCCCACGAACCGGTACGACGCCTGCCCGAACACCCAGTGCGGCGCCCCCACCTCCGCCTCCATCGGGCACACCGCCTCCACCCCCGCCGCCCCCACGCGGTACAGGTTCCACCACCCCGAGCGGTCCGAGCACACGTGCAGCACGCCGCCGGGAGACCACCCCGGCTGCACCGCCGCCTCCCGCCCGCTCCCCAGCGGCCGCTCCGCGTCCCCCACGCAGGGCTCGCCCCCCGCGCCCGCATCGAGCGGCGCCACGCACAGCCGCGCCGCATCCCACGGCATGTCCGGGTGGTCCCACTCGATCCACGCGAGCCGCGTCCCGTCCGGCGAGGGCCGCGGGCTCGACACGAAGTCCGCCCCCCGCACCAGCACCACCCCGTCCTGCCCCGCCGGGTCCACCCCCCCGCCGAGGTCCAGCGCCACCAGCGCCGCCTCCGCCTCGCCCTCGCCGCGGTGGTCCTCGCGCACGCACACCACCCACCGCCCGCCCGGCAACACGGCAAAATCCGCGAACCGGCACCCCGCCGCCCGGCTCACCACGCGCGGCGCCCCGCCCGGCTCGATCAGCCACACCGAGCCGTCCGCCTTGCTGCTGAACACGACGCGCCCGCCCTGCGCCACGAACGCCCCCCCGCCGTACTCGTGGACCCGCGACGCCACGTCGAACGGCGCCGGCGTGAGGTCCTCGACCCCGCCGTCCGCCCCGCGCCGCACGAGCACGGTGCGCCCCTTCTCCCCCGGCCGCAGCTCCAGCCACAGCAGCGCGTCCCCGTCCGCCGCCAGCGACCCGAGCCCCACCGTCTGCCCCGCCACCTGCTCCACGCTGACCGGCGAGTCCCAGGTCCCGAACGGAGCGATCGTCTTCGTGTGTGTCATCCGCGCAACCTAGCGCGTCCCGCGCCGCAGGACACCGCCCCGGAAAAGCCGCCGTCCGTCCTGCGCCGCAGGACAAAACACCCCTTTTCCGTCACGGGGGCCGTGACGTTTTGTCCTGCCGCGCAGGACAGCAAGCATGGGCTCCGCCCAAACCCGCAAAGGGTCCGAGGACCCTTTGATCCCTTGACTTAAGAAGAGGATTCCAAAGGCGAGCCTTTGGCGGAGTCCAGAGGCAGAGCCTCTGGCCTTGCTTCCTTCGCGCGGGCCTACGCCGCCAGCGCCGGGTAGTCCGTATACCCGTGCGCGTCCCCGCCGTACCACGTCGCCTTGTCCGACTCCGCGATGGCCGCGTCCGTGCGCAGCCGCTCCACGAGGTCCGGGTTCGAGATGAACGGCCGGCCGAAGCACACGAGGTCCGCCTCGTCGTCGCGCCGCATGCGCAGCGCCATGTCCCGGTCGATCCCGTTGTTGGCCATGTAGAGCCCCTTGAACAGCTTGCGCAGCGCCTGGCTGCTGTAGCCGCCCGGCTCCGTGCGGTCGCCCTGGGTGACGCCTTCGATGACGTGCATGTAGACCAGCCCGAAGCGCCCGAGCTGCTCGACCAGGTGCGAGTATGTGGCCATCACGGTGCTGTCGATGCCGATCTCGCCGACCTGCGGCGTGATCGGCGACAGGCGGATGCCCACGCTCTGCCCGCCGCCCCACACGCCCGTGACCGCCTCGGCGACCTCGGACACGATGCGCGTGCGGTTCTCGATGCTGCCGCCGTAGCGGTCGGCGCGCTTGTTGGTGCTGTCGCGGATGAACTGGTCGAGCAGGTAGCCGTTCGCCGCGTGGATCTCCACGCCGTCGAACCCGGCCCGCTTCGCGCAGCCCGCGGCGTGCGCGTAGTCCGCGATGATGCCCGCGATCTCGTCCGTCTCCAGCGCGCGCGGCGTCGGGAAATCCTTGAACCCGTCGGGCGTGAACGCCTTGCCGACCGCCGCGATCGCGGACGGCGCCACCGGCAGCCCATGGCCGGGCTGCAGGTCCGGGTGGCTGACGCGCCCCACGTGCCAGAGCTGCGCGAAGATGCGCCCGCCCTTGCCGTGCACCGCCTCCGTCACGCCGCGCCAGCCCTCGACCTGGGCGTCGGTGAAGATCCCGGGCGTGTAGGCGTAGCCCTGGCCCTGCTGGCTGATCTGCGTCGCCTCCGACACGATCAGGCCGGCCGACGCGCGCTGGGCGTAGTACTCGGCGTTGAGCGGCCCCTGGACCTCGCCGCGGCCGGCGCGCGAGCGCGTCAGCGGGCCCATCACCACGCGGTTGCGCAGCTCGATCGGCCCAAGCTTGACGGGCTGGAACAGGTCGCTCTGGGTGTCGCTCATCAACGGTCCTCCACGAAGAACGCGCCCGGCCGGGCCGGAACGCGCAGGCGCGGCCACCGGCGGCAGCCCTCACCTGTTATCTCGCGCCTGCAGCATGACGCCGCAAGACCGGGAGCGTTCAGTTTGCCGGGAGGCAGCAAGCATGGGCTCTGCCCAAACCCGCAAAGGGTCCGAGGACCCTTTGATCCCTTGACTTAAGGGATGCGTTCCAAGGGCGCAGCCTTTGGCGGAGCTCGAGGCAGCGCCTCGACCTTGGCCGCCGTCAGTCGTTCATCGGGTACGACCCCATGAGCCGCCGCTGCAGCAGCCACAGCCGCCCCATCTCCCGCAGCCCGCTCGGCTTCGCGCCGCGCCTGCGCATCTCGCGCCCGATCTCGAACGCGGCGCGGTAGTGCTCGAACTGGGTGGCGTAGGCGTCACGCAGGCTGGTCTCGGGGTCCCAGATGTGGGTCGCCTCCGAGCCCACGCCGTTGATCTCGATCACCCGCACCTCGCCGCGCTGCAGGGCGGCGACGTCGCGGAACCGCAGGTCGACCCGCCCGAAATGGAAGTCGGGCATGGAGCGCATCAGCGCGTCGATCCGCCCGGCCAGCGCGGGCGTGGCCAGGGCGGTGCCGTTGCGGAACTCCGACCCCTTGCAGTGGTTGCCCGCGAACACGAGCCGCACGACCTCGCCGGCCGCCGGCACCTCGTCGAGGCGCGCGCGCAGGCGGGGCAGGTAGATGCCGGGCACCTGGCCGTGGCGCGGGTGCGCCAGGATCAGCGCGCGCAGCGTGGACGCGCCGTCACCCTCGACGGACGCGGCGTGCTTGAGCGTGATCGACGTCAGCCGCCCGCGCGCCTCGCCGGGCCGGCGCTGGTAGAACACGCCCGCCTCGCCGTCCCACGGCACCAGCTCCTGCAGCACCAGCGCCACGCCGCGCGGGAACGCCGCCAGCGCCGCGTCCAGCGCCGCCTCGTCGGTGGCGAGGCGCACGCCGGTGCCGTTGCAGCCGATGTCCGGCTTGACCACGACCGGCAGCGCGAGCCCGCCGTCGCGCATCGCCACGCGCGCGCGCACGCCGTCCTTCTCGCCGGTGACCAGGGTGACGTAGGGCGCGATCAGCGCGCGCGCCTCGCCCTGCGACTGGTCCAGGATCGAGGTCTTGCTCTCGCCGCACAGCCCGCCGGTGGC
>JBPBQX010000007.1:0-18542 GCA_050955025.1 Janthinobacterium lividum
CAGCCGCATCTACGGGACGGCGTGGCGCGACGGGAAGGAGCTGGACGCCTACCTGCACCGGCTGGAGGAGGCGGAGCGGCGCGACCACCGCAGGATCGGGCGCGAGATGGACCTGTTCCACATCCAGGAGGAGGCGACGGGCAGCATCTTCTGGCACGAGAAGGGGTGGCGGCTGTACCGGGCGTGCGAGAGCTACATGCGCCGCCGGCTGGACGCGTCGGGGTACGGCGAGGTCAGGACGCCGCAGCTCGTGGATCGCGGGCTGTGGGAGCGCTCGGGGCACTGGGACAAGTACCGGGAGCACATGTTCGTGGCGCGGGTGGAGGACGAGGACAAGGACCTCGCGCTCAAGCCGATGAACTGCCCGTGCCACGTGCAGATCTTCAACCAGGGCCTGCGGTCGTACCGCGAGCTGCCGCTGCGCATGGCGGAGTTCGGGGCGTGCCACCGCTACGAGCCGTCGGGCGCGCTGCACGGGATCATGCGCGTGCGCGCGTTCACGCAGGACGACGCGCACATCTTCTGCACCGAGGACCAGGTGGCCGACGAGACGGCGCGGTTCGTGGCGCTGCTGCGCTCGGTGTACGCGGACTTCGGATTCACCGAGTTCAGGGTGAAGTTCGCGGACCGGCCGGACAGCCGCGCGGGCGAGGACAGCGTGTGGGACAGGGCGGAGGCGGCGCTGCGCGAGGCGTGCGCGATCGCGGCCGTGGAATACGAGGTCAACCCGGGCGAGGGCGCGTTCTACGGGCCGAAGCTGGAGTTCGTGCTGCGCGACGCGATCGGGCGGGACTGGCAGTGCGGGACGCTGCAGGTGGACTTCGTGCTGCCCGAGCGGCTCGACGCGTCGTTCGTGGGCGAGGACGGGGGGCGGCACCGCCCGGTGATGCTGCACCGCGCGATCCTGGGCAGCTTCGAGCGGTTCATCGGCATCCTGATCGAGCAGTACGCGGGGCGCTTCCCGCTGTGGCTGGCGCCGGTGCAGGCGGTGGTGGCCACCGTCGTGTCCGACGCGAACCCGTATGCCGAGGTGGTGGCCGAGCGGCTGCGGGCGGCGGGGCTGTCGGTGCGCACGGATCTTCGCAACGAGAAGATCAACGCCAAGGTGCGCGAGCACAGCCTGGCGCACGTGCCGGTGCTGCTGGTCGTGGGGCGGCGCGAGGCGGAGGAGGGCACGGTGGCGATCCGCAGGCTCGGCAGCCCGGCGCAGTCCGTGGTCGGGCTGGAGGAGGCGCTCGCCGCGCTGGGGGCGGAGGCGACGCCGCCGGACCTGCGCCCGGCGGGGGCGGCGGACGGCGCGGGCTGACGCCGGCCGGGGCGCCGCGCCACGGGGCGGGGTCGTTCCGCGCGGGCAATGTGGTATGTCATGCCGGGACCTTGTGGTTCCGCATGGCGGCCTGCGTTCCGTGCATGGCTCTTCGCGTCGCCCGGTAGGGTTTCGTTAACCTTTCGGACCCTACAAGCCACTCGTCCAAGCGACAGCCCGTCCTGCAGAAAGTCAGGTCATATCACGCCCGCTCCAATATTAGAGCGGGATTGGCAAGACCAGTTCGTAACTCCGCAGCCACGAGTCATGTCATGACCCAGTCCTCCTCCACCCTGACCATTTCGGGCGCCTCCACCCTTGCCGACACGGCCGGGCAGGCCGTCGCCGTGTCCGGCCTCTCGGTCGCCGACACCGCCGCCGCCGCGGCCTCCGCGTCGATGGTCGTCACCGTGTCGGCCGGCAGCGGCCGGCTGTCGGCCACGGGCGGCGCGCGCGTGCTCGCCGGCCCGGGCGGCGGCAGCGTGACGCTGACCGGCAGCGCCGCGCAGGTCGCGGGCAGCCTGGCGACGCTGCGCTACGTCGGCACCGCGGCGGGCAGCGACACCATCAGCGTGGTCGCCAACGACGGCGTGAGCGCCGGGGCGCAGGCCTCGGTCGCGGTTGCGGTAGCCGCGGCGCCGGCGGTGGCGCTCTCCGGCATGGACCTCTCGGCGTATTCGGCGCCGGTGGCTGCGACGCTGCGCCAGTTCCTCCAGGCGCTGCCGGGCAGCGCGGACGCCCAGGTGTCCACGGTCGCGGCGACGGCGGCCAGCGTGTCGGCGCCGGGCGGGATGGCGGTGGCGGCCCCGGTCGCCGGGCGCGCCAACGTGGCGGTGGTCGGCGCGGACGCGGGCGGGCTGGTGCTGACGGCGCCGGCCGGCGCGGACGCGGTGCTGCTGCAGGGCGCGTCGGGCACGGTGATGACGGACCGCGTCGGCCACGTGCTGATGGCGGCGGCGGACGGCGACACGCTGGTCTCCGGCGTGGGCGGCGACACGCTGGTGGGCGGCGGCGCGGACACGCTGGTCGGCGGGGCGGCGGGCGACACGTTCCTGGCGCAGGGCGCGGGCAGCGTGCTGCGCCTCGGCGGCGGCACGAGCCTGGTGGCGACGGGCGTGGGCGGCAACACGGTGATGCTCGGGGCCGGCGACGCGGTGGTGTACTCGTCGGGCGCCGACAGCCTGTTCGGCGGCGCGGGCCAGGACACGGTGTTCGCGTCGGGTGCCGCGCAGGTCACGGCCGGCACGGGCGCGCTGACGTTCATCGGCGGCGCCGCGGCGAGCACGGTTCTCGGCGGGGCGGGCACGGCGCTGGTCTACGGCGGCAGCGGCGCGGGCGGCCTGGTGCAGGGCGGCGCGGGCGCGATCGAGTATGTCGGCGGCGCCGGCGAGTCGCGTTTCGCGGGCGCGGGCGGTGCGGCGCTGGTGTACGGCGGCGTGGGCGGCGGCGACATCGCGCTCGGCGCGGGCGGCGGCGCGGTGTACGCGGCGCCGGTGTCCGGGTCGGGCGTGGGCACGACGATCGAGGCGGGGGCAGGGGCCGCGACGATCACCGGCGCGGACGGCAGCGCGGTGCGGCTGTCGGGCGACGCCGCGGTTCTGGTGGTCGGCGGCGCCGGCAGCGAGTCGGTGGACGCCTCGGCGTCTGGCGCGGGCAACAGCTTCTACGCGGGCAGCGGCGCGTCGCAGATCGTCGGCGGCGCAGGGTCGGACCTGTTCGTGGTGTCGGGCGGGCAGTCGACGCTGACCGGCGGCGGCGGCGCGAACCTCTACAGCGTCGTCGCGGGCAGCGCGGGCGGCAGCGCGGTGATCACCGACTTCACGCAGGGCGTGGACCACCTGGCGCTGCGCGGCTACGGCAGCACGGGCTCGGTGCTGGCGCAGGCCAGCGTCTCGGGCGGGGCGACCACGCTGTCGCTCGGCGACGGCACGCACTTGGTGCTGCAGGGCGTGACGCAGCTGGGGGCGCAGTCGTTCGTCTGAAGCAAGCATGGGCTCTGCCCAAACCCGCAAAGGGTCCGAGGACCCTTTGATCCCTTTCACTTAAGGGAAGGCGATCCAAGGGCCCAGCCCTTGGCGGAGTTTGAGGCAGAGCCTCAACCTTGCTTCAGCCCGAGACCGCCTCCAGCGCCTGCCCCCGCGTCTCGACGCCGAGCGCCATGACCAGGACGGCCGCGGCCACGAACCCTGCCGCGCCGACCTCGAACGCCGCCGCCTGTCCGCCGGCGCGCACGAGGACGGGCACGACGACCGGCCCGATGATCGCGCCGAGCCGCCCGGCCGCCGACGCCATGCCTGCCCCGGTGGAGCGGGCCCGCGTGGGGTAGAGCTCGGGGGTGTAGGCGTAGAGGCAGCTCCACATGCCGAACATGAAGAACTGCATCACGAACCCGCTGGCGAACAGCGCGGCCTCGCCGGCGGAGTTGCCGTAGACCCAGGCCGAGGCCGCCGAGGCCAGCAGGAACGAGGCGGTGGCCGGCTTGCGCCCGGCGCGCTCCAGCATGAACGCGGCGGCGGCGAAACCGGGGATGCCGCCCGTGGTGATCAGCGTGACGAAGCCCACCGAGCCGACGGTGGTGAAGCCGTGGGCGCGCAGCAGGACCGCGATCCACGAGTTCAGCCCGAAGAAGCCGAGCAGCGCCAGGAACCACAGGCCGAACGCCATCGTGGTGCGCGACGCGTACTCGCGCGAGAACACGGTGGCCAGCGGGCCGCGCCCGTCCGGCGCGCGCGGCGCCTGGTAGGCGGCGGGGGCGGGCAGCGGGGCGCCGGTGCGCAGCGACACCGCGCGCTCCATCGCGGCGACCCCGGCCTCGGCCTCGGCGAGGCGGCCGCGCTCGGCGAGCCAGCGCGGCGACTCCGGCAGGCCGCGGCGCACCGCGAGCACCACCAGCGACAGCAGCCCGACGACGGCGAACACCCAGCGCCAGCCCAGGTGCGGCAGCACGAAGAAGCTGATGGTGCCGGACAGCACGTAGCCCACCGCCCAGCACCCCTCCATCAGCGCGATGTAGCGGCCGCGCACGCCGGCGGGCACGAACTCGGAGACCAGCGCCTGGGCCACCGGCGCCTCGCCGCCGACGCCGACGCCGATCAGGAAGCGGCACGCCATCAGCACCGGGGCGCTCCACGCGCAGGCCGCGGCCAGGCTCGCCGCGCCCCACACGAGCATCGTCACCTGGAACACGCCGCGCCGCCCGAAGCGGTCCGCCGCCAGCCCGGCCGCGACGTTGCCCACGAGCTGGCCCGCGAAGGTCATAGACGCCAGCAGCCCGGCCTGCAGCGGCGTGAGGCCGAACGCCGCGACGATCGTGCCCAGCAGGAAGGTCAGCAGCGCCACGTCCACCTGGTCCACGAGCCACGCCGAGGCGATGATCGCGAAGATCCGCCGCTGGTGGCCGGTCATCGGCAGGCGCTCGAGCCGGTTCGCGATGTTGGCGCGCGCGGCCAGGTCCTCGCGGGCCGCGCCGGCCGGCGTCGCATCGGGCAGGCCCGCCATGGCTGTATCCTCCGCACGCCGTCGCCCCGCCGTCGCACGCGGCACGGCCACGCACGGGACGGCGCCTTCCTCCCACGCCCTGCCGCCCGGTGTCACGCCGGCCCGGATCGCGCCAGGCGCGCCGGCCGGGGGCGCGGGCAGGGCAGGGCGCGCCGCCGCCCGGACGGCCCGGCCCCGCGGCGCCACGGGAGGACCGCGCCTGCGACATCTGGCACAGGTGTTGCTAGAACATGCCCCGGCCACCGCCTCGCCGCCCGTGCCGCCCCTCACATCCAGGAACACCGATGTCTCGCCCTGCGACACGACGCCGCCTCGCCCTGTCCCTCGCCACCGCCCTGTCCACCCTCGCCGCCGCGGCGCTCGCCCCGGCCCGCGCCGCCAGCGCCGGCGACGTCGCCATCGGCGACCCCCTCGCGCTCACGGTCTACCTGCCGATCACCGACCCGGCCGGCGCGGAGGCCGCCGCGATCGCGCTGCAGACCCCGGGCACCCCGGGCTACCACCACTTCCTGTCCGTGGCCGACTTCGTGTCGCGCTACGCCGCCTCGGACGCCGAGATCGCCGCGGTCAAGGCCATCCTCGTCTCGATGGGCTTCACGCCCGGCCTGGTGTACCCGAACCACCTCGCGATCGAGGCCACCGCGCCCGCCGGCACCGCCGCCCGGCAGCTCGGCCTGTCGCTGCACCGCTACACCGTGGGCGGGCGCACCGGCGTCGCCTCGTCCACCGCCATGCGCATCCCCGCGCGCCTGGCCGGCCACATCCTCGGCATCGGCGGCGTCGACACCGTCTCCCACGCCACCCCGCGCCACCGCGCAGCCGCGCTGCCGGCCGCAGCGACCCAGCCCGCCGCGACGACGCTGCCGCCCGGCGGCACCCCCGGCAACTACCGGCCCGCCGACTTCGCGCGGTTCTACGACGTGCTGCCGATCGCAGCCCGCGGCATCAGCGGCCGCGGCACCACCATCGGCATCGTCACCCTCAACGACTTCAACCCCGCCGACGCGTACTCGTTCTGGTCGCAGATCGGCCTGAACGTCTCGCCTACCCGCGTCACCAAGGTCGACGTCGACGGCGGCGTGGAGGCGGCCGGCAACAACGCCGACGGCGAGGGCGAGACCGACCTCGACGTCGAGGAGTCCGGCGCCCTCGCGCCCGACGCCAGCGTGCGCGTCTACATCGCGCCCAACACCACCAACGCGACCTTCATCAACGGCTTCGAGGCCGCGGCCTCGGAGAACGTCGCCGACACCGTCTCCACGAGCTGGGGCCAGCCCGAGCTGGGCTTCTTCTACGACTTCGCCACCCAGACCCCGGCCGACACCTTCGAGCTGCAGGCGTTCCACGCCGCCTTCCTCGAGATGGCGCTGCAGGGGCAGACCGTCTACG
Organism: Janthinobacterium lividum; assembly: GCA_050955025.1. Lineage (GTDB taxonomy): Bacteria > Pseudomonadota > Alphaproteobacteria > Acetobacterales > Acetobacteraceae > CAXSEF01. Next base: position 6,194 of record JBPBQX010000007.1, read on the forward strand.
CGGCCTCCGGCGACTCCGGCGCCTTCGACACCGTGCGCGGCTGCCCGTTCTACGGCACGCCCACCGCCGACGCCCCCACCTGCAACGCCCCCTACAGCGTCGACCACCCCGCCGCCGACCCGCTCGTCACCGCCGCCGGCGGCACCACCCGGCCGTTCAGCCTCGCCCTGCGCGCCGGCTTCACCCTCTCCGTCGCCCAGGAACAGGCCTGGGGCTGGGACTACATCTCCAACGAGGCCGCAGCCTCGGGCCACGCCGACGCCATCTCCGTCGCCGACGTGTTCTCCGTCGGCGACGGCGGCGGCGTCAGCTCGTACTTCACCCTGCCCTGGTACCAGTTCCGCGTCCCCGGCATCACCCTGACGAAGCCCGGGCAGCTGTTCGAGGCCAACTTCGGCACCGGCCCCCAGCTTCAGCAGGCCCTGCTGCCGCTGTTCCCCGGCCGCAACATGCCCGACCTGTCCGCCAACGCCGACCCGGAGTCCGGCTACGCCACCATCTCCGAAGGCGCCGTCGTCTCCGGATACGGCGGCACCAGCTTCGTCGCACCCCAGCTCAACGGCGTCACCGCGCTGTTCGTCCAGGCCCTCGGCAGCCGCGTCGGGCAGATCAACCCCGCGCTCTACCGCCTCGGCTCGGCCGCCAGCACCGACATCCGCGCCGGCGACAACTGGGGCTACGCGGCCACCTCCGGATACGACAACGCGGTCGGCGTCGGCGTGCTCGACGCCTCGCGCCTGCTGTCCGGGCTGCTCGCGCTGCAGGCGGCCGGCCGCTAGGAGAAGGCAAGGCCTTCTTTTTCTGAAGAAAAAGAAGCAATAAGACTCTGCCACAAAGGGGCCTGCGCCAGGCGCTTGGCACAGGCCCCGATGGGCAAGGTTCTTTGGTTCTTTCTTTCAGGAAAGAACTGCTTGCTTCCTGGCTTGGCGCCGGCTCAGGCCAGCGCCGCGCTGACCCTGGCCGGCTGCCAGCCGCCGAGGGCGCCCGTCCACGCGGCCATCTGGTCCGGCGGGCGCGGCACGCCGATGCGGAACCCCTGCAGCTCCGAGCACCCGGCCGCACGCAGCAGCTCGATCTGCCGGTCCGTCTCCACCCCTTCCGCGGTGGCCGCGACGCCCAGGCCGCGGCACAGCTCCACCAGCGCGCGGATGATCGCCAGCGCCTGCGGCCCGGTGTCGAGGTCCTGCACGAAGGAGCGGTCGATCTTGACCCGGTCGAACGGCAGCGCGCGCAGGAAGCTCAGCGACGAGTAGCCCGTGCCGAAGTCGTCGAGCGCGATCGTCACCCCCATCGCGCGCAGCTCGTGCAGCATGGCGGCGGCGGCGGCCACGTCCTCGATCATCGCGGTCTCCGTCACCTCCAGCTCCAGCCGCGCGGGCGAAAGCCCCGCGTCGCGCAGCGCCCCCGCCACCCGGCCCACCAGGTCGGGCAGGCGGAACTGCGTCGCCGACAGGTTGACCGACACCGCGACGCCGTCCGCCCAGCCCGCCGCCTCGCGGCACGCGGTGCCCAGCACCCAGTCGCCGATCTCCGCGATCAGCCCGACCTCCTCGGCGAACGGGATGAAGTCGACCGGCGACACGTTGCCCCGCGTCGGCGAGTGCCAGCGCACCAGCGCCTCGTGCGAGGTGACCAGGCCGCGGTCCATGTCCACGACCGGCTGGTAGTGCAGGAGGAACTGGTCCCCGGCCAGCGCCGCGCGCAGGTCGCGCTCCAGCTCGCGACGCGCACGCCCCGACGCCGTCTCCGCCCCGCCCGCCTCCGCCCCGCCCGCCTCCGCCCCGCCCGCCTCCGCCCCGCCCGCGCGCGCCTCGCCCGCGTCCGACTTGCCCGCGTCCGACTTGCCCGCGTCCGACTCGCCCGCCGCCGGCGCGTCCCGCCGCCGCTCCGCCGCCTCGGAACGCTCCTCCTCGATGCGGTTGCGGCCGTTCTCCTTGGCCTTGTAGAGGGCCATGTCCGCGCGCTCGAGGATCGACACCGCCGTGTCCCCGGCCCGCAGGAACGCCAGGCCGCCGCTCGCGGTGACCGTGCGCTCCGCCTCGCCGAACACGTAGGGCGCGTCGGTGATCGCCGCGCGCAGGTCCGCGACCCGCGCCGCCAGCCCGTCCGGGTCGCCGGGCAGCAGCAGCAGGAACTCCTCGCCGCCGTAGCGCCCGACCGCCTCCGGCGCGCGGACCGCGTCGGCGAGCCTGCGGCTGAAGTCGGCGAGGACCTCGTCGCCCGCGATGTGGCCGAAGCCGTCGTTGATCCGCTTGAAGTGGTCGATGTCGCACAGCAGCACGGCGAGCGGCGCGCCGGCGGCCAGCGACGCCGCGATCGCCTCCTCCAGCGCGCCCATGATCGCGCGCCGGTTCGCGAGCCCCGTCAGGGCGTCCGACATCGCCAGGCGCTCCATGTCGACCGCCTGGCGCTCCAACTCGCCCGCCTGGTGCTGCAGCTCGCTCCGCGCCTGCTCGATCTCGGCCGTGCGCACCCCCACCACCGCCTCCAGCCGGCGCTGGTTGTGCAGCAGCAGCCGCATCCGCACCCGCCACGTCCCCCACAGCACGCCCAGCCCGCCGAGCGCGCACAGCGCGTAGAACCACGGGCGGCGCCACCACGGCGCGCGCACGGCGAGGTCGAACCCCGTCACCGCGGAGGTCGCTCCATGCGCCGCGTCCACGGCGACCAGCTCGAAGCGGAGCTGGCCCGTGGGGACCTCCGAGTAGCGCACCTCGTGCCCGGCCGTGGCGCTCCAGCCCGCGTCGAGCCCGGCCAGACGGTAGCGGAAGGTGATGCCGCGCCCGCGCGAGTAGTCCAGGTCGACGAAGCGGATCACGAGCGGCCCCGGCCGCCAGTCGGCGTGGCCCGAGGGCGCAAGCCGCAGCGCGCGGTCGCCCAGCAGGACGGCGGTGACGACCGGGTGCAGCGCCGCCTGCGGCCGTGGCCGCCCGGGGTCGAGGAGGTGCGACAGGCCGTGGCTGGTGCCGAACCACATCGAGCCGTCGGTGTCCTCGTACACGGCGGTCTGGTTCATGTCGTTGGTGATCACGCCGCTGTTGCTGTCCAGGCGCCGCCATCCCTGCCCGTCGAATACGTCGACGCCGTGGTCCGTGCCGACCCACATCCAGCCGCGGCGGTCGCGGTGCACGAACAGGGTGTTGTCCGAGCCGATCACCGGGGCGGCGAAGGAGGGCAGCGGCTCCGCGCGCCCGTCGGCCACGCGGAAGCGCAGCACCCCGCCCAGCCCGGTGCCGACCCACAGCTCGCCCTCGGGGGAGAACGCCAGCGCGACCGGCATGCCCGTCAGCAGCGCGGGCGCCACCACGAGGTCGAAGCCCCCCGCGGCGTCGCGCCGGAACACCCCGTCCGGCGACAGCACCCACACCGCGCCCGACGCGTCCATGGTCACCATCGTGGTGTCGCGCGCCATGACCGGCTCGGCGCGCAGCATGTCCCCGGGCGCGTCGGCGTCGGCCACGACGAACAGCCCGTCCGGCGTGCCGAGCCAGAGCCGGTTGTCGCGGTCCATCTCCGCGGTCACCACCTTGCCGGGCGAGGCGACCCGGTCGATCCGCCCGCTCGCGGGGTCGCGCCGCATCAGCGGCAGGCCGATGGGCGCCAGCCACAGGCGGCCGGCCCGGCTCGCCTCGATGATGTAGTTGGTCTCCGCAGGCAGCCCCGCCGGCGGGCCGCCGAGCCGGACCGTGCCGCTGTCCGTGGCCACCCAGAACTGCCCGTCCGGCAGCCGCAGCATCGACCACACGATGTCGCTGGGCAGCCCGTCGTCCGAGGTCCAGTGCTCCCAGTCGTCCAGGCCGATGGAGCGGAACGCGCCGGTCCCGAAGCTGCCGATCCACAGCGAGCCCTCGCGGTCGCGCATCAGCGCCTGGATGCGGTCCGGGGGCAGCCCCCCCTGGTGGTGCGAGAGCGGGCGCCAGCGCGTGCCGTCCCAGTCCACGACGCCGCTCGCGCTCTGCGTCAGCACGCCGCCGTGGCCGTCCGCCAGAAGGTCCAGCATCTCGGGATTGGCGGCGTACGAGGTGTGCTCCCCCGCCGCCCCGTCGCCGCGCGCGGGCATGCGCGCCACCGCGAAGCCCGCCTGCCCCGGCCTGCGCCACGCGATCCGCTCCAGGCTCCTGGCCCACAGCGTGCCGTCCGGGGCGGCGAACGCCACCTGCCACGCGTCCGGCGGCAGGCCCTGCGCCTCGCCCAGCACCGTGACCCGCCCGCCCTCGATGCGGCACAGCCCCGTGCCGCAGCCGGCGATCAGCCCGCCCGCCGGGTCGGACACCACGAACCGCGCGTCCGCCAGCCCGGGCGCGCCGTCCAGGGCCGCCTGGTCCAGCAGCGGCGAGAACGCCCCGACTCCGTTCGCGACCCCGTTCGCGACTCCGCCCGCGACCCCGCCCGCAGGCGGGTGCGGTCCCGCGCTCAGCGGCGCGCGCAGCAGCGTGCCGCCCACGTCGAGCACCAGGCCGCCGTCGCCCACGGCCAGCAGGTGGGGCGACCTCAGCTTCGGCGGCGCCTGCCCGACGTCGATCCTGGCGAACGCCCCGCCGTCGCGCAGGTAGAGGCCGGCGTTGGTGACCACCCAGAGCCGCCCGTCCGGCTCGGCGACGATCTGCTGGATCCAGGCCGCCGACGGCAGGCCGTCGCCGTACAGCGTGGCACTGATGCCGTCGTAGCGGTACAGCCCGCCCTCGGTGCCGAGCAGGATGTAGCCGTCCCGGTCCTGCGCCAGCGCGCTGATCGCCAGGTTGCCCAGCCCCTGCTCGTCCGAGACGTTCTGGAACCGCGTGAACTGCGCCAGGGCCGGCCGGAGCCCGGCGCACAGCAGCAGGCCGAGGAGCAGCACGCGCAGCACCCGCCCGCATCGCGGGCCGACGCGCAGGCCGCAGATCACCCCTCGAACAGCCATGCTCGCCCCATTTCCGCAGGGCATCATACGGTCGGCATCGTTACCGGGGACTGAAGCCCGCCCCGCCGCGCCCTTGCGTCGCGGCCTCCGGCGCGCCCAGGCTGGCGCCGATGTACGCCGCCACCCTCGGCGCCACGCGCCACACCTTCGCCGACCTCGCGACGCTGCTCGCCCGCGCCACCCCGCGGCGCAGCGGCGACGAGCTGGCCGGCCTCGCCGCCCGCACGGAGGAGGAGCGCGTCGCAGCCCAGTTCGCGCTGGCCGACGTGCCGCTGCGCCGCTTCCTCGACGAGGCCGTGGTCCCCTACGAGCGCGACGAGGTCACCCGCCTCATCTTCGACACCCACGACGCCGCCGCCTTCGCCCCCGTCGCCCACCTCACCGTGGGGGGCTTGCGCGACTGGCTCCTGTCCGACGACGCCACGCCCCGGGCGCTCGCCGACCTGGCCCCGGGCCTCACCCCCGAGATGGTCGCCGCCTGCTCCAAGCTGTGCCGCCTCGCCGACCTGATGGCGGTGGCCGCGCGCTGCCACGTCACCACACGTTTCCGCAACACGCTCGGCCTGCCTGGCCGCCTGTCCACCCGCCTGCAGCCCAACCACCCGTCCGACGACCCGCGCGCCATCGCCGCGAGCCTGCTCGACGGCCTCCTGCTGGGCTCCGGCGACGCCGTGCTCGGCATCAACCCCGCCACCGACAGCCCCGAGCGCACCCGCACGCTGCTCCACCTGCTCGACGACGCCCGCGCGCGCCTGGCCATCCCCACGCAGACCTGCGTGCTCGCCCACGTCACCACCACGCTCGCCCTGGTCGAGGACGGCGCCCCCGTCGACCTGGCGTTCCAGTCCGTCGCCGGCACCGAGGCCGCCAACCGCGGCTTCGGCATCGACCTGGCGCTGCTCGCCGAGGCGCACGACGCCACGCTGTCGCTGGGGCGCGGCACGCTCGGCGACAACGTCATGTACTTCGAGACCGGCCAGGGCAGCGCGCTGTCCGCCAACGCCCACCACGGCTGCGACCAGCAGACCCTGGAGGCCCGCGCCTACGCCGTCGCCCGGCGCTTCCGCCCGCTGCTGGTCAACTCCGTGGTCGGGTTCATCGGTCCCGAGTACCTCGCCGACGGCCGCCAGATCACCCGCGCCGGGCTGGAGGACCACTTCTGCGCCAAGCTGCTCGGCCTGCCGATGGGCGTCGACATCTGCCACACCAACCACGCCGACGCCGACGCCGACGACAGCGACGCCCTCCTCGCCCTCCTCGCCGCCGCCGGCGTGACCTTCGTCATGGGCGTGCCCGGCGCCGACGACGTCATGCTCGGCTACCAGAGCACCTCGTTCCACGACGCCCTGGCCATCCGCGAGCTGCTCGGCCGCCGCCCGGCCCCGGAGTTCGAGGCCTGGCTCGCCGAGCAGGGCCTCACCGACGCCAGCGGCCGCGTCCGCCCCCCCGCGCTGCCGGCGCACTTCCGGGCGCTGCTGCCGTGAGGGAGGCAAGCATGGGCTCTGCCCAAACCCGCCAGGGCGAGCCGCCCTGGACTGGCCTTCCTAAGGGATGCGTTCCAAGGGCGCAGCCTTTGGCGGAGTTTGAGGCGGAGCCTCAACCTTTCTACGGCACGACGTGACGGAGCCCCCGGTCCCCCTCGACGACCCCTGGGCCCGCCTGCGCCCGCTCACCCCCGCGCGCATCGGCCTGCCCCGCGCCGGCGCGGCGCTCGCCACCCGGCCCCTGCTCGACCTGCGTCTCGCCCACGCCCGCGCCCGCGACGCCGTGGCCGCCGCGCTGGACGCCCCGGCGCTGCTCGCGGCGCTGTCCACCCCCGCACAGCCCGCCCTGCTCGTGCACAGCCGCGCCCCGGACCACGCGGCCTACCTGCGCCGCCCGGACCTCGGCCGCGACCTCGACGACGACGCCCCCGCCATCCTCGCCCCCCACGCCGCCGGCTGGGACCTCGCGGTCGTCGTCGCCGACGGCCTGTCCGCCCGCGCCGCGGAACGCCAGGCGCCGCCGCTGCTCGACCGGCTGCTGCCCGCGCTGGACGCCGGGGGCTGGCGCGTCGCCCCGCGCGTCGTGCTGGTTCGCGGCCGCGTCGCAGCGGGCGACCGCGTGGCCGGCCTGCTGCGCGCCGCGTCCGTGCTGGTGCTGATCGGCGAGCGGCCCGGCCTGTCCACGCCCGACAGCCTCGGCGCCTACCTGACCTGGGCGCCCGGGCCCGCCACCACCGACGCCGACCGCAACTGCGTGTCCAACATCCACCCGCGCGGCCTGTCGCCCGACATCGCCGCCCACCGCGTCGGCCACCTGCTCGGGGCCATGCGCGGCGCCCGCCAGTCCGGCGTCCTGCTCAAGGACACCTCGACCGATCCCGTCCCGCGCCTGGCGGACGGCTGAGCAGGCGCGGTCGGGCTCTCTCCGGCGGCCCTTCGCGCGCGCTGGTGTTGCGAATGATTATCACTCTCGTCTAGTGTCGGGCCTCACCCCAGACGCGAGGCCCGACCCATGCACCGCTATCTTTCCACCGGCCCCTCGACCATCGCCGCCCTCATGGCCGCCCGCCACGCCGCCCCGGCCACGCCGCGCGACACGCTGCTCCTGACCACCCTGCTGCCCGACCTCGCACGCCCCCGCGGCCACGCCCGCCACGCCCCGCGCGCCATGCCGCAGGCCGCCCCGGCGCCGCAGCCACGCCGGCCCTGATCGCCGCGCACCCGGGCGGAAGACAGAGCAAGGAAGGCCTTCTTTTTCTGAAGAAAAAGAAGCAAAAAGACTTTGCAAATGGAAGCGAGGCCAGCGGGTTGGCCATGACACTTCGGGAGAAAGTTCTTTGGTTCTTTCTTTCAGGAAAGAACCGCTTTCTTCCTTGCGTGCCCGCGTCAGCCCGCGTCCTTCCGTGTGTCGAACGCCTGCCGCGCCTGCTGCACCACTGGCAGGTGCGCGAACGCCCACGTCCCCAGCCCCTCCAGAGGCACCCGCAGCGAGTGCCCCAGCGGCGTCAGCGCATACTCCACCTGCGGCGGCACCGTGGGGAACACCGTGCGCGTCACCAGCCCGTCGCGCTCCAGCCCCCGCAGCGTCAGCGTCAGCATCCGCTGCGACACCCCGCCCACCAGGCGCTTCAGCTCGTTGAACCGTCGCGGCCCGCCGGCCAGCATCATCACCACCAGCACCGTCCACTTGTCGCCCACCCGCGACAGGATCGACGTCACCGCCTGGCACGCGCCGGGCGCACCCGTCCCGCCAGCTCCATCCTCACGCTCGGACGTCACGAACCCAGCCTCCCCGGCAGATGCGGCACAGGCACCGTATGTGCCCTGGTCACGGATCTATGCCGGCCGGCAGGAAGGCAAGGCCGGAGGCTCCGCCTCTGGACTCCGCCAAAGGCTGCGCTCCTGGAACGCGCGACCTGAGAAGGCATCCTGGTGCCCGCGGGTTCGGGCGGGGCGCCCGAGGTCGTGTCGGCGCGCCCGGCCGCTGGAAGGGCGGCAGGGGGAGAGCCCGGCCCCGCGTGCGGTGGTATGGGGTGTGGCCTGGCCGGCGCGTGCCGGCGTGACGCGGAGGATGACCATGGCCACCATCGACATGCGCAACCGGCCCACCTTCCTGCACGACTTCTTCGGTGCCACGCCGGGCACGCCGTCGTACGACGTGGTGGGATGGCTGAACCGCAGGGTGGGGTCGCGCGACCCGGACCACACCACGCGCACGCCGGACCTGGCGGCGTACCTGCGCGAGATCGCGGCCGCGGGCATCGACCACGCGGTGATGGTGGGTCGCTCCACGCCCACGGTGCGGATCAGCAACGACGTGCTGGGCGAGCTGGCGCGGCAGTCGGGCGGCGTGCTGCTGGGCGTGGCGTCGGTCGACCCGCTGGAGCTGGGGCGCGACGGCGCGGTGCGCGAGGCCAGGCGCGCGGTGCAGGAGCTGGGGCTGCGCGGGGTCAACGTGGACGCGGGGTTCTACGCCGAGCCGATGCTGGCCGACGACGCGCGGCTGCTGCCGCTCTACGAGGCGTGCGAGGCGATGGGCGTGCCGGCGTTCGTGATGTCGGGGCCGACCACGCCGGACCTGCGGTTCAACGACCCGCTCGCGGTGGACCGGCTGGCGGCGCTGTTCCCGAAGCTGCCGATCGTGTGCTCCCACGGGTTCTGGCCGAACGTGGACGGCATCCTCCAGGTGGCGTTCCGGCACGAGAACGTCTTCGTGTCGCCGGACATGTACACGTTCCAGGCCGGCGGCGGGCGCTACGTCGAGGCGGCGAACGGGTTCCTGCGCGACCAGTTCCTGTTCGGCTCGTCCTACCCGTTCCGGCCGATGCGGCAGGGCGTCGAGGACTTCAAGGCGCTGGGACTCTCGGCGGCGTCGCTGGCGGCCGGCCTCGGGGGGAACGCGGCGCGGCTGCTCGGGCTGAAGCAAGGTTGAGGCTCCGCCTCAAACTCCGCCAAAGGCTCGCCTTTGAAATCCCTGACTTAAGTAAGGGGATCAAAGGGTCCTCGGACCCTTTGCGGGTTTGGGCAGAGCCCATGCTTGCTTGCTGCGCTTTCGCGCCATGACCCTGGACCAGCTCCGTGTCTTCGTGGCCGTGGCCGAGCGCCAGCACGTGACGCGGGCGGCGGAGGCGCTGGGCCTGGCGCAGTCGGCGGTGAGCCACGCGGTGGCGGCGCTGGAGCGGGCCCATGGCGCCCGGCTGTTCCACCGTGTCGGGCGCGGGGTGGTGCTGAGCGAGGCGGGGGCGGTGCTGCTGGGCGAGGCGCGGGCGATCCTGGCGCGGGTGGCGGCGGCGGAGGCGGCGCTGGCGGAGTTCGGCGCGCTGGGACGGGGGCGGCTTGCGATCCACGCCAGCCAGACGATCGCGGGCTACTGGCTGCCGCGCCACCTGGTGGCGTTCCGCAGGGCGCACCCGCGGGTGGAGGTGTGCCTCGCGGTGGGCAACACGGCGCAGGTGGCCGAGGCGGTGCGCGCCGGCGACGCGGAGCTGGGGTTCGTGGAGGGGGCGGTGGAGGACGACGCGCTCGACGCGGCGGTGGTGACGCGCGACCAGATGCTGCTGGTGGTGGGCGCGCAGCACCCGTGGGCGGGGCGGGCGCGCGTGGAGCCGGGGGAGTTGGCGGGGACGGAGTGGGTGCTGCGCGAGGCAGGGTCGGGGACGCGCTCGGTGTTCGAGGCGGCGCTGGCGGGGTTCGGCGTGGCGCCGGGGTCGCTGCCGGTGGCGCTGGTGCTGCCGTCCAACGAGGCGGTGCGCGCGGCGGTCGAGGCGGGGCTGGGGGCGACGGTGATCTCGGCCTCCGTCGCGGCGCCGAGCCTGGAGGCGGGGCTACTGGCGCAGGCGGGGCTCGCGCTGCCGGACCGCGCGTTCGTCGTGCTGCGGCACAGGGAGCGTCATCTCGGGCATGCGGCGCGGGCGATGCTGGGGATCGTCGGGGGCAAGGCAGGAAGCAAGGTTGAGGCGCTGCCTCAAACTCCGCCAAAGGCTGCGCCCTTGGAACGCGCAACCTAGGGGAGGCATTCGGGGGGCTGCCTCTGGATGGCAAATCTCGGGGGGCGCGGGGTTGCGGGCTGCGGGGGGGCGAAGCATCTGTCGGGCCCACCCTTGGCGGAGCATCTCCATGGACGAGCGTGACACCAGCACCGTGACGACGTCGCGTGGGCAGGCCAAGCCGAAGGTCGAGCGGCCGCGCCTGCACAAGGTGATGCTGGTCAACGACGACTTCACGCCGCGCGAGTTCGTGGTGATGGTGCTCAAGGCGGAGTTCCGCATGGGCGAGGAGCGGGCCAGCCAGGTGATGCGCACGGCGCACCAGCGCGGCTCGTGCGTGGTCGCGGTGTTCACCAAGGACGTCGCGCAGACCAAGGCCACGAGCGCCACCGACGCCGCCCGCAAGCACGGCTTCCCCCTGCTGTTCACGACCGAGCCCGAAGAGTAGGGGCCGACCCTCCCTTCGTAGGGGATTCCAAAGGCGAGCCTTTGGCGGAGTTTGAGGCAGAGCCTCAACCTTGCTTGCTTCTGGCCCTGCGCGCCGTCTTCCCCTAGTTCACCGGCATGGTCCCATCGCTTCGCACCGCCGGTCTGCTCGTGGTCAAGATCGGCTCCGCCCTCGTGGTGGACGGGGCGCACCCGCGCGAGGCGTGGCTGCGCGGCGTGGCCGAGGACATCGCGGCGGCGCGGGCGCGGGGCACGCAGGTGATCGTGGTGTCGTCGGGCGCGATCGCGCTGGCGCGGGGGACGCTGGGCTTGGGCGGGCGTCGGCTGCGGCTGGAGGAGAAGCAGGCGGCGGCGGCGGTGGGGCAGATCCGGCTGGCGCAGGCGTGGGCGCAGGCGCTGGGCGCGCAGGGGATGGTGGCGGCGCAGCTGCTGCTGACGCTGGGCGACACGGAGGACCGGCGGCGCTACCTCAACGCGCGGGCGACGCTGCGCACGCTGCTGGGGCTCGGCTGCGTGCCGGTGATCAACGAGAACGACAGCGTGGCGACGGCCGAGATCCGCTTCGGCGACAACGACCGGCTGGCGGCGCGCGTGGCCGAGATGGTGGGCGCGGACCAGCTGCTGCTGCTGTCCGACATCGACGGGCTGTACACGGCGGACCCCAGGCGCGACCCGGCGGCGTCGCACGTGCCGGTGGTCGCCGCGCTGAGCCCGGAGATCGAGGCGATGGGGGGCGAGCCGCCGCCCGGCTTCTCGTCGGGGGGGATGCGGACGAAGCTGATCGCGGCGCGGATCGCGACCCAGGCGGGGTGCGCCATGGCGATCGCGCTGGGCGGGCGCGAGCACCCGATCGAGGCGCTGGCCGGGGACGCGCCGGCGCGCTGCACCTGGTTCCTGCCGGCGCCCGAGGGGCGCAGCGCGCGCAAGCGGTGGATCGCGGGGAGCCTGCAGCCGGCCGGCGTGGTGCGCGTGGACGCGGGGGCGGCGCGGGCGCTGCGGGCGGGCGGGTCGCTGCTGCCGGCGGGGGTCGTGGCGGTGGAGGGCGAGTTCGCGCGCGGCGACGCGGTGCTGGTGGCGGGGCCGGCGGGCGAGCTGGGGCGGGGGCTGAGCGCCTACGCCAGCGAGGACGCGGCGCGGATCGCGGGGCGGCGGAGCGAGGAGATCGAGGGCGTGCTGGGCTGGCGCGGGCGCGACGAGATGGTGCACCGCGACGACTTGGTGCTGGGCGAGGAGCGCGCGGGCGCCCCCGCCCTGGAGGGTGTTCAGGGCTTGGGGCAGGCGGGCGAGGCGTAGGGGCGGTCGGCGCAGCGGGCGCCGGGCGGCAGGGTGTCGGGGCCGGTCACGCTCGCGCAGGCGCTCGCGCAGAGCAGCAGGGCCAGGCAGAGCAGGCGGGTCATGGCGGGGCTTCCGGCGGGGTGGGGCTCGCGGGTGGCAACCCCGTTCGCCGCCGCGGGTTTCCCTGGGCTGCCGGCGGGCGGGGCTGCGTCGTGCCGGGCGGGCGGGATTTCAGGGAGTGCGGCGATGCGGCGTCG
>JBPBQX010000008.1:0-17517 GCA_050955025.1 Janthinobacterium lividum
CTCGCCGCCGTCGTCGCCGGCATCACCGCCTGGCTCAGCACGGCGTTCCTGATGCGGTGGTTCCGCAACCACGACCAGTGGGCGCTCGACCCCTTCGCCTGGTACTGCATCGCCGCCGGCCTCGGCAGCCTCGCCTACCTCACGCTCGCCTAGAAAAAGCAAGGTTGAGGCTCCGCCTCAAACTCCGCCAAAGGCTGCGCCCTTGGAACGCACAACTTAAGTCAATGGGATCAAAGGGCCGAAGGTCCTTTGCGGGTTCGGGCAGAGCCCGACCTTCCTTCCTGGAGCCCCCGATGCGCCCCCTCCTGCTCGCCGCCGCCCTCCTCCTCGCCGCCGCGGCCCCGCCGCCCCCCGCCGCGCGCCCGATCTCGCGCGCCGACCTCCCCTGGTGGAGCGCCCGCCTCGCCGCCAAGGCCGAGGCCCTCCGCGCCGCCCCCGTCGACCTGGTCTGGTACGGCGACAGCATCACCCAGAACTGGGAGCAGGCCGGCCCCGAGCCCTGGCGCGACTTCGCCCCCGTCTGGCAGCGCTTCTACGGCGACCGCCACGCCCTGAACCTCGGCTTCAAGGGCGACGCCACCTCCCACCTGCTCTGGCGCATCGAGCACGGCGAGGCCGACGGCATCGCGCCGAAAGCCGCCGTGATCCTCATCGGCGCCAACAACTTCGGCCACCTGCACTGGTCCGCCGCCGACACCCTGCTCGGCATCGACGCGGTCGTGGCCGCCCTGCACCGCCACCTGCCGCGCACCCGCCTGGTCCTGCTCGGCGTCCTGCCCAGCATCCGCAACCCCTACGTCGACGCGGCCACCGCCACGGTGAACGCCGCGCTCCCCACCCGCTACGCCGGCGACCCCCTGCTCACCTTCGTCGACGCCGGCAGCGCCGTGGCTCCCGCCGGCCGCCCCGACCCGGCCGCCTTCCTCGACGGCCACCTCGCGCCGCCCGACCCGCCGCTGCACCCCACCGCGCAGTCCCAGGCCCGCATCGCCGCCCTGATCGAGCCCGCCGTCGCCGCCGCCATGGGCGACCGCGTCCACCACTGAGAAGGCAGGAAGCAAGGCCTTCTTTTTCTGAAGAAAAAGAAGCAAAAAGACTTTGCCCATAAGGACTCCTGCCCCTCGCGGTTGGCAAAAGCCTTATGGGCAAAGTTCTTTGGTTCGTTCTTTCAAGAAAGAACGGCTTCCTTCCTTCGGCAGCACGCGGACCCCGGACCGCTCAGGCCCGGGCGCCGTGCCTCAGCGCAGGCCGCCGCTGGCCGTGATCTCCTCGCCCGTCACCCAGCGCGCGTCGTCGGACGCGAGGAACGCCACCACCGCGGCGATGTCGTCCGGCTGGCCCGCCCGCCCGAGCGGCGTCTGCGCCACGAAGCCCGCCTCCATCTCCGAGCCGATGACGCCCGCCGCATGCGTCCCCTCGGTCACCACCAGGCCCGGGCTGACCACGTTGACCCGGATCCCGCGCGGCGCCAGCTCCTTGGCGAGCACGCCGGTGATCGCGTTCACCGCGCCCTTGGTCGCGGTGTAGACGACCGTGGTCGGCGGATGGACGCTCACGACCGCCGACGAGATGTTGACGATGCTGCCGCCCTTCCCGAGATGCCGCGCCGCCGCCTGCGTCGCCAGCAGCACGCCCAGCACGTTGACGTCGAACATCCGGCGGTACTCCTCCTCCGTGACGTCCTCGATCGGCGCGAACGCGTAGACGCCGGAGTTGTTGACCAGCACGTCGAGCCGCCCGAACCGCTCCACCGCCGCCTCCACCAGCGCCTGCGCCTCTGCCGCCTTGGACACGTCGCCCTGCACCGCGACCGCCCTGCCGCCGGCCGCGGTGATCGCCTCGACCACAGCGTCCGCGCCTGCCTGGCTCGACGCGTAGTTCACCACCACGGCCGCGCCCTCCTTCGCCAGTGCCTTGGCGATCGCGGCACCGATGCCCTTCGACGCGCCCGTCACCACCGCAACCTTGCCTTCGAGCTTCGACATCTGTGCTAACCCCTATCATGGGCCGGCCCCGAACCGGCGCCGCGTCCCCATAGTCCCGAACTTCGGAACTACCGATCCGCCCATCAAGCCCCCATCTGAAGAAAACATGCAGCCCCTGTTCCACCCCCCGATCGAGAGCGTCCGGCCGCAGGCCATCCTCCACGCGCTCTCCGACCCGAGCCGTGCGGCGATCTTCGCCAGGATCATGCAGGCGGGCTGCGTGGAGGCCTGCTCCGTCCTCTCCGCGGTGGGCGACCGGACCATCCCGAAGTCGTCCCTGTCGAACCACTTCAAGGTGCTGCGCGACGCCGGCCTGATCCGCAGCGAGCGCCACGGCGTGGAGATGCGCAACCACTCGCGCTGGGCCGAAGTGGACGCGCGCTTCCCCGGCCTGCTGTCCGCGATCATTGGCGCCTACGCCGCACCCGCAGGCGACCCGCCGCGCGCCCCTGACGCCTAGCCACCCGCGCGACAGCGCCGCGAACGCCCGTGCCCGGCGCTGGCTGCATGTCGCGCCGCGCCGTGGCCAGGCGCCTCCGCTGCCAGCGCGGTGCGCCAGGCCCGTACGTTGAACACCACGAACACGTTCCGGCTCAGGCCGGCACCGGGCTCTCCAACCGCCTTGCCCATCGGCGTACGATCGCGAGCCCCGGCAGCTCGATGAACCGGCGGCAGAACACGGCGGCAACCAGCAGCGTGCCCAGCACGATCGCCTGGGTAACGACACGCGCGCCGGCCTCGCCCACGTGCGGCGCCAGCCGGGGCGGCAGCAGTCGCTCGAACCGCACAAGCTGGAAGTGCAGCAGGTAGATCGCATAGCTCAGCTCGCCGAGCAGATGGACCGGCCGGCACGCGAGGACACGCGCCGCCGGCCCGGCCGAGGGCGACAGGGACGCGATCAGGACCGCGAACAGCACGACCAGCACGACATCGGCGCCCGGCACGGCAAGCAGCGCGACGATGCCGGCCACCGCCAGAGTGGAGACGATCGCGGGACGCGACACCTGCGTGGCGGCACGGAATGCCAGCAGGCCTATGGTGAACTCCAGCAGGCAGCGCACAAGGGGCCACGGGCTGTAGTCCCACGAGACGTTCAGCGGACCGATCCGCAACCCGGCGAAATCGACCGGCGTGGGCAAGGTCCCGAGGGCGACGAGCGCTGCGATCGCCCCCCCGAGCACGAGCGCAGCCGTCACGGGCCCGGTGCGGAGCGCGACGACCAGCAGCGCCGGGAAAAGCAGGTAGGCCGCGAGCTCCGTGCTGATCGACCAGGACGGGACGATGACCGAGTAGCCCAGCCCCCAGGCCTGGACGAGCAGAAGGTTCAGCGCGAACACCTCGCCCAGGGGCGACGGATCGCCGTGCCCTCCGACCCCGAACACAAGCCCCGCTCCCACGACGCACAACAGCACGACATACAGCGGATATACCCGGGCCGCCCGACGGGCGAGGAACACGAGGTAGCTCCGCACGCTGGGCCTCTCGAAAAGGCGGGCGTAGGAGAGCGCCATCACGAAGCCGCTCAGCACGAAGAACAGGTCGACCGCCAGATACTCGTGAAGCAACGCCCGGCCGAACACCGTCGTGTCCGACATGGCGTTGCCGTAGAGATGGAAGGCGACCACGTAGCAGGCGGCCACCCCGCGCAGCCCGGTCAGCGACTTGATCTCTCCGCGCAAGGAACACCTGTCATCGGCTTGATGCGCGACGCCTAACAGGGCGCGGATCGGCTGTCAGGACCGGCTGGCTGCGCATCCTTGCGCCGGGCAGGAGCGACGGCGCTGCCCGGAACCGCGGCTTTTCTTCCTCGACGGCGACTCACGCCCCCCCCAGCCACATCACGTCCCCGATCCTGCGCGCCCCGCCCGCGATCATCGCCAGCCGGTCGAACCCCACCGCGATCCCGCTGCACGCCGGCATCCCGTGCCCCAGCGCCGCCAACAGCTCCTCGTCCATCGGCCATTCCCCCCCGCCCAGCGCCCGCCTGCGCGCCCGGTCCGCCTCGAACCGCGCCCTCTGCTCCCCGGCGTCGCACAACTCCTCGAACGCGTTGCCCAGCTCCACCCCGCACACGAACAGCTCGAACCGCAGCGCCGCCCGCCCGTCCCCCGGATCCGGCCGCGCCAGCGCCGCCTGCGCCGAAGGCCAGTGCGTCAGGAACGTCGGCCGCTCGCGCCCGAGATGCGGCTCCACCCGCTCCAGCATCAGCCGGAAGAACAGGTCCTCCCACCCCTCGCCTTCGCGGAGTAAAACCCCTGCCTGCGCAGCCAGCGCCCCCGCGTCCCCCGCCGTCCCCAGCACGTCCGCCCCCACGTGCCGCGCGAACGCCTCCGCCACGCTCACCCGCTCGAACGACTCCAGCGACGTCCTGACCCCCCGCATCTCCACCACCGGCGGCAGCACCGCGCGCAGGAACGCCTCGACCTCGTCCATCAGCCCCGCCAGCGACGCCCCCGGCCGGTACCACTCCAGCATCGTGAACTCCGCGGCATGCAGCGGCGCGTCCGCCCCCTGCGCCTCCCCGTTGCGCCAGACGCGCGCCAGCTGGAACACCGGCCCCGCCCCCGCCACCAGCAGCCGCTTCATCGCGAACTCCGGGCTCGTGTGCAGCCACAACGCCTCGCACGCCCCATCCGGCGCCTCCCGCACCGTGGCGAACGGCCGCAGGTGCACCTCCTCCCCGGGCGTGCGCACCGCATACGGCGTCTCGACCTCGGTGTACCCCCGCGCCTCGAAGAACCCCCGCGTCGCCCGCGTCAGCACGCCGCGCCGCCGCAGGAACGGCAGCCGGTCGGCCAGCGAGTCCGGATGCCACGTCGCCATGCCAACCCCCGAAAAGAAGCAAGGCCGGGCTCTGCCCGGACCCGCCAGGGGCGAGCCGCCCCTGGACCGGCATGACTTGGGTCAGGGTTTCCAAAGGCGAGCCTTTGGCGGAGTCCAGAGGCAGAGCCTCTGGCCTTGCTTACTCGCTCCCGACCGCCAGCCCCGCCCCCCGCGGGTCCGTGGCGACGTGGCACGAGTCCTCCGTCCCCGGCAGGTAACGCGCGCACTCGGCGACGTTCGCCCGCCCCGGCTCCGGCACCGGCGCTGCCATCGCCCGCCCCGACCGCCGCGCGTCCTCCAGCCCCGCCGCCACCGCCAGCGCCGCGCCCTCCTGCCCGGACCCGCCCACGGCCGCGCGGAACGCGTGCAGGTTCGCGTTCCACTCGACCGCCGCCGCGAGCATCGGCCGCGCCAGCGCCGGCGACGCCGCCAGCAGCACGCCCGTCCCCGCCGCAACCCGCCCCGTCCCGAACAGGTTGTCCATGGTCAGCGCGCACGCCACCGCCCCGCCGTGCCGGTCGATCACCACGAAGCTCGTCGACGCCGGCAGCGCGGGCAGCGCCGACCCGCCGCCCTCGCCCGCGAGCGCCGCCTTCGCGTCCGCCCCCGCCCGCACCGCCGCCGCCGCCGCCAGCGCGCGCGCCTGCGCCCCCGCCGCGTCCTCGGGCGAGCGCAGCAGCGCCTGCAGCCCCGCCGCCGCCGCCACCCCGCCGTCCGCCGGCTCCGGCACGAACGCCACCTGGTCGTTCCCCGCCGCCACGACCAGCGGCGCCACGGCATGCGGCAGCGCCGTGCGCAGGTCCGTGGCCGCGAGCCCGCCGCCCGCCACCGCCGCCCCGTGCACCAGCTTCGCCGCCAGGCCGCCCTGGTAGAAGTCGCCCACGCCCGCCACCCGCAGCTGCGCCAGCGTCGCCCCCAGCGCCGGCTGCGTCATCACCGCGCCCTCCGCCAGCGTGGCACCCCCGCCGCCGCCCGCGACCGCCTCGCCCCCGCCCGCCCCGCGCCGCCCCGGCCTCGCCCCCGCCACGGCGCCGCCCGCCGCCGCATCCGCCGCCCCGCCCGCGCCGAACACCGCCCGCGCGTTCGGGTCCGCGAGCAGCGGCCCGCCCACCGCCGCCAGGTCCTGCGCGAACGCCCGCGACACCGGCGTGCCGAACCGCGCGAGCTGCTCCGCCGGCGCCACCAGCGACTCGAACGGCCGGCTCCCGTACAGCGCGTGCAGCAGGAACATCCCGCGCGCCATCATCGGCACCGCCGCCGGCCGGTCCGCGCCGGCCCCGGGCGCCGCCGGCGCGATCGGCGTGAACATGATCGCCTGCGGCACGCCCCCGCCCGCGCCCGACTCCCGCGGCTGGAAGGCCACGCACGCCCCGCCCGCGCCCAGCGAAGCTCGCGACGGCAGCGTCACCGACAGCGTGAACGCCAGCGCCACCGCCGCGTCCGCCGCCGTGCCTCCCTGCGCCAGCACCGCGCGCGCCGCCAGCGCCGCCTGCGGCTCGTCCGCCGCCGCCCCGCCGATGAACCCCGTCAGCGCCTGCTGCGTGGCACCCGACCCGCCCAGGAAGAAGTCGTGCACCCCGCCCACCGCCCCGCACCCGCCCAGGCTCATCCCCAGCGCCGCCGCCGAAGCCGCGCCCCGTGCCGCCCCCGACCGACGCAGCGCCGCCATCCCGCCCCGCCCCGCCACCCGGTCCTGGCCCGCGCGCCCGCACCCGCTCCGCTGACCCATGTCCGTCCCGCTCCAAAACCGCACCGCCCGCACGCGATAGCCGCAACACCGCCGGGCGGCAACAAAGGCAGGAAAGGTTGAGGCTCTGCCTCAAACTCCGCCAAAGGCTGCGCCCTTGGAACGCCTCCCTTAAGTAAGGCCGGTCCAGGGGCGGCTCGCCCCTGGCGGGTCCGGGCAGCGCCCGGCCTTGCTTCCTCCGCCCGCCCCCCCGGTGCTACACCCGCCCCGCAACCTGCCGCGGAGCAAGACGATGCGCTGGCCCACACTGATGCGCGGCCTCGCCGTCGCCACCCTCGCCGCCGCCCCGGCCCTGGCGCAGGACGCGACGCCCGCGCCGCATTCCCTGGCCGCGCCCGCGACCTCCTTCTCCCCCGCGCAGCGCGCCGACATCGTGGCGATCGTGCGCGACGCCCTGCGCACGGACCCCTCGATCCTGCGCGACGCCGTCACCGCGCTGCAGGCCGACGAGACCCGCCAGCAGGCCGGCGCCACCCGCGACGCCCTGGCCACCAACCGCCAGGCCCTCGTCGCCACCCCCGGCGACCCCACCGCCGGCGACGCGAAGGGCCGCCCCACCGTCGTCGAGTTCTACGACACCCGCTGCCCGTACTGCCGCCGCATGGTCCCCGTGATGGCCGAGCTGGTGCGCACCACGCCCGGCCTGCGCGTCGTCTACAAGGACATCCCGATCCTCGGCCCGGGCAGCACGCTCCAGGCCAAGGCCCTCCTCTCCGCCCTCGCCCTGGGCGGCGACGCGGCCTACCTGCGCATGCAGGACGCCGTGATGAAGGACACCGCCACCCCCAGCGAGGCCACGATCCGCGCCGACGCCACGGCCGCCGGCCTCGACCCCGACCGCATCGCCGCCGGCATGGGCAGCCCCGCCGTGCAGGCCCGCATCGACGCCAACCTCAAGCTCGCGGGCGCCCTGCACGTGGAGGGCACCCCCGCCCTGGTGATCGGCAACGAGATGATCCCCGGCGCCGTCAGCCTCGACGACCTCAAGTCCGCCGCGGAACGCACCGCGGAGTAAGGAAGCAAGGCCAGAGGCTCTGCCTCTGGACTCCGCTCAAGGCGAAGCCTTGAGAATCCACGACTTAAGAAAAGACCAGGGAAGCCCCCGACATGCGCCGGTCCAGGGGCGAGGCTGGCCAAAGGTTCCGACAACCCGCTCGGGTCGTTGGAAGGGCCGGACGAGGGGGCTCGCCCCTGGCGGGTCCGGGCAGGGCCCGGCCTTCCTTGACTACGCCGCCGCCCGCCGCTCCCCGCCCAGCACCGCCCGCAGCGCCTCCACGAGCGCGTCCATCATCGCGTCCGTGTGGAACGGCGTCGGCGTGAGCCTGAGCCGCTCCTTGCCCACCGGCACCGTCGGGTAGTTGATCGGCGTGGCGTAGATCGCGAACTCCTCCAGCAGCCGCCGGCTCACCTCGCGGCACAGCGCGGCCTCGCCCACGAACACCGGCACGATGTGGCTCTGCGACGGCATGATCGGCAGCCCCGCCGCCCGCAGCCGCGCCATCAGCGCCCCCACCCGCTCGAACAGCCTTTCGCGCCGCGCCGAATCGCCCTTGAGGTGCCGCACGCTGGCCAGCGCCGCCGCCGCGACCGAGGGCGGCGTGGACGTCGTGAAGATGAACCCCGACGCCGTGGACCGCACGTAGTCCACCACGTCCGCGTCGCCGGTGATGTAGCCCCCGTGGCACCCGAACGCCTTGGCCAGCGTCCCCTCGATCACGTCGACCCGGTGCGCCACCCCGTCGCGCTCCGACACGCCCCCGCCGTGCGCGCCGTACATCCCCACGGCGTGAACCTCGTCGAGATACGTCATCGCCCCGTACCGCTCGGCCAGGTCGCAGATCGCCCCGATCGGCGCGACGTCCGCGTCCATCGAGTAGACGCTCTCGAACGCGATCAGCTTCGGCGCGTCCGCGGGCGCCGCCGCAAGCTTCGCCTCCAGGTCCGCGAGGTCGTTGTGCGCCCAGACGTGCACCGTGGCGCCGCGCGCGGACTTGATGCCCACGATCATGGACGCGTGGTTCTTGCTGTCGGAGAACACGTGCCACCCCGGCCGCCCCGGCAGCGGCGCCAGCAGCGTGTTCAGCGTCGCCTGGTTCGACACGTAGCCCGAGACGAACAGCAGCCCCGCCGCCTTGCCGTGCAGCGACGCCAGCTCCGCCTCCAGCTCGGCGTGCACCGGCGTGCTGCCCGCGATGTTGCGCGTGCCCCCCGCGCCCACGCCCATCGTGTCCAGCGCCGCGCGCGCCGCCCCCACGACCACCGGGTCCGTGCCCATGCCGAGGTAATCGTTCGACGACCACACCGTGACCTCGCGCGCAACACCCCCGTCCGCCGCCTCCATCACGTAGACGGGGAACCGCCCCGCCTGCTTGACCAGCGGCGCGAAGCGGCGGTAGCGGCCCTGGGCGTGGATCTCGGCGAGAGTGCGCCGGGCGTGGTCATGGAACGGATGCATCGCTCACCTCGGAACGGGACCCCACTCTAGTGGCCCGCTCGCCGCGAAATTGCGAGGGCCCGCGTCGGCAGGCCAGCCCCGCAGGAAGGCTGCAGGCAAGGCCAAAGGCTTCGCCTCTGGACTCCACCAAAGGCTCGCCTTTGGAAACCCTTTCTTAAGGGATGCATTCCAAAGGCGCAGCCTTTGGCGGAGTTTGAGGCAGAGCCTCAACCTTACTTCGTGGCCGCCGCCACCGCCGTCAGCCCCAGCGCCCCCACCACCCCGTCCGGCCCTTGCCCCGCGAGCTGCGCGACCTCCAGCAGCGACACCGGCGCCGCCGGATGCACCCCCAGCGTGAGCGTCCCCGGCGCCCGCACGAACGCGGCAAGCGCCGCGCGCACCGACCGCGCCGGGCCCGACTGCACCGGCAGCGCCTCGACCTGCCGCGCCACCCCGTCGCGCAGCACGGCCGGGTCCACCCCCGACGTCCTGGCCTTGGCGTCGATCACGCGCCCCACGAGTCCCCCGTCGACCAGCGCCAGGTCGAGCCCGCCCACCGTGAGCCCCAGCATCGCGGCCGGGTCCGGCGGCGTGGCCCCCGTGTTCTGCGGCAGGTGGGAGAACCCGCCGGCGAGCGTGGCCTCCCCCATGCCCTGCCCGACCACGCGCAGCGCCGCGATCGTCAGCGCCCCCGCCGCGCGGTCGAGCGAGGCGTCCACGTGCATCTCGCCCGCGAACCCCGCGTAGCCGAGCCCGCGCAGCGACTCGACCAGCGCCGGCGGCCCGTCCAGCCGCACGTCGGTCACGTCCCCGACCCCGTGCACGGCGCCGGCGGCCGGCACGTCGGTGACGCTGCCGAGGCGCCCGACGTGCAGCAGCACCGCCCCGCCCTGCGACAGGTCCAGCCCAGCGACCTCCAGCGTCTGCCGCCCGGGCGCCGCCGACGCCGCCACCCCCGAGCGCACAGCACCGGCGGCCGAGGCGACGTCCACCCCGTCGAACGCCGCATGCGCCACCGCGACGTGGAACGCCGGCCGCACCCCCGCCGCCGGGCCCGCGGCGCCCCCCGACGGGTCCTGCGCCGTCACCGCGAGCCCGTCGAGCGTGCCCCGCCCGCGCCGCCCCGCCCCGTAGTCCGCGATCGAGACCGCCGCCACGTCCACCTCGCCGCCGCCCCCGCCGAGGTGCACCCCGCGCGCCTCGCCCGCATCGAGCCGCCCGTTCAGCGCGCCCTCCGCCAGCCCGGCCCCGCCGCCCGCCGCGGCCATGTCGAGCCTGGTCCAGCCGACGTGCGCCGCCGTGCCCGACACCGCCCCCGCGTCCTTCGCCGCGACCTTCACCCCGTCCGCCGTGCCGCTGCACACCGACGCCGCGTCGCACGCCACGACCATGGTGTCCGCCGTCACCGTGCTGCGCGGCCCCTCGAGCACCACCGCCGCGAACCGCGCGTCGCGTCGCAGCACGCTCGGCACGGCGCTGGCGTAGCTGAACCGCGTGTCCGGCCCGAGCTGCGCGCGGAACTGCGCCACCCCCTGGTCCAGCACCACGCGCGCCTCGTGCTCGGCCACGAGCCACCCCGCCCCGGCCACCGCCGCAACCCCGACCGCCACCGCCGCCCCGACCACCCGTCCGCGCACCCTCGAACTCCCCCGCGGCTCAGCGCCGCTTTGCCGCCCGCGCCGGACCCATGCCCGCCGCGTCCCCATCCGCCGCGCCCTTGTCCGCCGCCGCCCCGCCGCCGGCCGCCACCCCTGCGCCCGCAGCGCCCGCGCCCGCCGGCAGCGCCGGCACCGTGAACGCCTGCCCCGGGTAGATCAGCGCCGGGTCGCGGATCTGCCCGCGGTTGGCGCGCAGGATCACCGTGTAGCGCAGCCCCTCGCCGTACGCCGTGCGCGCCAGGCGCCACAGGTTCTCGCCCGGCTGCACCACGACCTGCCCCTTCGCCACCGCGCCCTTCGGCAGCAGCACCTTGCGGAACGGCAGCTCGACCCGCGCCACCACCTTGCCCGCCCGCCCCGCCGCGTCCACCCCGATCTGGTCCACCCTGAGCTGGTGCAGCCCCGTCGCCAGCGACGCCGGCGCCAGGCTCCAGCGCCCCTGCGCGTCCGCCGCCGCATCCCCCAGCGCCCGGTTGTCCGCGTACAGCCGCACCACCGCCCCCGGCGACGCGTGCCCCGCGAAGCGGATGTGCCCCCGGTCGTCGTAGTCCACCGCGTCCAGCCCCAGCGGCCCCGCCCCTGCATCCCTCGGTGCCTGCAGCACCCGCGGCGCCGCGTCCTCCGGCGCCTCCACCGCCAGCGCCGGCCCGCCCGACGCGTCCGGCACCGCCAGCAGCACCGGCGCGCTGCCCACGACCTCCGCCCCGCCCGCGCCGCTCCGCGCCGACAGCGTCAGCTCCCGCCCCCCCGGCGGCAGCGCCTTGTCCGGCGTCAGCACCCACTCGCCCCGCGCGTCCGCCGTGACCCGCCCCAGCACCGAGTCGCCGTCGCGCACCGTGACCTCGTCGCCAGGCTGCGCCCGCCCGGCGAGCACCGCGTCGCCCCCCGGCCCGACCCGGACCACGTCGAACGACGGCGCCACCCGCGCCATCCCCGCCTCGTCGCGCGCCGCCGCCCCGCCCGCGTCCTCCTGCGCCTGCTCCCGCCCGGACAGCACGCGCGGCGCGGCCGGGGCAGGGGCCTCCGCCTCGCTGCGCACCGCCTCGCCCGGCGCCCCCAGCCGGCGCACGACCATGCCGACCCCCAGCACCACGACGAGCAGCAGCACGGCCACGATGACCGAGACCAGGGAGGGACGACGGAAGCGCGTGGGAACGTCGGAGGGCATGGCTGTTTCGATACAGCAATCGTGCCCGCACCGGAACCGCGAAGCCGTGACGGCCAGGGAAGCGAAGCAAGAAAGCAGTTCTTTCTTGAAAGAAAGAACCAAAGAACTTTCTCCGATAGGCTCCATGCCCAACGCTAAGCAGAGAACCCTAAGTGGCAAAGTCTTTTTGCTTCTTTTTCTTCAGAAAAAGAAGGCCTTGCTTCCTACTCGCTGTCTTCCCGCTCCGCGTCGTCGCGCAGCCTGCGGAACGAGCGCACGCTGAACGGCAGCATCCCCACGTAGACGACGCCCAGCCCTGCCAGCGCCGCCCAGGGGTCCGCGACGAGCACGGCGGCGAACACGCCGGTCCCGAGCAGCAGGGGGAGCACGTAGGCGGCGGGCACCTTGAAGTTCTTGAAGCTCCAGACCGGCAGCGTGGACACCAGCAGCATGGCCACGCCGACGAGCACCACGGCCGAGACCAGCGGGAAGTGCGCGAGCCCCCAGACCCGGTCCCAGCCCTGCTGCTCCGCTTCCAGCCCCACGAACATCGGGAACAGCGCGAGCCCGGCCCCGGCCGGCGCGGGCACGCCGGTGAAGAAGCTGTGCGCGTAGGCCGGCGCCGGCCGGTCGTCGAGCTGCGCGTTGAACCGCGCGAGGCGCAGCGCCATGCACACGGTGAAGATGAGCCCCGGCAGGAACCCGTAGGGCCCCACCGAGCGCAGCGACCACAGGTAGAGGATGAACGCCGGCGCGACCCCGAAGCACAGGAAGTCCGCCAGGCTGTCGAACTCCGCCCCGAAGCGCGACGTCGCCTTGAGCAGCCGCGCGAGCCGCCCGTCGACCCCGTCGATGCACGCGGCCACCGCGAGCGCCACCGCCGCCGCCCCGAACCGCCCGTCGAGCGCGAAGCGCATCCCGGTCAGCCCCGCGCACAGCCCGAGCATCGTCATCAGGTTCGGAACCATGCGGTTGAACGACGGCCCCTTGAACCGCGGCCTGCGCCGCAGCCGCCGCCGGCGGAACCCCCGCGCCTCGCGCTCCGCCGCCGCGCCCCGCGCCGGCCCCGACGCGGGCAGCACCGCCGGAAACTCCGGGAACACCGGCCCGTCCGCGGGCACCTCGCGGCTCACGCCAGCAGGTCCGACGCGTCCAGCGCCGCCGGCGCAGCACCCGCCGCCCCCTCGAGCGCGGCGTCCAGCGCCGCCGCCACGGCCGCCCCGCCCACGCCGCGCACGGCCGGCTCCAGCGCCGCGATCACCGTCTCCCCGCCCACCATGGTCTGCCCGACCTGCACCAGCGACTCCACGCCCGGCGGCAGGTAGAGGTCCGTCCTGCTGCCGAACCGAATGATCCCGAACCGCGCGCCGGCGTGCACCGCCTGGCCCTCGCGCACCCCGCACAGGATGCGCCGCGCGATCAGCCCCGCGATCTGCACCACCGCCATCTCCCGCCCGTCCTCCAGCCGCAGCGCCAGCGCGTTGCGCTCGTTGTGCTCGCTCGCCTTGTCCAGGCTGGCGTTGAGGTACTTGCCGTGGCGATACGCGATGCGCGTCACCACCGCATCCACCGGCACGCGGTTCACGTGCACGTTGAGCACCGACAGGAAGATCGCCACCCGCGTGCGCGGCGCATCGCCGAGCCCCAGCTCCGCCGGCGGCACCGCCGGCCCCACCATCACCACCCGCCCGTCCGCCGGCGCCACGACGAGCCCCGGCCGCGCCGGAGCGAACCGCTCCGGGTCGCGGAAGAAGTACAGGCAGAACAGCACCAGCACGACGCCGAAGCCCAGCAGCACGCCGCCCCAGCCCGGATGCCACAGGCACAGCACGAGCCCGAGCAGCGCCAGCAGCGCCGCCCCGGCGATGAACGGACGGCCCGCCGGGTGCGGCGGCGCCATGACCATACGCAGGCTTTCGATGAGATGCATGATGCCCCGGACTTGCAACCGCACGCCGCCCGGCGTCAAGCGCGGCGCCCGGAAGCAAGGCCAAAGGCTCCGCCTCTGGACTCCGCCAAAGGCTGCGCCCTTGGAACGCATCCCTCAGGAGAAGCCGGTCCAGGGGCGAGGCTGGCCGAAGGTTCCGACGATCCTCTTGGATCGTCGGGAGGGCAGCGGAGGGAGGGCCCGGCCTTCGCTCCCCGTTAACCCGCCCCCGTCATGCTGCCCCCATGGACCCCACCGACCTGCTCCTCGCCGGCATCGCCGACCAGCGCGCCGGCCGCCTCCCCGAGGCCGAGCGCGCCTACCGCGCCGTGCTCGCCGCCAGCCCCGCCTGCGCCCCCGCCCTATTCACCCTCGGCCTGCTCACCCTCGCGACCGGCCGCGCCGCCGAGGCCGCCTCGCTGCTGTCCTGCGCCGACGCCCTGCGCCCCGGCCACCCCGGCCAGGTGCTCGCCCTGTGCCGCGCCCTCCTCGCCGACGGCCGCGCCGCCGACGTCCCCGCCGTCGCGGCCCCCCTCGCCGCCACCCCCGGCCTGCCCCCCGCGACCGCGGCCGAGGCGCACTTCCTCCACGGCTCCGCGCTCAACGCCCTGGGCCGCCACGCCGACGCCGCGCCCGTCCTCGCGCTCGCCGTCGCCGCCGACCCCGCGCACGCCCCCGCCCACGCCAACCTCGGCAACGCGCTGGCCGAGCTCGACCGCCCCGACGACGCCGAGGCCGCCCTGCGCGAGGCCACCCGCCTCGACCCGACGCTGGTGGAGGCCCACGTCAGCCTCGGCCACGTCCTGGGCGAGCGCGGCGCCACCGACGAGGCCGTCGCCGCCTGCGACCGCGCCATCGCGCTCGCCCCCGACCTGCCGGAGGCGCACTGGAACCAGGGCATCGCCTGCCTGCTCGCCGGCCGCCTGGAGGAGGGCTGGGCCCGCTACGAGTGGCGTAAGCGCCGCTTCCCCCACGCCTACACCGCGCTCCCCGGTCCCCACTGGCGCGGCGAGTCCCTCCGGGGCCGCCACATCCTGGTCCTCGCCGAGCAGGGCTTCGGTGACGCGATCCAGCTCGCCCGCTACCTCCCCCTGCTGGCGGCCCAGGGCGCCCGCGTGTCCCTGCGCTGCGCCGCCCCCCTGCGCCCCCTGCTGCGCCAGCTCGACGGCGTCCACGTGCTCGACGACGGCCCGCTCCCCGACCACGACGTCTGGGCCGACCAGATGAGCCTGCCCGGCCTGTTCGGCACCACGCTCGACACGATCCCCGGTCCCCACCCCTACCTGCGCGCGAACCCGTCCCTGGCCGCTTCCTGGCGCCGCCGCCTGCCGCCCGGCCGCGCCACGGGCCTGGTCTGGGCCGGCAACGCGCTGCACTCCAACGACCGCCGCCGCTCCATGCCCCCCGACGCCCTGGCCGCGCTCGCCCGCGCCTGCGCCCCCCGCCTGCTCGGCCTGCAGGTCGGCCCCCGCGCCGGCGAGCTCGCCCCCCACGGCATCCCCGAGGTGGGCCGCGCCCTGGCCAGCTACGCCGACACCGCCGCCGTGCTCGCCAACCTGGACCTCCTGGTCACGGTGGACACCTCGGTCGCCCACCTCGCCGGCGCCCTCGGCACGCCCACCTGGCTCCTGCTCCCCGCCGCCCCCGACTGGCGCTGGATGCGCGACCGCGCCGACTCCCCCTGGTACCCCTCTATGCGCCTGTTCCGGCAGGAGCGGGCAGGGGACTGGCCCGCCCTGGTCCGCCAGGTCGCCGAGGAACTCGCCCCGGCCATGGCCGGCTGAAGGAAGCAAGCAGTTCTTTCTTGAAAGAAAGAACCAAAGAACTTCTCCCCATCAGCTCCGTGCCAACCCCGCCGGAAAGGAACAACGGGGCAAGGTCTTTTTGCTTCTTTTTCTTCAGAAAAAGAAGGCCTTGCTTCCTCTGCCTTACGCCGCGTCCCTGCGCCTGCGCGCCGGCGGTGCCGGCAGCGGCCCTGCGGTGCCTGGCGTGGTGAGTGCGCGCAGCAGCGCCTCGCGCAGCAGGGCGAGCTTGCGCTCGTTCTCGATCTTCAGCCCGAACACGTCCTTGACGTAGAACACGTCGACGGCGCGCACGCCGTAGGTGGTGACGTGCGCCGAGGCGATCTGCACGCCCTGCTCGCTGATCGCCGCGGTGACGTCGTGCATCAGCCCCGGCCGGTCGCGCCCGTTGATCTCGACCACGGTGTGGGTGTTGGACGCGCGGTTGTCGACGACGACGCGCGGCGGCACGTGGATGGCGCGCATCCGGCTGCCCATGAGCGCGCGCCCTGCCTTGAGGATGGCCGCGTCCATCGACAGCTCGCCCGCCAGCGCCTGCTCGATCAGCACCGACAGCCTGGCCAGGCGGTGCGGCGCGTCGAAGGCGCCCCCGGCCGCGTCCTGGATCCAGAACGTGTCCAGCGCCCGCCCATTGGTCAGCGTGTGCACGCGCGCGTCCACGATCGAGGCCCCGGCGACCGCGAGCGCGCCCGCGATCCGGCTCACGAGCCCGGCGTGGTCGGTGACGTAGACCGTGACCTCGGTGACCGCGCGCGCCGGCAGCGGCTGCGTCTCGACCAGCAGCGGCGCGCCGCGCGCCTCGGCGTCGCGCACCATCTGCGCGTGGCGCACGTGCGTCTCCGGGTCGAACGACAGCCAGTAGCCGCCATACCCCAGCGCGAGGAACGCGTCGCGGTCCGCCTTGCCCCACCCGGCGGCGGCCAGGTTCTCGTCGCACGCCTCCTTGGACCGCGCGACGCGCACGTCGCGCTCGGTGGTGGCGAGCCCGCCCGCGAGCACCTCGGCGACGCGGCTGTAGAGCTCGCGCAGCAGCGTCGCCTTCCAGCCGTTCCACACCCGCGGGCTGACCGCGCGCATGTCCGCGACGGTGAGCACGAGCAGCAGCTTGAGCCGCTCCGGCGACTGGATGGTGTCGGCGAGGTCGAGGATGGTCTTGGGATCGTCGATGTCGCGCCGGAACGCGGTCTGGCTGAGCAGCAGGTGGTGCAGCACCAACCAGGAGATCGTCTCCGTCTCCTCCGCCGAGAGCCCGATCTGCGGCCCGATCTCCAGCGCGAGCTCCGCGCCGAGCTCGGAATGGTCGCCGCCGCGCCCCTTGGCGATGTCGTGGAGCAGCGTCGCGACGTAGAGCGCCCGGCGCGACTGCAGGTTCTCCACGATGGACGTCGCGACCGGCAGCACGTCGGACAGCTCGTTGCGCTCGAGCCGGTTGACCACCGCGATGGCCTCGATGGTGTGCTCGTCGACGGTGAACACGTGGTAGGTGTCGAACTGCATCTGGCCGACGATGCGCGCCCAGTCCGGCATGTAGCGCCCGAGCAGCCCTGTCTCGTTGAGGATGCGCATCCACCGCGCCCCGTCGGCGCGGTTGTGCGCGGCGTCGCGCCCGCACAGCAGGTCGAGGAAGATCGCCGACGCGGCAGGGTCGCCGCGCAGCGACACCGCGCAGCGCTCGTCGCGGATCAGCGCGCGCAGCGTGAGCGGGTGCAGCTCCACGTGGTACTCGCGCGCCACCTCCAGCACCCGCAGCAGCGCCAGCGGATCGGCGCGGAACGTGTGCCCGGGCGCCAGCACCAGCATCCCGTCGGCCATGCCGAACCCCTGCGCGCGCAGCGCCGGATCGGCCACCGCGGCCAGCGCCGGCGCCCCCAGCGCCTTGCGCAGGATCGCGGGCTCCAGCACCAGCGTCAGCCGCCCCACCTCGCGCGCGGTGAGGAAGTAGTGGCGCATGAACCGCTCCACCCCGTCCTGGCGCCCGTGCCGGGTGTAGCCGA
>JBPBQX010000009.1:0-17035 GCA_050955025.1 Janthinobacterium lividum
GAACGAGGCGAACATGCTCCACCCGCCCTTGTCGAGCGGCTGGCGGCTCACCGAGCGCTGCACCACCGTGCCCCAGTCCGTCGACACCTCGTCCACGTTCATGCCGATCCTGCGCAGCATGTCCGCACCCACCTCGGCGATCGCGTTGATGCGCGGCACGTCGGTCACCGTGAGGTAGACCACGCGCTCGCCCTTGTAGCCGGCGGCCTGCAGCGCGCGGCGGCTCGCCTCCGGGTCGTGGCGCCCCGCGAGCACCTCCATCCCCGCGTCGTTGGCCATCGGCGAGTGCGCGCCGAACACCCCGCACTTGTCGTCGTAGGCGGCGTTGCTGCCCACGACCGCCTGCATGAACTCGGTCTGGTTGACGGCCCCGAGCACGGCGCGGCGCACGGCGGGGTTGTCGAACGGCGCCACGAGCTGGTTGAAGCGCAGGAAGCCGAGCAGGCCGCGCGTCTCGGCCACCTCGACGCGGATGCCAGGCGTGTCGCGCAGGCTCGGCACCAGGTCCATCTGCGGCTGCTCGACCCAGTCGACCTCGCCCGACTGCAACGCGGCCGCCTGGGTCTGCGGCTCCGGCGTGGTGATCCACTCCACGCGGTCGAAGTGCGCGACCCGGGGCCCGGCACAGAAGCTCGGCGTGCCCTGCGCGCGCGGCCTGTAGCCCGCGAAACGCGCATACACGTTGCGCGAGCCCGCCACGCGCTCGTCGGCCACGTAGCGGAACGGGCCGCTGCCGACCATCTCGGTCAGCCGCGTCGTTGCCGGGGTGCGCGCCAGGCGCTCGGGCATGATCGCGGCCACCGTGTTGGTCGGGTGCGCTAGCGCGTCGGGCAGCAGGTCGAAGCGGCGCTTCAGGCGGAAGCGCACCGTGCGGTCGTCGGGCGCGGACAGCTCGTCGGTGGCGGCCATCAGCGCCTGGCCGTAGGCGTCCAGCGTGGCCCAGCGCCGCACGCTCGCCACCACGTCGCGCGCCAGCACCGGCGTCGTGTCGTGGAACGCCAGGCCCTCGCGCAGCGTCAGCGTCCAGTCCAGCCCGTCCGGCGCGACCACGTGGCCCTCCACCATCTGCGGCTGCGCGACGCCGGCCTCGTCGAGCGCGTAGAGCGTGTCGAACACCATCATCACGTGGTTGCGCGTGACGAAGGCGCTGACCGCGGGGTCGAGCAGGGCCAGGTCGGCGTAGGGGATGAACCGGAGCGTGCTCGCCTCACGCGCGCGGCCGATCGAGGGGCGTCCCAGCGCGGGCAGCGCCAGCAGTGCGGCTCCGCGGGTGAGCAGTTGACGTCGGTGCAAGGCGATCCTCCGGTCCGGGAAGCCTCCTCGCGCCGCAAGCGGCGTGCCAACCCGTTTCGCCGCCGCGCCCCGGATGCACGATGCTCCCGCCGACGCGACGCGGGAGCCGATCCGTGCCACGCTCCGCGCAGGGGGCCGGGTTCGCGCGTTGCCGGTGGCGGGGACGGCGCCGGCCCCGGGGACCCCGCGCATGCGCAGCCGCTTCCATCTCGCCTACAACGTCCGCGACCTCGACGACGCGCGCCGCTTCTACGGCGGCATCCTCGGCTGCCGCGAAGGCCGCAGCGCCCCGACCTGGGTCGACTTCGATTTCTTCGGCCACGAGATCTCGCTGCACCTCGGCGAGCCGTTCCGCACCGAGCGCACCGGGCGCGTCGGCGACCATCTCGTGCCCATGCCGCACCTGGGCGTCGCCCTGCAGCTCGACGACTGGAACGTCCTGGCGGAGCGGCTGCGCGAACGCGGCGTCGCGTTCGCGCTGCCCCCGGGTGTGCGCTTCAAGGGCCAGCCCGGCGAGCAGTGGACGATGTTCTTCCTCGACCCCTCGGGCAACCCGATCGAGATCAAGGGGTTTCCCGACCTCGACGCCCTGTTCCAGTCCTCCTGACGGTGCGCCGGCCGCCGCTCCTTCTCGCGACCTCGCTGCCCGCCGCGGAAGAGGCCGCGTGGTGCGAGATCCTGTCGCGCGCCATGCCGGACGAGCGCGTCGTCGCGGCGGGGGCATGCGGCGAGCGCGCCTCCGTCGAGCTGGCGATCGTGGCCAACCCGCGCCCGGGCGCCCTTCGCGACCTGCCGGGTCTGCGCTGGGTCCAGAGCCTCTGGGCCGGCGTGGACGGCCTGGCGGGGGATCCGACGCTCCCGGACGTGCCCGTCGCCCGCCTGGTCGATCCGGCGCTGGCACGAGCGATGGCCGAGACGGCGGCCGCCGTGGTTCTCGGGCTGCACCGCGACCTCGACGTCTATGCCGCGCAGCAAGGCGAGGAGGTGTGGCGGCAGCATCCGCCCCGCCTGGCCGGTGACCGGCGCGTCGCCGTGCTCGGGCTCGGGGAGATGGGGCGTGCCTCGGTGGCGCTGCTCGCGCGGATCGGCTTCGACGTGCGCGGGTGGAGCCGATCCGGGGCCCGCCTGGACGGCGTGCAGGTGCATGCCGGGGGCGAGGGGCTCGAGGCGGCGCTCGGGGGCGCGGAGATCCTGCTCAACCTCTTGCCGCTCACGGCGGAGACGCGCGGGATCCTCGGCAGGGCGAGCTTCGTGCATCTCGCGCCCGGTGCCTGCGTGGTCAACTTCGGCCGGGGCGGCCACCTGGTCGAGGCGGACCTGCTCGATGCCCTGGCAGCGGGACGGCTGCGCCACGCGGTGCTCGACGTCTTCGACCGGGAGCCGCTGCCCGCCGGCCATCCCTTCTGGCGGCATCCGGGCGTGACGGTGCTGCCCCATGTGGCGGCCTGCACGAACCACGACTCGGCGGCGGCGATCGTCGCGGCGGCCGTGGCCGACTACCGCCGGACCGGACGCGTACCGGAGGGCTTCGACCGGCGCAGGGGCTACTGACGCCTGCCCTCCCGGCACACGGCACGAGAGAGGGCCGGTCAGCGGCGTCTGGTCCGTGCCGGCCGGCCCGGAGACGGGGCCGCGCCTCTGGCTGACGGGGGGCTCATCCCGCGCGGGCCTGGGCGACACCCGCATGACCTGCACCCTTCGGAAGAGGGCGATTCGGTCCGTTGCAGCCGGCAGCCCGCGTCCAGGGAGCCGAGGCCCGTCCGACGAACGCATCGCGTCCGACTGATCAGCGGACCTGTCCTGCCTGCCGCGCCGTGCGCATATGTCGACGCATGAGTGAAGCCACCAAGCTGCAGCACCTCGTCCAGCGTCTGCTCAACCTCGCCCGGGCCAGCGGCGACGTGCCCGCCACGACGGCCGACGCCGAGGCGGCGGCCGAGGCCCTCCTCGCCGGCGAGCCGGCCGGCGACGAGGCCGCGCTCGACCGGCTGCGCGCCGCCGTCTCCGCGCGCCTCGCGTCGGGCGAGCGAGGCGACGTCGACGCGACCTTCGCGGAGGCGGCCGAGGCCGTCGAGGCGCTGACCGGCCGCGCGCCCGGCATCCCGGCCATCCAGGAGATCGCGAACCTGGTCGTGACCGCGGCCGGCCTGGACCCCGGCGACGCCAGGGCGATGCGCCAGCGTCTCGTGGCTACGGAACGCAGCCGCCGCGCCGCCGCGCGCCAGGCCCGGGAGCGGGCCCGCGAGATGCAGCAGGCCGAGGAGCGCCGCCTGCGCGAGTGGGAGGGCGAGCTGGTCGGCCCCGACGCGCTGCCCGCACTCCTCGGCGCGCCCCGCAGGCTGGTCGAGCGCTGGATCGCGGAGGGTTTGATCCCCGTCGCGCGCAGCACCACGGTCCGGCGCGGCGGCAGGACGTTCGAGGACCTGGAGTTCCACCCGGACCAGGTCGCGGCCCTTCTGCCCAAGGTGGCGCGCTGGACCACGCGCGACGCCGAACCGGAGCGGTCGCGCATCTCCAACGGGACGATCGCCCGCCGCGCCGGCCTCGACCGCTACGCCGCGCATTTCGCCGAGGCGCGCGCGCTCGGCCGGCGCATCACGGTGGTGATCGGCCCCACCAACTCCGGCAAGTCCCACTACGCGCTGGACCGGCTGGCCGCGGCCGCGAGCGGCGCCGCGCTGGCGCCGCTCCGCCTGCTGGCGCTGGAGTTCCAGGATGCGCTGGCCGCGCGCGGGGTGCTGGCCAGCCTGGTGACCGGCGAGGAGCGCCAGGTGTTCCCCGGCGCCGGGCACGTCGCCTGTACCGTGGAGATGGCGCACACCAGCCGCACCGTGGACGTGGCGGTGATCGACGAGGCGCAGATGCTGGCCGACCCCGACCGCGGCGCCGCCTGGACCGCGGCGATTATGGGCATCCCCGCGCGCGAGGTGATCGTGCTCGGGGCGCCGGACTGCCTGCCGCTGGTCCGCCGCATCGCCGCGCTGTGCGACGAGCCGGTCGAGGTGGTCCGTCTCGAGCGCAAGAGCCCGCTGCGCGTCGCCACCGAGGTGGTCGGGCTGGCCGCGGTCACCGACGCGGACGCCGTGGTGGCGTTCTCGCGCCGAGAGATCTTCGCGCTTCGTGAGCAGCTCGCGGCGCGCGGGCGCAAGGTCGCGGTGATCTACGGTGCGCTCGGGCCGGAGGTGCGGCGGACGGAAAGCCGGCGCTTCCGCGAGGGCGACGCGCCCATCCTGGTCGCGACCGACGCGATCGGCATGGGGCTGAACCTGCCGATCCGCCGGGTTGTGTTCTCGGCGCTCGCGAAGTGGGACGGGCGGCAGGAGCGCTCGCTCACCCCGTCCGAGGTGCGCCAGATCGGCGGGCGCGCCGGGCGCTACGGGCAGCACGAGGAGGGCGTGGTCGCCGTGCTCGCCGGGTGTGGCGACCCGGCCCGGCTGCGGTCCCTGATGGAGACCGAGCCTGCGCCGCCCGCCGACCTGCGGCCGCAGGTCTCGCCCGACCGGCGCATCGTGGCGGCGATCGCCGAGGAGCTGGGGACCGACAGCCTGCTCGAGACCCTGCGCCGCATCCGCGGTGCCGTGCTCCGTCCGTCGGACCCGAACTACCGGCTGGCCGACCTGGAGACGCAGATGGAGATCGCCGCCGTCATGGACGGCACCGGGCTGCCGCTGCTGGACCGCTGGACCTATGCGCTCTGCCCGGTCGACGTGCGCGACGCCGGCATCGACCGCCTGCTGCGCTGGGGGCTGGAGCACGCGGCCGGCGACACGGTCGGCGTGCCCGCCGCCGGCCACCTGCCGGCGCCGGACCGGGCCGACCAGGCGGCGCTGGAGCGGGCGGAGAAGGCCGCCAAGCGCCTGGTGGCTTGGCGCTGGCTGGCGCAGCACTTCCCGGACAGCTACGCCGACACCGAGTTCGCGGCCGTGGAGCGGAGCCGGCTGGACCGCTTCATCGAGGGCGTGCTGCAGCAGCAGGCGATCGGTCGGGGGGAGCGAAGCGGCCTGCGGCACCGGAGGAAGCCGGAGCGGGCGGGGGGGAACGGCAAGGCGCGGGAACGAAGCTGACCAGCCGCCGTCGGAGCCGAACGGCGCCTTCGAACGGCGTCTGGCATCTCGGAGGATTGCTGAGAGGGCTGGCGTCCCGTACGAGATTCGAACTCGTGTTACCGCCGTGAGAGGGCGGTGTCCTGGGCCTCTAGACGAACGGGACTGCTCTGGCCGGCGCGTCTCTTACGGTACTGCCCGGGCTCCTGCAACCCCCGGCCTCGCAACGCCACGGCGCCCCTGGACGGACGGCCAGAGCAACCCACACGGCCACCGCCCGCATTCCCCCTGGCCCTCCCGCGTCGGCAGCGTGCCGGCCCATTCAGCGTGCCAAGTCCACCCGACGCGTCACGTGCCCCCGCGGGTCGACCACCACGACGCGATCCGCGCCACCGCCCTCCAGCCGCAGCGCCAGGCCGTCGCCCAGCGACGCGATGCCCGCGATGCGCGTCCCCGCCGGCTCGTCCAGCACCGCCGACGCCAACGCCGGCGCGCGCAGTGCCCCCGTGCGGCTCGCCACCACCGCGATCAGCCCGGCAACGCCGGCCATGATCAGCACCCCCATCGCCACCACAAGAACCATCAGCGCCCGCATCCAGCCTCTCTCCCCTCCGTCGCACTGCCCCTCGCGGGCGGGACCGATCCCGGCTATCCCGCACGCCATGGACGACACCAGCCCCGCGCCCGGCCCCGCCGGGGATGCCCCTGCCCCGCTGCAGGTCCTGGCCCCGGAAGGCGCCGCGGCGCAGCGGCTGGACCGCTTCCTCGCCGACGGCATCGGCACGATGTCGCGCTCGCGGGTCAAGGCCCTGATCGTGGAAGGCCGCGTCACCCGCGACGGCATGCCCGCCACCGACCCCGCCGAGCCGGTGCGCGAGGGCGCACGCTACGAGCTGCGCCCGCTCGCCCCGGTACCGGCAGGCCCGCGGCCACAATCCATTCCGTTCGACATCCTGTACGAGGACCCCGACCTGCTGGTGCTCGATAAGCCGGCGGGGCTGGTGGTCCACCCGGCGCCCGGCAACGAGGACGGCACGCTGGTCAACGCCTTGCTGGCGCATTGCGGCGACAGCCTGCCCGGCATTGGCGGCGAGCGGCGCCCCGGCATCGTCCACCGCCTCGACAAGGACACTTCCGGCGTCATGGTCGTGGCCAAGACCGAGCAGGCGCTGGCGACCCTGTCCGCCGCGTTCGCCGCGCGCGACCTGGACCGCGCCTACGTGGCACTCGCCTGGGGCATGCCGGTGCCGCCCTCGGGCGAGATCGAGGGCGCGATTGGCCGCGACCCGCGCGACCGCAAGCGCATGGCCTTGGTCACGCGCGGCGGCAAGCACGCGCTGACCCGCTACCGCACCGTCGGCGTGCACGAGGCCGCGGTCACCCGGCTGGAGTGCCGGCTCGACACCGGCCGCACCCACCAGATCC
This sequence comes from Janthinobacterium lividum, assembly GCA_050955025.1. GTDB lineage: Bacteria > Pseudomonadota > Alphaproteobacteria > Acetobacterales > Acetobacteraceae > CAXSEF01. The sequence continues at coordinate 6,762 of JBPBQX010000009.1, forward strand.
GCGTGCATCTCTCCGCCCGCGGCCATCCGCTGGTCGGCGACCCGGTGTACCTGCGCCGCGTGCCGGCGGTGGCGAAGTCGCTGACCGAGGACGTGCGCCGCGCCCTGCTCGACTTCCCGCGCCAGGCGCTGCACGCGGCGCGCCTGGGCTTCGCGCATCCGCGCACCGGCGAGGCGCTCTCCTTCGAGACCCCGCCGCCGCCCGACCTTGCCGCGCTGCTGGCGCTGCTGTCGCTCGGCTAGGAACACCGGCCGGACGCCATTCGGCGCATGCCCGCGCGCCCCGTCCGGCCCGCGGCCCGCGGCCTCGTTCCCGCTGCGTGCATCACGGGAGGAGCTCTTGCGCAGTGCACCATCCCGTGATCCCGAGCCGCGTTTCGTTGACAGGACCGCAATGGTCCTCTATGAACTTGCCCATCGGCATCGCGGACGTGCGGTGCCGGCCCGGCTGCCGGGAACCTCGCTGCATCAGGGGGTTGTCCGGATCGTGACAGCCGATCATCGCGTCCCCGAGCCATTCGCCGGAACCGACGCCATCCCCCGCCGTAAGGGAGGGAAATCGTCGCGCCAGACGAGAAGGAGCCCACCCATGGCTGCTGCCGTCATCAACGTTGCCCCCGAGGGCAACCTCTCCCGCTACCTGCAGGAGATCCGCAAGTTCCCGATGCTGACGCCGGAGGAGGAACTCTCCCTCTCGCGCGCCTGGCGGGACGACGAGAACACCGAGGCGGCGCACAAGCTCGTCACCTCGCACCTGCGTCTCGTGGCCAAGATCGCCATGGGATACCGCGGCTACGGCCTGCCGGTCGGCGAGCTCATCAGCGAGGGCAACGTCGGCATGATGCAGGCGGTCAAGCGCTTCGACCCCGACCGCGGCTTCCGCCTCGCGACCTACGCGATGTGGTGGATCCGCGCCGCGATCCAGGAGTACATCCTGCACTCGTGGTCGCTGGTGAAGATGGGCACGACCGCGGCGCAGAAGAAGCTGTTCTTCAACCTGCGCCGCCTCAAGGGGCAGATGCAGGCGATTGAGGACGGCGACCTCAAGCCCGAGCAGGTCACCAAGATCGCCACCATGCTGGCCGTGCCCGAGCAGGACGTGGTCAACATGAACCGCCGCCTGGCCGCGCCCGACCACAGCCTGAACGCCCCCGTGCGCGCCGACAGCGAGGGCGAGTGGCAGGACTGGCTTGTCGACGACGGCGAGGGCCAGGAGAGCGAGCTTGCCGAGCGCGAGGAACTGACCGGGCGCAAGGCCCTGCTCGGCGACGCGCTCAAGACGCTGAACGAGCGGGAGCGCCACATTCTGATCGAGCGGCGCCTGAAGGACAACGCCACCACGCTGGAGGAGCTGTCGCAGCAGTACGGTATCTCCCGCGAGCGCGTGCGCCAGATCGAGGTGCGCGCCTTCGAGAAGCTCCAGAAGTCCATGCGCACCCAGGTGGCCGAGCGCCGCATGGCCACGCAGGCCGCCGCAGCCTAGCCGACGCCGACCCACGAACCGGGCGACCCACAACTTTCGCGTGTGGTCGCCCGTTTTCGCGTGATGTTGCCCTGCCCGCGGTTGCGGGACCCGCGAGGGCGTGGCACGCACGAATGATGATCCCCGCATGCGCAGCGCGTTCCCGCCCTAGCCCCGCGACCCTCGTGGCCGTGGCCCTGCTGGCCCTGGCAGGGTGCGCGTCCAGGCCGAAGAACGTGCCGGGCCAGACGCCGGTCACGCAGGGTCCCTACGGCTCCGGTCCCCTGGTATCGGCCGACCGCGTGCCCGATTTCGCGAGCCGCGACTTCGAGCCGTTCACGCGCGCGGATGTGGTCGCCATCGCCCTCGCGCAGTGGCGCATGTTCGGCCAGCCGGTGGACGACGACCCGCCCGATACCCGCCCCATCCCCGCGCCTGCCGACAAGCCCGAGCGCCAGCCGGGACTCTGGCAGCAGGTCGGCCAGTACTGGTGGATCGGCCAGGACCCGGGCGAGCGCGAGGCCGGCTGGACCGGCAAGCACGACGTCGATGGTCACGTGTTCGATGCGACCCACGACGCGCACTATGCCTGGTCGGCCGCGTTCATCTCCTACGTGATGCGTGTTGCGGGCGCGGGTACGCGGTTCCCGTACTCGCCCAACCACTCGACCTACGTCAACGCGGCCGCTTCCGGCGACTCTCCGATCCTGCACGCGCGCAACCCGGTGGACTATGCCCCGCAGGAGGGCGACCTGATCTGCATGGGGCGCGGGCACTCCGCCACCCTGCGCTTCGCCGACCTGCCCACCCCCACCCTGTGGCCGGGACACTGCGACATCGTGGTCACGCGCCAGCCAGGGACGCTGAGCGTGGTAGGGGGCAACGTCGACGACGCGGTGACGATGAAGCACGTTCCGGTCACCGCCGACGGGAAGCTCGCCAACCCGGATGGCACGATCGTGGATACGCGCTACCCGTGGCTCACCGTGCTGCAGGTGAGCTACGACGCGGAGCAGGAGCCGGCGTCGGACGAGTAAGGTTGAGGCTCTGCCTCAAACTCCGCCAAAGGCTGCGCCCTTGGAACGCATCCCTTAAGCAAGTGGGATCAAAGGGTCCTCGGACCCTTTGCGGGTTTGGGCAGAGCCCATGCTTGCTTCCCTACGGCCGCCGCGTCTCCGGCATCACCGCCCAGACCAGCAGCGTGCCCGCCGCCCCTGCCCCCGCCAGCGCCAGGAACGCCGCGCCCACCGAGGCCCGGTCCGCGATCAGGCCGCCCAGCGCCGTGCTCAGCGTGGCGGCGCCGGCGGTCCACAGCCCCAGGAACCCCATGCACAGGTTGAAGCGCCCCGTGCCGCGCGTGATGTCGGCCGCGATCAGCGGCAGCAGCACGCCGAGCGAGGCCGCGCCGATGCCGTCCAGCGCCTCGATCGCGACCAGCGGGTAGGGCCCGAGCTGCAGCGACAGCAGCACGCCGCGCACCGGCAGCGCCGCGAAGCCGAGCAGCAGCAGCCCGCGCCGCCCGCGCCGCTCGGCGATCCGCCCCACCGCCGGCGACAGCAGCGCCACTAGCAGCTGCGGCAGCACGATGCAGGCCGCGATCACGAGCTGGGCCCGCGCGCCGATCTCGGCGGTGGCCTGGCTGGCGGCGAGCGGCAGCATGGCGCCGTTGGACAGGCCGAACAGCGCCACGCAGGCGGAGAACGCGAGCAGGCGCCTGTCGGTCAGCAACGCGCGCACCGGGAGCTGCGGCGCGACGGGTGCCGCCGGGCCGGGAGCGTCGGCCGGCCCGGGGAAGCGCGCGGCGGCCGGGCGGATCATGCGCAGCGCCAGCAGGCCCGGCACGGCAAGCAGGGCGGCCAGCACGAACACCGCGCGCGCCGAGATCCAGAAGCCGCACGCGCCCATCAGCCCGGCCGCGACGCCGTTGCCGATCGATGCCCAGCGCGCGTTGCGGCCGAAGCGCTCGCCGGCCGCGACGCCACCCGCCTCGGCCGCGGCCAGGCTGATGGCCGCGATCGCCGGGCCGAGCACGCAGGACGCGAAGCCGTGCAGCACCTCGGCCGCCGCCACCGGCAGGCGCGCCGGCCAGGCGGCCAGCAGCAGCGCGCCGCCGATCACGCCCAGGATCGCCACCGCCGCGGCGCCGCGCTTGCCAGGCAGGCGGTCGACCAGCGCGCCGGCCGGGATCTGGCTGGCCATCGACGCCACCGTGCCGATGCTGAGCGCCAGGCCGATCTGCCCCTGCGTCCAGGCCTGCGTGGTGAGGTAGACGGACACGAACGGGCCGAACGCGGTCTGCAGGTTGGCGACGAAGAAGTTCAGCAGGTCGAGGCCCAGCCGCGCGCGACGGTCCGGCGCGCCGGCCGGATGGGCGGCGCTCAGGGGCCCGGCCGCGGCACGGGGGTTCCCGGGCCGACCACGGTGACAGGCTTGCCCGGCCCCGCGTACTCCGGAGTGTCCTTGATCTGCTCCGGGCTGAGCACAATCCGCAGCACCGCGTCGGAGCCGCCAGGCGGGAAGCTGAACGCGCCCCACTCCACCGCGATCTTGCGCGAGCCCAGCCCCATGAAGCCGCCGAAGTCGATCACCGCGGCACGCGGCTGACCGTTGCCGTCGACCAGCACGTCCACCACGCGGCCGATGTCCTGCCCGTCCGACCCGTCCACGGTGCGCCCGAGCACGCCGGACACCGCGAGGCGGGCCGTGCTGGGCGGCAGCGGCAACGCCTGGAGCGCGGTCGGCGCACCGTGCCCCGCGACCGGGGCGGCGCCGGCCTCCGCAGGGCCGGACGTTGCTGCGCCGGACGTGCCGGCCCCGGGGCTGCCGGGGATCTCCGCGGGTGGCTTGCCCGACGCGTCGGCACTGGCGGGCGGCTCCGCCTCGGGCGCGGTCGTGGTCGCGCCGGGAACGGAGGCCGGGGTCGGCGTGCCCGCCGGTTCCGACGGGAGCTGCGCGGAACCGGCCGCGGGCGGGCCCTCGCCCGGCGGCGTGGCTGCCAGATCAGGGCGGGCTTCGGACCGTGCGGGCGTCGTGGCCTCGCGGGACGTCGGCGTGCCTACGGGGGCGACGTCGTTGCCGGCGGGGGGCGCGGCTGCCGGGGCCGCGTGCGCGGGGCCTGCCAGGGCGAGCAGGACGAAAAGGGTGGCACGTGGCACGTCGGTTGCTCCCCTGCTGCTGGAGTGGCGAACCTGCCTCTACGGCAAGGCCGCCGCAAGCCGGGCGCCTCGCCGGGCGGAGCGGGTCCGGGGCATAGCGGAACGCGGCAACGCGTGTACAAGCACATGCGTGGCGTGTGCGCCAGGAGGGCTACGGCAGCTTCCGGTTGCCGGAGCCGGTGCGCGTACATCGGCCGGACTCGAACGGGTGGGGAGCATGACGTGACGGAAGCCGAGGTGTACGAGGCGCTGGGCGGGATCTTCCGCACGGTGTTCGGGCGGGCCGACATGGTGGTGTCGCCCGCGTTGTCGGCGCGCGACGTGCCGGGCTGGGACAGCTTCAAGCAGATCGAGGTGATGATGGCGACCGAGGAGCGGTTCGGCATCGAGCTGTCCACGGGCGACATCGACTCGCTGCGCAACGTGGGCGACCTGGCGGGCATCGTGCTCGCGCGGCAGGGTAGCGCGTGACCGACCAGAACGTCGCCACGCTGGCGAGCTGCGTCGCCACCGGGATCACGCTGGTGATGTGGCGGGTGGCGACGCGCCACGCCGAGGCGCGCACCGAGGCGGAGGCACGGCTGCTGAACTCGGGGTTCGCGATGCTGACGGTGATGCTGGTGGTCACCGTGGTGGCCACGCTCGGCGGGTTCTGAGGAAGCAAGGTCGAGGCTCTGCCTCGAGCTCCGCCAAGGGCAGGGCCCTTGGATCGCCTTCACTTAAGGAGAGGGTTTCCAAAGACCTCTAGGCCTTTGGCGGGTCCGGGCAGAGCCCGGCCCTGCTTCCTGGCTCAGGCCGGGTTCGCCCCTGCCGGCGCCGGTTCCGGCTCCGGCAGCGCGAACGGCGACAGCAGCTCCGGCCCGTCGTTGCGCACGCTGTTCACCCTGCGGCTGACCGGCCAGAGGCGCAGGGTTCCGTCCGGCGCCGGCCGCATCAGCCCGGCCGCGGCATCCGGCGCGCCGTCGAGCCAGGGCGCCCAGGCGTCGCGCTCCAGGATCACCGGCATGCGCTCGTGCAGGGCCGACATCTCGGCGTTGGCAGTGGTGGTCACGATCGTGAAGCTGCGCAGCACCTCGCCTTCGGGCGCGGTCCAGCTCTCCCAGAGCCCGGCCAGGGCCATCGGCGCCCCGTCGGCACGGGCGACGGCGAAGGGCTGCTTGCCGTCGGGCTCGGCGCGCCATTCGTAGAACGCCGTGGCCGGCACCAGGCAGCGGCGCTGCGCGAACGCCAGGCGGAACAGCGGCAGCGACCGCACGGTCTCGGCGCGGGCGTTGATCGGCCTGCGCGCGGCCTTCGGGTCCTTGATGAAATGCGGCAGCAAGCCCCAGCGCAGCAGGTCGAGCCGGCGCTCGCCACTGGCGCGGTGGTGGCGCACCACGAGGGCCTGCATGGTGGGCGCCATGTTCCAGCTCGGCGCCGCGTTGGGCAGCGGCGCCACCACCTCGAACAGCGCAGCGACCTCGGCGGGGGCAAGGTCGCTCACGAAACGCCCGCACATGCGCATCCCTCCGGCACGCGCGGCCCGAGGCACGACGGTCGGGGCCGCGGACTGCTCAGATGGGGCGAAGGGACGCGGTTCGCAGGGTCAGCATGCGGTGCGGATGGAGGGTGACGCACCCGGTTCCGCAGGATCCGCGGGCGAGGCGGTACGCGACCCGGGCAGCTCCGTCGGGGCATCGCCAGCGCGCGGCGTCCCGGACGGCTCGGCCGCATGGTGTGCCGGGACGTGGGTCGGCCCCGAGTTGCGGTGCGCGAGCAGCAGGCGACGGTAGTCGTGCGGGGCCATGGGGTGATCCTTGCGAAGCTCTGCGCACGGAAGGCGCGACCAGGCCTGGTCGGCAGCCCAGGCCTGGCGCGGTGGGGCGGACCGGTCTGCGGCCCGCCCGACGGCTCAGCGGGTCGTCGCGGGTGCGACCTCGCCGCTGGTGGTGTGTGTCGTGCCAGGGCGGTCCATGCGCGACGCCGAGGCGAGGCGGCGGTGCGAGCGCACTGCGCCGTGGGCGGGGGTGGCGTCGGCGTGCGGGCGGGCCTCGGTGGCGGCACCGGCCTTGGCGGCCTCGGGCGTCGCATGGGCCATCGCGCCCCCGGGAACGGCCGGCGTCGCGGTGCCGGTGGCCGCCGTGGAGGACGTCGCCACCGGGGTCGTGGTCCCAATCCTGGCGGTCGGGGCGCCGGCAACCGCGCTGCCGGTCATGGGCGTGGCCGTGCCGGTCGTCGCCGGGCCCTGGGCCAGGGCGGGCAGCGCGAGGCCGGCGAGCAGCAGGGTCGCGGTGGCCAGGCGGGAGGGGGTCATGACTGGATGTCCTGTGGCCCGGCAGGATCGCCGGACAGGCACAGGAAGCCCCGCGCGGAAGGCGGCCGCAGGGCAGGTTCGTGGCAGCTTCGCGGCGGCGCGTGACAATGCGGACATGTGCGACGGGAGAAGGGAAGGCCAGGGCGCTGCCCTGGACCCGCCAGGGGCGGCGCCCCTGGACCGGCGCACGAAAAAGGCCGGCGGCACGCCCCTGGGATGTGCCGCCGGCCCGGTCGAGGTTTCCAAAGGCGAGCCTTTGGCGGAGCTCGAGGCAGAGCCTCGACCTTCCTTGCGGCTCAGTGCGCGGTGGCCCCCTCCGCGCCGATGCCGGTCTGCGAGCGGACGTACTGCGCGTCGAACGCCGCTGCCTCGATGCGTGCGGAGGCGCTGCGGTCGGTGATGGAACCCAGCCAGCAGCCCAGGAAGGCCAGCGGCAGCGAGAAGATCGCCGGCGAGTCGTAGGGGAAGATCGGGGCTGCGTTGCCGAACACCTTCACCCAGATCGCCGGGCTGAGCACGGTCAGGGTGACCGCGGTGACCAGCCCGAGCCAGCCGCCGAGCAGGGCGCCGCGCGTGGTCAGCCCGCGCCAGTACATGGACAGCAGCAGCACCGGGAAGTTGCAGCTCGCGGCGACCGCGAAGGCGAGGCCGACCATGAAGGCGACGTTCTGCTTCTCGAACACGATGCCGAGCAGGATGGCGATGACGCCGAGCACGATCGTGGCGATCTTGGAGACGCGGACCTCGCGGCCCTCGGTGACGCGGCCGCGCGCGATGACGCGGGCGTACAGGTCGTGGCTGACCGCGGTGGCGCCGGCGAGCGTCAGGCCGGACACCACGGCGAGGATGGTCGCGAACGCCACCGCCGAGATGAAGCCGAGCAGGACGTTGCCGCCGACCGCGTCGGCCAGGTGGATCGCTACCATGTTGGAGCCGCCGATCAGCGCGCCGGTGGCGGTCTTGAACGCCGCGTTGCTGCCGACGAGCACGATCGCGCCGAGGCCGATGATGAAGGTCAGGATGTAGAAGTATCCGATGAACACGGTGGCCCAGAACACCGACTTCCTGGCCTCCTTCGCGTCGGCGACGGTGAAGAAGCGCATCAGGATGTGCGGCAGGCCCGCGGTGCCGAACATCAGCGCGATGCCCAGGCTGATCGCGTTGACGGGGTTCGAGCCGCCCGGGCGCAGGATCGCGTCGTGCTTGGGGCTGATCTCGATCGCGCGGGCAAAGAGGTCGTTGACGTTGAATCCGAAGGTGTTGAGCACGCAGAACGCCATGTAGGTGGCGCCGGCGAGGAGCAGCAGCGCCTTGATGATCTGCACCCACGTCGTGGCCAGCATGCCGCCGAGCGTGACGTAGAGGATCATCAGCACGCCCACGATCACCACGGCGTAGGTGTAGGGCAGGCCGAACAGCAGCTGAATGAGCTGGCCCGCGCCGACCATCTGCGCGATCAGGTAGAACGCGATCACCACCAGCGAGCTGACCGCCGCCATCGTGCGGATCGGCGTCTCGCCCATGCGCGTGGTCACCACGTCGCCGAAGGAGAAGCGCCCGAGGTTGCGCAGCCGCTCTGCCATCAGGAACATCAGGATCGGCCAGCCCACGAGGAAGCCGATCGAGTAGATCAGCCCGTCGAACCCGTTGGCGTAAACCAGCGCGGAGATGCCCAGGAACGAGGCGGCGGACATGAAGTCGCCGGCGATGGCCACGCCGTTCTGGAACCCGGTGATGCCGCCGCCCGCGGTGTAGAAGTCCGACGCCGAGGACGTGCGCCGCGACGCCCACAGCGTGATCAGCAGCGTCAGCGCCACGAAGGCCGCGAACATGGCGATCGCGGTCCAGTTGGTCGGCTGCATCTGCACCGCGCCCTCGATCGCCGGGCCCGCGGCCCGCGCCGGCACCGCAAAGGCCGCCCCGGCCAGGGCGACGCCCGCCACGCGGCGCATCAGCGCACGCCCCCGGCCACGCGCGCGTCCTGGACGGGGCGCAACGGCACGGCGGCGGACATGGCGTTGCCGGTGACGATCTCGCGCGTCAGGCGGTCGAACTCGGTGTTGGCGCGCAGCACGTAGACCCCGGTGAGCACGATCGCGGACAGGATCACGCCGAGCCCGAGCGGGAAGCCCAGGCTGATCGAGCGCGTCACCATCGTGCCCATGAGCTGGAGCTGCTTGTCGAACGCCACCAGCAGGATGAAGCCGAAGTACAGCACCAGCATCAGCACGGTGAGCGTCCAGCTGAAGCGCGACCGCTTGCGCTCCAGCTCGAGGAACGCAGGGGTCAGCCGGATACGCCCGGCCTCTGTCGGTGTCATGTGGCCCGTCTCCCCTGTTGCCGGATCGTCGCGTCGCAGCATCGTTGCCGGCCGTTTCGGGGCCGTTGCGCGCAATTATCCGTTGCGGGGGGCGGAAAGCAAGGCCAGGGCGCCGCCCTGGACCCGCCAGGGGCAGCGCCCCTGGACCGGCGCACGAAAAGGCCGGCGCCACGTCGCGTGCCGCCGGCCCGGGTCGAGGTTTCCGAAGGCGAGCCTTTTGCGAGGTCCGGAGGCGGAACCTCCGGCCTTGCCGCCTAGCTGTTGTCGGACGCGAGCCGCATGGTGATGACGCGGTCCGGCGGCGGCGAGACGATGCCGTTGCTGGCGGGGTTGCCGCGCTTGATCTTGTCGACGAACTCCATGCCCTGCACGACATTGCCCCAGATCGTGTACTGGCCGTCCAGGCTCGGGGCGGGCGCGAACATGATGTAGAACTGGGAGTTGGCGCTGTTCGGGTTGCCCGAGCGGGCGGCGCCCACCGTGCCGCGCAGGAAGTGCGCCTCGCGGGTGAACTCGGCCTTCAGGTCGGGGAGCTGGCTGCCGCCGGTGCCAGTGCCGGTCGGGTCGCCGCCCTGGGCCATGAAGCCCTCGATCACGCGGTGGAACGGGGTGTTGTCGTAGAACTTCTGCGCGCACAGGGTCTTGACCCGCTCGACATGCAGCGGCGCCAGGTCGGGGCGCAGGCGGATTACCACCACGCCGTCCTTGAGCTTCATGTTGACGGTGTTGGAGGGGTCGTTCTCTGCGGGTGTCTGGGCGTTGGCGGCGGCGTCGGACATGAGGGCTCCAGCGGCGAGGGTGGCGAGAAGGGTGCGGCGTTGCATCACGGGGCTCCGGGAGGGCGCCGGCAGCGCGCCAGGGTGCGCTCCAGCACAAGGGGGGGCACGAACGAGGAGATGTCGCCGCCGAGGCGCGCGATCTCCTTGACGAAGCGCGACGAGATGAACTGGTGCCGTTCGCTGGCCATCAGGAACACCGTCTCCACGCCGCTGTCCAGGCGGTAGTTCATCCCCGCCATCTGGAACTCGTAGTCGAAATCCGACAC
>JBPBQX010000010.1:0-15035 GCA_050955025.1 Janthinobacterium lividum
CGATCTTGACGTAGTTGCCGGTGGCGTTCTCCGGCGGGAAGGCGGTGAAGCGCGAGCCGGAGCCGGACTGGATGCCGTCGACGTGGCCGTGCAGCTTCAGCGAGGGGTAGGCGTCGATGCCGATGTTGACGTGCTGGCCGGTGCGCATGCGGGCGAGCTGGGTTTCCTTGAAGTTGGCGGTGATCCAGACCTCGGGGGAGACCACGGAGAGGATCTGCTGCGCCTGCTGGACGTAGTCGCCCTGGTTGACGTTGCGGTGGGTGACCCAGCCGTCCTGGGGAGCGGTGACGTGGGTCCAGGACAGGTTCAGCTCGGCGGTGGCGAGGGCTGCCTTGGCCTCGGCGACGGAGGACTGGCGCTGGGTCACGGTGGCGGTCTGCTCGCCGATGTTGGCCTGCACGGGGGTCGCCTGGAGCACGGCGGCCTGCGCCTGCTCGACCTGGGCGTTGGCCTGGCCGAGGGCGGCGGTGCTGGCGTCCACGTCGGCCTGGGTGGTGGCGGCGCGGTCGATGCGGTGCTGGCGGTTGAAGTCGGTCTGCGCCTTGAACTGGGCGGCCTTGGCGGCGTCGAGGTTGGCGCGGGCCTGCTGCAGGCGGGCGGGGAAGCTGACCTTGGCGACCTCGGTGGCCTGCTGCTGGGACTGCACCTGCGCCTCGGCGGTGGCGAGCTGCGCCTGGGCGCGGTCGCGGGCGGCGAGGTAGTCGCGCTGGTCGATCTCGATCAGCACCTGGCCCTGGTGGACGAACTCGTTGTCGTTGACCGCGAGCCGGGTGACGTAGCCCGCGACGTGCGGCGCGATGGTGACGGCGCGGCCGTCGGTGTAGGCGTCGTCGGTGTCCTCCAGGTCCTTGTTCGACCACCAGTAGTAGAAGCCGCCGGCGATCAGGACCAGCAGCACAAGAACGATGCCGGCGCGCACGAACGGGCGCGCCTTCTTGCGGCGCTTCGCCTGCTCGGGGTCCTCGTCGTCGCCCTTCTTGCCGTCGCCGTCCTTCTTGTCTTCCTTGTCGGACTTCGACTTGTCGTCCCCGTCCTTTTCGTCGCCGGACTTCCCGTCGTCGTCCTTGTCCGGGGCGGTGCGGGCGGGGCGGTCGGCGTCGCCGCGGGGACGGGTTTCGCCGGCGTCGTCCTGCTCCGGCGCGCGGAGGTCGTCGGATCGGGACTGGCGTTCGTCGGGCCCGGGCGCGTCGTCGACCTGATGCCTGTCCATTGCCCACGCTCCCCTGGCCGCGGCGGCAGTCCCGAGCGGGCGCCCTTCGGCATCTGACCGATCGGTCAGCGACGTTCCGGTTCTAGCGGATCGGCCGGGCGCAGGGAAGGCCGGTGTTGCAGTGCGCAACACGCGGGCCGTTGCTGACGCAACCGTGTCCGGCGTCGCTGACCGCGGGGCGCATGGGTCGTGGGCGAGCCATGCGGCCGGGGCCTAGCGGGCCGGGAGGGCGTCGCCGCAGAACGGGGGGAGGTTCAGGGGGTCGTTGTTGGCGAGCGCCGCGCAGCCCTGGCGGATGCCGAGGACGAGCTGGTCGCAGGGCTGCTCCAGGCGGCAGATGGTGCCGGAGTGGATCACCGCGGCGCACTGCACCGCCAGGGTGGAGGAGCGCTGGAAGCCCACGGTCGCCAGGCAGCTTCGCAGCTCCGCGGCGGTTGCGGGGGGCGTCGCGATCGCCAGCGCCACCAGGATCGCCGCGCATGCCTTCATCGGTTCCGGCCTCCTTGCCTGCGGGCGGAGGAGAACCGAAGGCGGGGCGGGCCGCAAGGGCGAAGGGGCGCGGGCGCTTGTCGGGCGGCGTGCGTCGGGGGCGCGCGGGCGGTACGGGACGGGGGAGCGGGGCCGGTGTCTTGCCCGTGGCGGATGTCACGACCCCCGTGACGTCGGGCGTCCTGCCGCGCGAGACGGATTCGGGGCTTTCGGGGGCTGGCGTCCTGCGCGGCGAGATGGCGTGGGGCGTCGCAGAGGGGGGAGGGCTTCTTGACGGAGGCCGGTCCAGGGCGGCTCGCCCTGGCGGAGTTTGAGGCAGCGCCTCAACCTTGCTTCCTTCAGTACTCGAACTGGTACTTGAGGCCAACGCTGCTGCCCGGGTCGTTGTCGGGGGTGATGCCGGTGGCGGGGGTGCCGCCGCCGGTGCCGATGGTGGTCTGGAGCTTGAGGCGGCGGGTGAGGTCGATCTGGACCTGGGCCTGGGTGCCGCCGCTGGTGCCCTGCTTGGCGCCGACGTAGACGCCCTGGGCGACGTAGCGGCCGGCTTCGACGCTGGCGCCGTTGCCGTTGGCGGCGCTGCCGAGGGAGAGGCGGTCCAGGCCGAGGCCCTTGCGCACGCGCGAGAGGGGGTCGACGCCGCCGCCGACGCCGGACAGGTCGGCGAGCGCGCCGGCGATGGCGGCGATCTGGAAGGGGCTGAGCTGCTTGAGGCTCTGGCCGAAGAGGAGGCGGGCGAGGACCTCGTCCTGGGGGAGCTCGGGGTTCGAGGTGAGGCTGATTTTGGGCGCGTCGGCGTAGCCGCCGACGTGGAGCATGGCGGTGGTGTTGCCGGCGGTGGTGTCGGCCTCGAAGTCCAGGGTGGGGTCGATCTTGTTGTTCACGCCGGTGCCGTCGAAGCCGACGCGGCCGCGGGAGAAGCGCAGGGTGGTGCCGGCGAGCGAGAAGGAGCCGCGGCGCAGGTCGAAGCCGCCGGAGATCTGGGGGGACGCGGAGGTGCCGCCGACGTGGAGGCGGCCGCCCAGCTCGGCGTCGAGGCCGTGGCCGCGCACGAAGATCTGGCCGGGGGCGTCGGCGGTCAGGTCGAGGCCGACGAGGAGCGCGGGGCCGGAGGGGGCGGGCGGCTTGTCGCCCGGGCGGATGACGTCGAGCTTGGCCACGCTGACGGGGAGCGAGCTGGGGACGTTGATGGAGGCGGAGCGGATCGTCACCGTGCCGCCGGCGTCGAGGCGGGTCTTCGCCTGGCCGCGGAGGTAGAGGTCGGCGTCGAGCACGGCGGTGAGCAGGTCGGAGGACAGGGGGCGGGCGTTGGCGGCGCGGATGCGCAGGTCGACGGGCAGTCCCGGTGCGAGCACGCCCACCGTGCCGCTGGCGGTGATGGTGCCCTGCCCTGCCCTGGCGGACAGGCTGGCGAGGCGCAGGGTGTCGCCGGCGGCCTCGACCAGGGCGGTCACGTCGGTCAGGTGCAGGCCCTGGGCGTAGTCCTGCACCTCGCCGCGGTCGAGGCGGACGGTGCCGGCGAGGCGGGGGGCGGCGGCGGTGCCGGCGACCGTGGTGTCGAGCGCGAGCTGGCCGAGGACGCGGCGGCCGCCGGCGGTCAGGATCGGGTCGGCGACGGACAGGTCGATCGTGCCGCGGGCGGCCAGGGCGAGCGGGCCGGCGCCGAGGGGGGCCTGGCCGGTCACCGCGAGCCTGACCTTCGGGCCGGCGGCGAGGCGGGCGTCGATGCGGGCGGCGCCGCCGGCGAGCTGGGCGGTGGCGGCGAGGCTCGCGGGGGGCAGGCTGGCGGCGGGGCCGGTGCGCAGGCGCATGCCCGCGGCGGTGAGCTTGACCGTGCCGGTGGGGGCGGCGGGGGTGCCGGCGAGGCGGGCGTCCAGGTCGATGCGGCCCTGGGCGTCGAGCGTGGGCGCGAAGGGTTTTGCCAGCGCGGGAGTGACGTTGTGGACGGCGGCGGTGAGGTCGAGCGTGGGGCTCAGGCGGCCGGCGACGTCCACGGTGGCGTCGCCGAGGGCCAGGCGGAGGCGGTCCACGGCGACGGCGGGCGCGAAGGTGAGCTTCGCGGGGGCCGTGAGGCGAAGCTGCTCGCCCTTCGCGTTGGCGGCGAGGGTGCGGAGCAGAAGGGTTTTCGCGGGCAGGTCGAGGAGGGCCTGCGCCTGGGCGGTGGCGTCGCCGCCGGCGACGTTGTGCAGGGTGGTGGCGAGGCGCAGGGCGAGCGCGTCCTGCGGGCCGGTGGCGTCGAGCTGCGCGGCGCCGGTGATCGCGCCGGCCTGGAGGCCGGCGGCGTCCAGCTTCAGGGCGACGCTGGGGGCGGCGGCGGGGTTCTCCACGCGGCCGGTCACGGACAGGCGGGCGACGCCGTTCGTGCCGAGGGCGAGGTCGCGGGCCTGGACGTCGATCCTGGCCTGGGGGGCGGCGGTGCCGGGGAGCCCGCTTCCGGGGGCCATGTCGATCCTGGCGGTGAGCGCGCCGCGGACGGCCTGGTGCAGCAGGGGCTCCAGGTCGGCGAGGCGGGCCATGCGCAGGTCGACACTGCCCACGGGCAGGGTTGCGCCGGGGGGGAGGTCGACGTCGGCGGTGGCCTGGGCGCTCTTCCATTCGGCGCGGCGCAGGGTGGCGTGGAGCGTGCCGTCGGGCTGCCTGCGGGCCGAAAGGTCGAGGGTGACGGGGGCGTTGTCGAAGCGGCCGGTGGCGGTGAGCGTGGCGTCGGGGGCGGCGGGCAGGCCGTGCGCGTCGACGGCGAGGTGCACGGGGCCGCGCGGGATGCCGGGGGCGCCCACGTTGCCGTCGGCGGTGGCGGTGACGGCGAGGCCGGGCGGCGGGGGGGTGGCCGGCGGAGCGGCGCCGGGCGTGGCGGCCTCGGCGGGGGGGGCGGCCGTCGTGGCGGCGGCGGAGCCCGGCAGGGGGCCGGACACGTGGCCCTTGGCGGCGAGGTCGCCGGACAGCTTCGCGGTGAGGGCAGCCAGTTCCGGCAGCGCGGCGCTCCAGTCCAGGTCGAGCACGCTGGCGCGGTCGGTGCCGTTCGCGGCCAGGTGCAGGGCGCGGCCGTCCACCGTGGCGTGATCGAGCGTGACGTTCGCGCCGTCGAGCACGGCGGCGACGGAGAGCTTGCCGGCATCGCCGACGAGCGCGGGGACCGGGGCCAGGCCGCCGGTGATCGCCACGGTGCCGTCCAGACCGACGCGCATCGGGGGCGTCGTCGTGCCGGAGGCGGCGGGGCGGGACACGGTGGCGTCGAGTGCCGCGTGGCCCTGGATGTCCACGCCGCCGGCGGCCGCGAGGGGGGCGAGCTCGGGCAGGGTCAGGTGGACCGCGGCGGACAGGTCGCCGGCGGTGCGCGCGGTGCCGGCGGCGTCGAGCAGGGGGTGGGACAGGGCGAAGGTCGCGGGGCGGGCGGGGTCGTCGAGCTGCACGCCGGCGGTGAGCAGCAGGGGCGCGGCGGCGAGCAGCTCGGGCTTCGGGCCGGGGATGCGCAGGCCGGCGGCGCTGGCCTTCAGCGCGACGTGGCCGAGGGTGCCGTTCACGTCGGCGAGCAGGCGGTCCAGCGTGGCGCCGGCCGCGGCCACGCCGGCCACGTCGAGGTGGCCGGTGGCCTCGGGCGCGGCGAGCGGGCCGCGGGTGTGGGCCTGCAGCGACACGGAGCGCCAGGAGACGCCGGGCGCGGGGGTCATCGCAGGGGCGGTGGCCGTGATCTCGAGGTCGGCGCTGCGGTCCGCGAGGTCGAGCGTGCCGTGGGCGTCGGCGCGCAGCTCGCCGGCCCGGAGGGAGAGGACCGTGGCCTCGGCCGTGCGGGGGCCGTCGAGGGAGGCGTGCAGGGTGAGCGCGCCGAGGTCGGGGAGGTGCGCCACGGAGGAGGCCAGGCCGCCGGGGGGCTCGGCGGCGTCGATCGTGGCCTGCAGCGAGTCCGGGGCGATGCGGCCGCTCGCCTTGTAGGTGCCGGGGCTGTCGATGCGGGTGACGGCGACGGAGCCGTCGCCTTCGCTCAGCGAGGCGAGGTGGGCGGCGCCGGTGATCTCGGCGACGGCCGCGACGCCGGCGACGGGCTTGGCCAGGGTGAGGCGCAGGACGTGCAGGGCCTGGACGTCGACGCGCACGGGGAGGCTGAACGAGCCGGACTTCGCGGGCTGGTCGGGCCTGGCCGGCGCGGGCGCGGGCAGGCGGGCGAGGTTCAGGGCGTCGACGTCGAGGCGGTCGATGAAGGCGTCGCGCGACAGGAGGCGGAGCGGCGACCAGTCCAGCGCCAGGCGGTCCAGGCTGACCCACACGCCGTCGGCGTCGCGCAGCTCGGCGTGGGCGAGGCGCAGGCGGTCGGGGAAGCGGCCGGACAGGCCCTGCAGCGTCACCGTGCCGCCGGTGAGCGAGGCGGCCTCGCGCTCGATCAGGCGGCGGCCGGGGTTGGTGTTGGCGGCGAGGAGGATCGTGGCGACCACGACGACCGGGATCGCCACGAGGACGGCGACGATCCAGGCGAGGACGCGCAGGGCGCGCTTCATGCCGGCGGGTTCCGGACGGGGCCAGCAAGGTTGAGGCTCCGCCTCAAACTCCGCCAAAGGCTGCGCCCTTGGAACGCACACCTTAAGTGAGGCCAGTCCAGGGCGGCTCGCCCTGGCGGGTTCGGGCAGAGCCCGACCTTGCTCTCTTCCGGGGCGGCGTGCGTGGGCTCGGGCATCAGAACGCCTGTCCCAGGCCGATGTAGAGCTCGAAGGTGTCGCCGCCGGGGGGCTTGTTGAGGGGCACGGCGACGTCGAGGCGGATCGGGCCGATCGCGGTGTAGTAGCGCGCGCCGATGCCGGCGCCGACGCGCAGGGTGCCGGCGAAGGGGGCGGGCCGCGCGCTGACCTGGCCGGCGTCGACGAAGCCCACGGCGCCGATGTTGCCGACGATGCGCTGGCGCAGCTCCACGGTGCCGGCGTCGATCGCGGCGCCGCCGGTGGGCACGGTGGTGCGGGCGAAGTAGGGGCTGACGCCCTGGAACTGGTAGCCGCGCACGGTGGCCGAGCCGCCGCCGTAGAAGCGCTGGTCGGGGGGGAGCGAGAACTGACTGGCCGCGCCCTGGATGGTGCCGACCAGGGCGCGCAGGGCGACGACGCTGCGGCCGGGCTTCGCGAGGCCGAGGTGGGCGAGGTCGAGGTAGGTGGAGCCGCTGGCCTGGAGGATGGCGAAGAACTGCTGGGTGCCGGCGAGGCTCTCGGTGGGGGTGGCGGTGAGCGCCGCGCGCACGCCGTGGGTGGGGTCGAGCAACGGGTCGGCGAGGCCGGTGCCGTCGTACTGCGCGGAGACCGGGACGCCGACCAGCGTGTAGTTGGTGGTGGTGCCGACCTGGGTGATCTGCTCCTGCTCGGCGCGCAGGCCGACGCTGCCGTTCCAGGCCGCGGAGAAGCGGCGGCGCAGGGCGCCCGAGGCGATGATCGCGGTCTGGTTGTAGGAGATCAGGTTCTGCTTGAGGGCCTCCACGTCCAGCTCGCCGGTCTGGTCGCGGCGCCACAGGTCGGGCTTGAGGAACTGGGCGCGGGCGTCGTAGGCGAGGCCCTTGACGGCGGAGCCGCCGCCGGTGGCGGTGGCGGACAGGTTGAGCTGCTCGGCGTTGCCGAACAGGTTGCGGTCCGACCAGCTCGCGGTGACCTCGATGCCGAGGTCGGTGGAGTAGCCGAGCTCCAGGCCCACGGCGTGGCGCGGGCGCTCCTGCAGGTCGAAGGTCAGCGGCAGGCGGCCGGCGGGGTCGAGCGCGGTGGCGGCGCGGACCTGCACGCCGGAGAACACGCCGGTGGCGGCCAGGTCGGTGCGGGCGGCCTCGATCTTGCTCGGCTGGTAGAGTTCGCCGGGGTGGACGAGGAGGCGGCGGCGCACGAAGCGCTCGTTCACGCGGCCCAGGCCTTCCAGCGCGATCGGGCCGATGTCGACGCGCGGGCCCTCGTCCACCGTGTAGTCCACGGAGAGGGTGTGGGCGTCGGGGTGGAGGTAGGCGACGGGGGGCGCGACCTTGGCCAGGGCGTGGCCGTCCTCCTGCAGCGCGGTGAGCACGCGGTCGCGCGCGGCCAGCACGTCGGAGGCGACGGCGGGGTCGCCGGGGTGGAGCTTGAGGGCGTCGCGGGCGCGGGAGGGGACCTCGCCCTTCAGGGTCACGGCGCCGAGGTGGAACAGCGGGCCGGTGTCCACGCCCACGGCCACCGCGACGGACTGGCCGGCGGGCAGGGCGGACAGGCGCTCGGGCAGCGCGGGGTCGTCGGAGGGGAGGCCGTCGATGCGGATCGACAGGGTGGCGCCGTAGAAGCCGAAGCTTTCCAGCGCGGTGGTGAGGCGGCCGACGTCGGCGCGGGCGCGCGCGGCCAGGGCGAACGGGCCGACCGGGGCGATCGTGCGCAGCGTCTGGAGCTGCGAGGAGCCGGTGATCGCGGCGTCCAGCGCGGCGTTGCCGGTCTTGGCGAAGGTCACGGTGTAGGGCTGGGGGTCGGCGGCGCGGGCGGGGAAGGCCGACAGCGCCAGGAGCAGCGCCAGGGCGGGGGATGCCGCGGGGGCGAGCCGCGCCGAGGTGGCGGCGGCCGTCCGGCGACGCGGGCCCGTCGGGTTGCGTCGGACGGGGCTCCGCGGCGTTGCCTGGCGATCCATTGCGGGTCTGGTAGCCTATCGCGGGTTGCGGCGCTTCCCCAAATCGTGCGCGCCGCGGCGTTGCCGGCGGGGGTGTGCGGGGTTACAGGTCGGACATGAACGATCCACGAGGCGGCTCGCGCACGCCGGTCGCGCCTGCCCACGCAAGCCTGGGCGAGGTGCCGGCCCGGCCGCGCCTGGTGGCCGCGCGTTGCCTGGGCCACGCGCCGGGGCACGACGCCGCGCCGCCGCTGCGCGCCACGCCGCGGCCGGTGCAGGCGGGGGTGCGGCTCGCGCTGCTGCTCGCCTGGACGCTGGCGTCGTGCGGGGTGCAGGCGGTGCTGCTGGCGCTGCCCGGGCGGGGCAAGGTGGTGTTCGCGCGGGTGTTCTGGGCGGTGGTGGCGCGGCTCGTGGGCATGGAGGTTCGCGTGGTCGGCGCGGTGGCGCGTCCGGCGGGGCGGGCGGTGGTGTTCGCGGCGAACCACAGCTCGTGGCTCGACATTCCCGTGCTCGGGGGGGTGCTCGAGGCGTGCTTCGTGTCCAAGGCGGACGTGGCGCGCTGGCCAGGGATCGGCACCGTGGCGCGGCTGGGGCGCACCGTGTTCGTCAGCCGCACGCGGGCGAGGACCGGGCGCGAGCGCGACGACCTGCTGGGGCGGCTGGCGGCGGGCGACAACCTGCTGCTGTTCCCGGAAGGCACGAGCTCGGACGGGACGCGGGTGCTGCCGTTCCATTCGGCGTTCTTCGCGGCGGTGGGCGCGGGGCAGGCCGGCACGGGCGGGCCGCTCGTGCAGCCGGTGTCGGTGGTGTACGACCGGCTCGGCGGGCTGCCGGTGGGGGGGGGGGGGGGGGCGCTGTTCGCGTGGTACGGCGGCATGGACCTGGCGCCGCACGTCTGGCGGCTGCTGCAGTGCAGGGGGATGCGGGCAACGGTGTGGCTGCACCCGCCGATGGACCCCGCCGAGTTCGCGTCGCGCAAGGTGCTGGCGCAGGCGGCGTGGGCGCAGGTCGCGGACGGGGCGGCGCGGCTGCGGCAGAACCGGGCGGCCGAGTAAGGCAAGGCCAGAGGCTCTGCCTCTGGACTCCGCCAAAGGCTGCGCCCTTGGAACGCATCCCTTAAGTCAAGGGATCAAAGGGTCCTCGGACCCTTTGCGGGTTTGGGCAGAGCCCATGCTTTCTTCTCCGGCGAATCGCTTGACACGGGGCCTGCCGGTCCTGCGACACTCCGCTGTCCCAGGCACAGGATCAGCGCCGCTGCGGCACGTCGTCTCCAGGGTTGACTCGCTTCCGGGCGGTCCCGATTCCTGCCGCTCCCGCCGGGCTGTTCCGGGCGGGTCCGGGATATTGCGCCGATGACCGCTCCGACCGCAGACCTTCCCGCCCCGCCCGGCCGCCGCCGGCTGCACGTCATCACCTGGGGCTGCCAGATGAACGTGTACGACAGCCTGCGGATGGCGGACGTGCTGGCGCCGGTGGGGTACGGGCCGGCGGACGGGCCGGACGACGCGGACATGATCGTGCTCAACACCTGCCACATCCGCGACCGGGCGGCGGAGAAGGTGTTCTCCGAGCTGGGGCGGCTGCGGCTGGTCAAGCAGGCGCGGGCGGAGCGGGGGCAGCGCACCATCCTCGCGGTGGCGGGGTGCGTCGCGCAGGCGGAGGGGCCGGAGATCCTGGCGCGGGCGCCCTACGTGGACATCGTGCTCGGGCCGCAGACGTACCACCGGCTGCCGGAGATGGTCGCGCGGGCGACGCGGGCGGCGGGCGCGGTGGTCGAGACGGAGTTCCCGGTGGAGGGGAAGTTCGACTTCCTGCCGGACGCAGCGGCGCCGCAGGGGGTCACGGCGTTCCTGACGGTGCAGGAGGGGTGCGACAAGTTCTGCTCGTTCTGCGTGGTGCCGTATACGCGCGGGGCGGAGGCGAGCCGGCCGGCGGGGGCGGTGCTGGCGGAGGCGCGGCGGCTGGTGGCGCAGGGGGCGCGCGAGATCACGCTGCTCGGGCAGAACGTCAACGCGTACCATGGGGAGGCGCCGGACGGGGGGACGTGGGGGCTGGCGCGGCTGCTGCGGGCGATGGCGGGGATCCCGGGGCTCCTGCGGCTGCGCTACACGACGTCGCATCCGCGCGACATGGTGGGCGACGCCGGAACAGGGGACTGCCTGGTGGAGGCGCACCGGGACCTGCCGCAGCTCATGCCGTTCCTGCACCTGCCGGTGCAGTCGGGGTCGGACACGGTGCTGGCGGCGATGAACCGCAGGCACACGGCGGAGGACTACCTGCGGCTGGTGGACCGGCTGCGGGCGGCGCGGCCGGACCTCGCGCTGTCGTCGGACTTCATCGTGGGCCATCCCGGCGAGACCGACGCGGACCATGCGGCGACGCTGCGGCTGGTCGAGGCGGTGGGGTTCGCGCAGGCGTTCTCGTTCAAGTACTCGCCCCGGCCGGGGACGCCGGCGGCGGGCGCGCCGCTGCAGGTGCCGGAAGCGATGCGCGACGAGCGGCTGCAGTCGCTGCAGGCGCTGCTGCGCGCGCAGCAGGCGGGGTTCAACGCGGCGTGCGCGGGGCGGATGCTGCCGGTGCTGTTCACGGGGGCGGGGCGGCATCCGGGGCAGGTGTCGGGGCGCTCGCCGTACCTGCAGCCGGTGCACCTGGAGGGGCCGATGTCGCTCGTCGGGCAGGTGCGGGAGGTGCAGATCGCGGTCGGGCACCCCAACTCGTTGCTGGGATACCCGGTCGAGGCCGCGGGCCCGGCCGGGGCGGGTGTTCCCGCAGCCGTCGTCGACAACCAGGAGAGAGCCTGCGCTTGACAAGCCAGACCGACGTCACCCCCACCCAGCCCCTTGCGGGTCCGGGCGCGCCCCCCCTTCCCGCCCCTGCGGCGATCGCCACGGCGCCGGACATCCCGGCGGTGGGCCTGGGGCGGGCGGTGACCCTGCAGTTCGACGACAACGCGCTGCTGTCGCTGCTGCTGGGAGACCATGACCGGCACCTGGCCCGGCTGGAGCAGGGGCTGGGCGTGCGGCTGGCGTGCCGGGGCAACCGGGTGGCGATCTCGGGCGACGCGGACCGGGTCGCGCTGGCGCAGGCGGCGCTGGGCGGGCTGTACCGGCGGCTGGAGCGGGGCGAGAGCATCCGGCTCGGCGACGTCGACGCGGTGATCCGGCTCAGCGAGCCGTCCGGGGTGCCGGCGCTGCATGTCGTGGTGCCGCAGGTGGGGATCGTGGGCGGCGGGGCGTTCGGCGAGGCGCTGCCGCAGGGCGGCATGGGGCGGCGGGGCATGGCACAGTCGGGCGGGAGTCAGGACGGCATGGGGCAGGCGGCGCGGGGCGGGCGGGTGCGCCAGGCGTCGGGCGGCGGCGCGGAGATCGATCCGCGGCTGCCGCTGTCGGACCTGCCGGCAATCCGCACCAAGCGCGGCGCGGTGGGGCCGCGCTCGCCGGGGCAGACGTCGTACATGGAGATGCTGGCGAAGCACGAGATGGTGTTCGCGCTCGGGCCGGCGGGCACGGGCAAGACCTATCTCGCGGTGGCCCAGGCGGTGGCGATGCTGCAGTCCAACCAGGTGGACAGGATCGTGCTGTCGCGGCCGGCGGTGGAGGCGGGCGAGCGGCTCGGCTTCCTGCCGGGCGACATGAAGGAGAAGGTCGATCCCTACCTGCGGCCGCTCTACGACGCGCTGCACGACATGATGCCGGGCGAGCAGGTGATCCGGCGCATGGGCACCGGCGAGATCGAGGTGGCGCCGCTCGCCTTCATGCGCGGGCGCACGCTGAGCCATGCGTTCGTGATCCTCGACGAGGCGCAGAACACCACGCCGGCGCAGATGAAGATGGTGCTCACCCGCATGGGCGAGGGCACGCGCATGGTGATCACCGGCGACCTGAGCCAGGTGGACCTGCCGTCGGGGATGCCGTCGGGGCTGCGCGACGCGATCGACACGCTGGAAGGCGTGGCCGGGATCGGGGTCACGCGGTTCACCTCGCGCGACGTGGTGAGGCACCCGCTGGTGGCGCGCATCGTGGACGCCTATGACCAGCGCAGCGTGGCCGAGCGCGACAGCCGGGCCGCGAACGGGCCGGCCGGCGGGCCGGCGCGCGACCATGCGGGCGGGCGTCGCCCCAGAACGGACGAAGATGGAACCACGAAGTAGTCCCGCTCCCGCGTCGGCGGGGACGGGAATTGCTGCCGGGGCGGCAGGGCGCGATCCGCGGGACGGGCCGGGGGCTGATCCGCTCGAACCCCGGTTGCGCGGGGGCGTGGTGCCCGAGGTGATTGTCGCGGACCGGCGCTGGCATGCGCTGGTGCGGGGCAGCGGGCGGATCGTGGCGCGGGCGGCGCAGCTGGGCGGCGGGGCGGGCAGCGTGCTGCTGACCACGGACCGCGTGGTGCGCAGGCTCAACGCGCGGCACCGCGGGCAGGACCATGCCACCAACGTGCTGACCTTCGAGGCGGGGCCGGGCACGGCGGGCGACATCGTGCTGGCGCTCGGCGTGGTGCGGCGCGAGGCGGGCGCGGCCGGGCGGCGGGCGTCGCACCATCTCGCGCATCTCGTGCTGCACGGGGCGCTGCACCTGCGCGGGCACGATCACCATGGCGCGGGCGAGGCGCGGCGCATGGAGATGCGCGAGGCGTGGCTGCTGCACAGGATGGGCGTGCCGAACCCCTGGCGCGTCGGCCGGGCGGTGGGCGCGCGCGGCCCCGGTGTCGTGCCAGGCGTCGTGCCGCGCGGGGGGATGCGGTGAGCGCCTCCACGCTCGCGTCGCGGGTCGCGGGGCTGCTCAGCCTCGGCGGGCGGCGGCGCGGGGCGGAGCACGGGGTGCGCGAGTCGATCGCCGAGCTGGTGGCCGAGCCGGCGCCGACGCTGGACGGGTCGGAGCCGGCCGACGGGCTGCACGACCTCGACCGGCAGGAGCGTTCGCTGATCGCCAACGTGCTGCGTCTGCGCGGCATCACCGCGGACGACGTCATGGTGCCGCGCGCCGACATCGTCGCGATCCCCGTGGACGTGACGCTGGAGCAGGCGCTGGACCGGGTGCGGACGGAGGGGCATTCCCGCCTGCCGGTGTATCGCGAGCAGCTCGACGAGATCGTGGGCATGGTCCACATCAAGGACCTGTTCGGCTACGTCGGGCGCGCGGACGCGTTCCAGCTCGAGGCGATCGTGCGCTCGCCGCTGATGGTGGCGCCGCAGGTGCCGGTGCTCGACCTGCTGCTGCAGATGCGCATGGCGCGCATCCACCTGGCGCTGGTGGTCGACGAGTACGGCGGGATCGACGGGCTGGTCACGATCGAGGACCTGGTCGAGACGATCACCGGCGACATCGCCGACGAGCACGACGAGGTGCAGGGGCCGATGCTCACGGAGCGGCCGGACGGCACGCTCGACGTGGACGCGCGGCTCAAGGTGGACGCGTTCGAGACGCGGCTCGGGCCGATCCTGACGGAGGACGAGCGCGGCTCGGACATCGACACGGTGGGCGGGCTGGTGTTCACGCTCGCCGGCCGGGTGCCGGCGCGCGGCGAGGTCATCAGCCACCCGTCGGGCGTCGAGTTCCGGGTCATGGACGCGGACGCGCGGCGGATCCGCAGGCTGCGGGCGAAGCTGCCGAAGGCGGCGGCGGAGTAAGGAAGGCCAGAGGCCCTGCCTCTGGACTCCGCCAAAGGCTGCGCCCTTGGAACGCCTCCCTTAGGTCAAGGGATCAAAGGGTCCTCGGACCCTTTGCGGGTCCGGGCAGCGCCCGGCCTTGCTTGCCTGCTCAGGCGGCTCGCGGCGCCGTCAGGACCTTGTGGATGGCCTCGTCGATGCGCGCCTGGATGGCGGCGCGCTCCTCCGCCCACACGCGTGCCGCGGTCTCGTTGGACGGCGGGGGGGCATCGTGGCGATCCTGGGACATGGCATGGCTCCTGGCGAAGCGGACCCTCGGGGTGGTCCGCTCAACCCTAGATCGCATGTCTGAAGGAAGATTGAACTGCGGATGCCGCAACTCTGGCATGGGTGTGGCGCACCTGCGGCGGAAATGGGGCGCGCGGGTGGGGAGGCGCCCGGGGCACGAGAGGCCCCGGGCGGGTCGGCTCAGGTGTTGGAGTCGGGCGTCGCCATCTTCTTGTGCATCATCGGGCGGGCCATCTTCATGCCCGAGGCCTTCTGCGCCTCGGCGAGGTGCTGCTGGATCGCGGGCAGCGTGCTGGCGGCGAAGGCCTTGATCTCGGGGTCCTGGCCGTTCGTGGACTCGTCCTGGAAGGCCTGGATCATCGCCTGATGGTCGGCGATCTGGCCGTGCATGTAGTCGCGGTCGAACTTCGCGCCCTTCTCGGCGGTCAGCATCGTCTTCTGCTGGTTCTGCATGTCGTTCAGGTCGGTCGGCGGGGTGATGCCCTTCGCCTGCGCGATCTTCATCAGCTGGTCGTTGGCGGCGCCGTGGTCCTTGATCATCTCGCTCGCGAAGGTCTTCACGCGCGGGCTGCGGGCGTTGGTCTGCGCCAGGGTGGCGAGCTGGACCTCGGCCATGCCGCCCTGCGCGGCCATGGTCACGAAGGCCTGGTCGACGGGGGCGACGGCCGGGGGAGCCTCGGCCACCGGCGCGGGCGCGGGCGGGGTGCTGGAGCAGGCGGCGACGGGCAGCAGGGCCAGGGCGAAGCCCCAGCGGGCGATGCGGTTCATGGTCGGGTGGTCTCCTCGGGTGACGAACGGCCCGCCACTGCGAGCCCTCACGGCGTGTAACGCGGGGCACGCGGGGGCGTTCACCTTCCCGGCAGC
>JBPBQX010000011.1:0-13440 GCA_050955025.1 Janthinobacterium lividum
CGATCCTCGGCCTTGCGGCGTCGCTCGGACTGAGCGTTGTTGCCGAAGGGATCGAGAACGCCGAGCAGGCCGCCCTGCTGGGCAGGCTTGGGTGCAGCCACGGGCAGGGATACCATTTCGCTCGTCCGCTCCCTGTCCACGAGGCGGAAGCGCTGCTGAGGGACCAGCAGCCCCGCTACATCCCGCCAGCAAGCCTCGGCGCCCACGATCTGCCCACCCTGGAGCCGAAGGCCTCAGGCTCGCGACCACGATGGGCCGGGCGCGTCCACGATCGCCTGGCTGTGATAACGCGGGGCTTGTCCGGACGGACACCCGATCCGCCCAGGCCAGAACTGGTCGCCCTGCCCGGTTCGCCCGACACCCCACTGGTCTCCGACCTGCCGGGCATCGGGCGCGCCTGGAAGTGGGCGGCCCTGGGCCCGATTGCAACGATACCCGTTCTCATGACGCTGCATGCCGCGCTCGTCGCGGCTCTGCCGCAGCTGCATGGCTTCGTGAGTTCGGTTTGCCTGGCGATCGGGCCGGCCGTGGCGGCAATGGCATGCTGGCGCGCAGCGTTCGCCGCCGATGCCGAGCTGCGGCCGAACTGGCGGCTCGCCTCTCTCGCCTTCCTGTTCTGGACCTCGGGCTCTCTCCTCTCGCTATGGATCCCGATGGACCTCTCGGCCGGGCCCGTCGACTTCTCCTACTTTCTTTGCAGCCTGGCGCTTCTCCTGGCGCTGACGGTTTCGGAAATCGATCGTCCCCGCTCCCTGTTCCTGCTGCTCGATGGCCTGCAGGCGTTGCTCGGCGCCGTCCTCGGCTACACCGTGATCTTTGGCGCGGTGCCGTTCTCGTCGCAGCAGCTGACGCCACTGTCAGGAGCGTCCATCCTGTCGATCTACGACGTCGAGAACGTCTGCATGGCGGCACTCGCCTCGCTTCGGTTCTTAGGCGGCAACCGTTCTCCTTCGCGTCACCACTTCGATCGCACCATGCTCCTGTTCACCCTGACCTTTGGCGTCATGGGAAGCGTGTACGACCACATAGCGCCGCCCGATGCCTCCGCGCTGGACGTCATGCTTGATCCTGCCTTCCTTGTCGTGGCAGGCGCAGCAGGGCTTGGAATGCGCAGCTTGTCGGAACCCGACAGATTGCGGACGCCGTTCGCCGCGTTTGTCGACAGCATTGGACCGGTGTTCCTGACAGCGGCGCTGCTAGTCGTCGGTGCCTGGATCGCGCGGCAGCAGGTTGTCGCTGGCATCACGAGCATCCTTGTTGCCGTCGCCATATACGCGCTCCGGGTATCGCTTCTCCATGCCCGCTGCCTCGTCACGCAGCAGGACCTGCGGCAGGCGAAGGACCGGCTCGAGCGGCTTAGCCTGGAGGACGGACTGACCGGGGTTGGAAACCGGCGTGCCTTTGACGGTGTACTGTCAACCCTGTGGGCAGAGGCGAAGCAGGCCGACACGCCCCTCGCGGTCCTCTTCGTCGATGTGGATTTTTTCAAGAAGTACAACGACAGGCACGGGCACCCCATGGGTGATAAATGCCTTGTCCGTGTGGCCGAGGTGCTTCGGGAGCTAGCCCGTCCGCAGCATGGCCTTGTCGCGCGGTATGGTGGGGAGGAGTTTGCCGTGCTGCTGCCGGCCACCTCGGGGCAGGCTGCTCTTGCCACGGCGCTGCATGCCCGCCAGGCAATCGCGTCGCTCGACCTGGTGAACCGTTCGGGTGTTTCCGCTCCAGTCACGGTGAGCATCGGCTTCGCCCTCTCAACGCAACTGCACAACGAGGAGGCGTTCCTGCTGGAGGCTGATGATGCGCTCTACAGGGCCAAGCACAGGGGTCGCGATCGGGTCGAGGGCGAGATGATGGGCATGCCTGACGCTGAGGGCATGGCCTCGGTTGTCATGCAGGCAGCACCAGACCGGATTGAACGTGGACGTTGCTGATCCCATCGGGCATCCGGTCCAGGTGCCACACAACGAACACGTTACCCTTGCGCATATATTCTAGTATCCGGTGGCAGTTCTGGTTCTTTGCGCCACGCGCCTGAGGCGGCCCTGGTGAACACCTGTTCGCAGTGCGCTGCTTTGAGGGTGTCGAGCGGGGATGCAGGGCTCTGCTCTGCCGTGAAGATGCTGAAGCCTAGCACGAGGCGAACCAATCGCGCGACGTGCGCAGGCGGCGAGTCTTACAGGAACGGCGCGTGATCTCGTCCAGCCATGGACATGAGGAAACACGAGCCTGTCGGAGAGCATCGGAACGGCCGGCGGCGAGCGCCGCGGCGCCGACCCTGCGCTGGAGGTGCTGGCGACTTTCGCCAAACTGGGCGTGACCAGCTTTGGCGGCCCGGTCGCGCATCTCGGCTACTTCCGGGCCGAGATCGTGGAGCGAAAGCGTTGGATCGACGAGCAGGCCTACGCCGACCTGGTGGGCCTGTGTCAGCTCCTGCCCGGGCCGGCGTCGAGCCAGGCCGGCTTTGCCCTCGGCCTGATGCGCGGCGCGGCGGCTATCTGGGCGGGCTTGCCGCCTGGGCAGGGAGCGATTCCGACCAGCGTGCTCTCGCCGCAATCGACACCGTCCACCGCCAGCCCAGGCAGGTTTCGCGGCGCGAGACCGAACCGGGCTGCCATGAAGTGCTCCTGTCGTGACCATCACCTTAAGGCGTCATACACCAGCAGCAGACATCATTCAGAGCCCTAACACACGACGCCATGCTGTCGTGAAGATATCATACAGCACAGCGTCCGGCGAACGGCCTTAGAAGGGGGAGTCTGGAAAGTAATAGTTCTTAGCATTCTGCTTTGTGACGAGCGTTGCATCCAGGGTGTATTGTCCAGCAACCGTGACATTGTCATAGAGGTGAGCGGCGGTGATCTCCATCGCTGTTGCGACCATGGTGTCGGGATAGAGGACGTCGATCGGAACCATCTTGTCGCCGTCCATGACCATCTTGATGAACGCCTTCGAACCGGCGCCGCCGACGATGTACTTGACGTCGGTCCGATGAGCCTGGTTGATGGCCTGAAGGACGCCGACACCCATGTCATCGTCCTGGCACCAGACGACGTCGATCTGGCTGAACTTGGTGAGGAAATCCTGCATCACCTTGAAAGCGTCGTCACGGCTCCAGTTGCCGTACTGCTTTCCCAGGACAGAGACGCCGCTGCCCTTGATCGAGTTGTCGAAGCCGTTCTGGCGCTCCTGGTCGATCGGGATGGGAAGCCCGCGGATCACCACGACCTTGGCATCCGGAGTCTGCGTCTTGATGTAGCGACCAGCGACGGCGCCGAGATCGTAGTTGTCGCCGGCGATGTAGACGTCGCGCACCGAGCTGTCGTTGACCGCCGGTGAACGATCCACCAGCGCCACGAACGTGCCCTGCGACTTCACCTCCTTCATGGCGTTGACGAGGGGATTGGGATCGATGGGCAGGATCACGAGCGCGTCGATGCCCTGGGTCGTCAGGTCCTGAACCGCGTTGGCCTGGCTGACCGGATCCGACGATGTCTTGATGATGACCTTGATGCCCGGGTGCGCGGCCTTGAGCAGTTTGGCGACGCGGTCCGCTTGGTAGATGATCCCGCCGGCCCAGCTGTGGTCCGCGGTGGGCACGGATACGCCGATCGTGTAGTCCTTTGCGCTGGCGCTGGCGGTCGCACCCGCTGCCGTCAGTGCCGCAAGCACAGCGATCGTCACGTGTTTCTTCAAGATGGTTCTCCCCTGGTGCAGGTTGATTGGCAGCCGTCGGGCGCCCTGCTGCGCCCGGCGGTGATTCACGACTTCCGGATCAGCGAGCGCTGCACCAGCATGGCGGCGATGATGATCGCTCCCTGTATGGCGCCGATGAGGTACTCGCTCGCGTAGTTCGACAGGATCATGATGTTGCCGACGGCCCCCAGCAGGAACGCGCCGCAGATCGAGCCCCAGATCCGCCCCACCCCGCCGGTCAGGGCGGTGCCGCCGATGATGACCGCAGTGATCGCCTGCAACTCCCACATAATGCCTGTAGTGGCCGTGGTGGAGCCGAGCCGGGGAACATAGAGGACGACCGCCACCGCGACGCACAGCCCCTGCAGGACGTAGGTGACCGTGCGGACCCGCCCGACCCGGATACCGGAGTACCGCGCGACCTCCTCGTTCGAGCCGACGGCCGCGACGTGGCGTCCGAAGCGGGTCCGGTTCAGCAGGAACGCCCCTGCCGCCCCCACGACCAGGATCAGGACCAGCGGCACCGGAAGGCCGAGGACGCGGCCGAAATAGATGGGCCGGGTCAGGTTCTGCAGATCGGTTGACCCCACGGAGATCGCGCCGCCCTGCGACAGCCAGGTGGTCAGGCCGCGGAAGATGCCCATGGTGCCGAGCGTCGCGATGAAGGGCTCGATGCCGCCCTTCGTCACGATCAGGCCGTTCGCGAAGCCGCACGCGGCACCCATCGCGACGATGAGCAGGATCGCGGCGACGAGCATGGCCACCGGATCCGCGAGGGCGCCGCTGTTGAGGAACAGGATGGCGAGGCTGGCGACGAACGCCACCATGGCGCCGACGGAAAGGTCGAGCCCGCTGGCCGTGATCACGAACGTCGCGCCGACGGCGATGATGGCGATGAAGCCGCTCTGGGTGGCGACGTTCAGCAGGTTCCCCAGCGTCAGGAACCGGTCGCTGGAGACCGCCCCGAGGACGGCGAGACAGGCCAGGGCCACGAACGGGGCGACGGCCCTGAGGTCGACCTGCGACCAGCGCCGCAGCCGGCCTCGTCCCTCCGCGTTCCGGACGGTGAGTTCCATCGTCACTCGACGTTCCCCAATGTGGTCATCCTCGCGGCGATCTTGGCATCCGCGCCCGTGGCCAGGACCACGATCTCCGTCTCGGTCATGCGCTCGTCCGCCACCTCGCCGACGATCTCGCCGTCGCGCATCACCAGGATGCGGTCGCAGATGCCGATCAGCTCCGGCATTTCGGACGAGACGACGATGATTGACCGACCCTGTCCGGCGAGCTCGACGATGAAGGCGTAGATCTGCTCCTTCGCGCCGATGTCGATGCCGCGGGTCGGCTCGTCGATGATCACGATCCTCGGGTCGAGCAGCATCATCTTGGCGAGCAGCAGCTTCTGCTGGTTGCCGCCGGAGAGCTGGCCGGCCAGCGCATCCCGGCTGCCCGCGCGTATCTCGAAGTCCCGGAACGCCTTGTCGAGCGCCGCCGTCTCCGCTGCGTGATGAATTCCGAGGCCGCGCCTGAAACGGGGGAGCGACGCCAGCGTGAGGTTCACCTTCAGGTTGCGGTCGAGCAGCAGGCCTTTGCCCTTCCGGTCCTCGCTGAGATAGACGATGCCCGCGGCCTGGCTGGCATCGACCGCGCCGAACGCCACGGGCCTGCCGTCCAGGCGGACGCTGCCCCGGCCCGGCCGCAGGCCGACGATGCCCTCCATCAGCTCGGTCCGCCCGGCGCCCACCAGGCCGGCGAAGCCGAGGATCTCGGCCCGTCTCAGCTGGAAACTCGCGTTCGTCGCGTGCCCCGGGACCGAGAACCCGCGCACGTCCAGGACGGCGTCGCTTCCCGCGGTGTGCGCCCGATCCGGGTAGAGCTTGGCGATGTCGCGGCCCACCATGCTTCGCGCCATGTCCAGTGGCTCCAGCCCGGCCGCCGCCTCGGTCGACACGAGGCGTCCGTCGCGCAGGACCGTCACCCGGTCCGCGATCGCCTTCACCTCCGGGAGCTTGTGCGAAATGTAGAGGACGGCGGCCCCCTTCGCGCGGATGTCGGCGACGATCCGCAGCAGCGCGTCGGTCTCGAACGGGGTGAGCGACGCTGTCGGCTCGTCGAAGATCACGACGCGGTGCGGCACCAGCAGCACGCGCGCGATCTGCACGAGCTGGCGCTGGGCGATCGACAGCCTCCCGACAAGGACATCCGGCTCGACCCCCGACCCGAGCGAGGCCAGCGCCGCGCGCGCCTGCGCGCGCATCGCGCGGTCGTCCACCGTCCAGCCCCGCCGGATCTCTCGGCCCAGGAACAGGTTCTGCGCGACGGTCAGGTCCGGCGCCAGCAGGATCTCCTGGTGCACGAGCGCCACGCCAAGCGCCTCGGCGACCACCGGGCTCGTCAAGGCGACGGCCTCGCCGTCCATCCTGATCTGCCCGGACGAGGGTTGCAGGTGCCCGGCGAGGATCTTCATCAGCGTGGACTTGCCGGCACCGTTCTCGCCGATGACGGCGTGCACCTCGCCGGCGCGCACGTCGAGGCTGAGGTCGTGCAGGACCGTCACGGGCCCGAACGACTTGGACAACGAGACGGCCTGCAGCGGCAGCCGCCTCGCGTCGGCTGCGGTATCGGGCCGCTCGGCAAGAACCGGCGCGATCACGCGACCGGCACCGGCCATGCCGGATGTCTGCCCCTCATCTCCTGCCCCCAACCCATGCCGCTTCGCCGGCGCAAGGCCGGGCGTGCGGCGTTATTCGTTCAGCGCAGCCACCGGCGCGCGCGCGTCGTCGCGGTCGCGCCTGTCGCTGGTCGCGGCCGCGATCAGGGCCTGCGCCACCCAGTTGATCGTGTCCTCGACGTCTTCCTGCTCCATCGCCCACATGTCCTTGAGGACGACGAAGGCCTCGATGCCGAACACGAGCGAGAGCCCCTTCGCGAGCCGGTCGAGCTCCCGGTCGCCGACCGTGCCGCGCAGCGGCTCCACCGCGCTGGTCAGCAGCTCCATGCGGTGGCCGCGCCGCAGCAGCGCCTCGGCGCCGAGCGTGCCGGCCCGTCTCCTGCTCCACTGCTCCAGGGACAGTCCCAGCGCGGCACGGAAGGTCGCCTCGAACTGGCCGATCCGGCGCAGCGACGTCCTCAGCAGGTCCGCCACGCGCTCGTCGGCGCGCGACGAGCGTGGCTGCCAGTCCAGCACGGGTCCCAGCGCCGCGTCGACAACGGCGCCCACGAGCGCCGTCCGGCTCGGGAAACAGCGGTAGGAGGTCGCGCGCGACACACCGGCCGCCTCGGCCACGTCGCTGACCGACGGGGCATGCCCCTCCTGCATGAGCCCGACCGCGGTCTGCAGCATCAGGCGCATCGTCCTCGTGCGGGGACCCTGGCACTCCGTTCCCGCGGCGACGACTTGTTCGCGTGAAGCTTCCATGTCATTTTGATACGCGCGTCTCACCGGACTTTCAATCTCCCTCGTGAACGATCACCGCGGCGAAACGAAGACGAGTTTCGGCAGGAGAACATGAAGCGGATCTACATCGTGGGCACGGCGGACACGAAGTCGGCCGAACTCGTCTTCCTGAGGCAGGTCGTGGAAGCCGCCGGCGCGGACCCGGTGGTGGTGGACGTGGGAACGCGCCAGCCGCCGATCGAGGCGGACATCACGGCGCACGACGTGGCGGGCGCCCATCCGCGCGGCGTCGACGCGGTTCTCGGGACCGACGACCGAGGCGACGCGGTCGAGGCCATGACGGAGGCGTTCCGCCGCCACGTCCTGACGCTCGGCGACCTGGACGGGATCGTCGGCATCGGCGGCAGCGGCGGTACGGCCATCGTGACCGCGGGGATGCGCGAGCTGCCGATCGGCGTGCCGAAGATCATGGTCTCGACGCTCGCCTCCGGGGACGTCGCGCCCTACGTCGGCGTGTCGGACGTGGTGATGATGCCGGCGGTCACCGATCTCTCGGGCCTGAACGACATCAGCCGGGTCATCCTCACGAACGCAGGGGTCTCGGTCGTTGCCATGGCGAACGCGCCGCGTCCGGCGGGCTCCGGCAAGCCGGCGGTCGGCCTCACCATGTTCGGCGTCACCACGGCCGCGGTGACGCAGATCGTCGAGCGCCTCGGGGACGGCTACGAGTGCCTGGTCTTCCACGCCACCGGAACCGGCGGCAGGACGATGGAGAAGCTGGCCGCGAGCGGGATGCTGCGCGGCCTGGTCGACGTCACGACGACGGAGATTTGCGACTTCCTGTTCGGCGGCGTGCTGGCGTCGACCGAGGCCCGGCTGGACGTGGTCGCCGAGACCGGGCTGCCCTACGTCGGGTCCGTCGGCGCGCTCGACATGATCAACTTCTGGGCCCCGGAGACCATGCCGGCCGCCTATCGCGACCGCCTGCTGTACCGGCACAACGCGAACGTCACGCTCGTCCGGACGACGGCCGAGGAATGCCGGCAGCTGGGCGCGTGGATCGGCGCGAAGCTCGGCCGGTGCGACGGGCCCGTGCGCTTCCTCATCCCGGAGAAGGGCGTCTCCGCGCTCGACGTCGAGGGCGGCGCGTTCTTCGACCCGGCGGCCGACGCGGCGCTGTTCGACGCCATCGAGGCGTCCGTCGCCTGGTCGGACCGGCGGCGCCTCGTCCGCCTGCCGCACCACATCAACGACCCCGCGTTCGCCGATGCGGTCGCCTCCCATTGGCACGACATCGCAGACAGGACCTGACGCCATGCCCGCCATCGCCCGCGAAACGATCCTGTCCAACCTACACGCCCTGATCGACCGGGGCGTGCCGATCGTCGGCGGCGGCGCCGGCACGGGACTGTCGGCGAAGTGCGAGGAGGAGGGCGGGATCGACCTCATCGTCATCTACAACTCGGGCCGCTACCGCATGGCGGGGCGCGGCTCGGCGGCGGGCCTGCTCGCCTACGGCAACGCGAACGAGATCGTGTGCGAGATGGCGGTGGAGGTGCTGCCGGTCGTCAAGCGGACCCCGGTGCTCGCGGGCGTGAACGGGACCGACCCGTTCATCCTGATGCCGCGCTTCCTCGCGCAACTGAAGGAGATGGGGTTCTCCGGCGTGCAGAATTTCCCCACCATCGGGCTGTTCGACGGATCGATCCGGGTCAGCTTCGAGGAGACCGGCATGGGGTTCGGCCTCGAGGTCGACATGATCGCCGCCGCCCACCGGCTCGACTTGCTGACGACGCCCTACGTCTTCAACCCGGACGAGGCGCGCGCGATGGCCAGGGCCGGCGCCGACGTCGTCGTCGCGCACATGGGCGTCACCACGGGCGGCGCGGTGGGCGCGCGGTCCGGCAAGTCGCTCGACGCGTGCATCGGCGAGATCGACGCGATCGCGGCGGCCGCGCGCGGCGTGCGCGAGGACGTCATCATCCTGTGCCATGGCGGCCCGATCTCCGCCCCGGCGGATGCGGAATACGTGCTCCAGCGCGCGGACCGCTGCCATGGCTTCTACGGCGCCAGCTCGCTGGAGCGGCTGCCGGCGGAGGTCGCGATCACGCAACAGACCCGGGACTTCAAGGCCGTCACCTTCGGCGGCGCACGTCGGCAGGAGGCCAGCGATGGACGGTGAGCACACGAACTTCTTCGTCCACCCCGACGACGTGGAGGCGTTCGGCTTCGACTGGGGCCAGCTTGCCCTGACGGTCGGCCCGGAGGTGAACGGCGCCGTCGGCTTCTCGGGCGGGGTCGTGACCCTGCAGCCCGGCCAGGGCCATGCGCGGCACAACCACCCCGATGCCGAGGAGATCATCTTCATCGTCTCCGGCGCCGGCGAGCAGATGGTCGAGGACGAGCGGGGCGAGCCGATCCGCCGGCCCGTGGGCCCGGGCTGCACCGTCTACGTGCCGAAGGCCCGCTACCACGCGACGCGGAACACCGGCGGCGAGCCCATGCAGCTCTTCGTCGTCTATACCCCCGCGGGGCCGGAGAACGCGCTGCGCCAGGCCCCCGATTTTCGCCTTCTCCCGCCGGGACGGGACAGGTCGCGTTCGCCAGCTTAATGCCCGAGACCGGCCTGTCAGCAAGCAAGGCCGGGCTCTGCCCGGACCCGCCAAAGGGCCGAGCCCTTTGGAAACCCTCTTCTTAAGTGGTGGATTCCAAAGGCTCGGCCTTTGGCGGAGTTTGAGGCGGAGCCTCAACCTTGCTTGTCCGAGGCCGCCAGTCTCAGTCCAGGTCGACCCAGCGCGAGTCGGCCCGGGTCGACGCCAGCCCTGCCGCGATGAACCTCAGCCCGCGCACGCCCTCGGCCACGCCGGGAAGGGGGCTGGCTCCTTCGGCGCCCGTCTCGAGCCGGTCGGCGAAGTCACGGTACAGCTGCCCGAACGCCTCGAGATAGCCTTCGGGATGGCCGGCCGGGATGCGGCTCGCCTGCGCAGCGACGGCGCTGGCGCCCGCGCCGGCCCGGCGGATCACGCGGGGCGCCTCGCCGTAGGGGGAGTGGACCAGCTGGTTCGGCTGCTCCTGCGCCCATTCGAGCCCGCCGGTCTCGCCGTAGACGCGCAGCCGCAACCCGTTCTCGTTGCCGGGGGCCACCTGCGAGGACCACAGCATGCCCCGCGCGCCGCCCGCGAAGCGGAGCAGCATGTGCGCGTTGTCGTCGACCCGGCGGCCCGGCACGAAGGTCGAGAGATCGGCGGCCACGCGCTCGCAACGGAGCGAGGTCACGAACTCGGCCAGGTTGAACGCGTGCGTGCCGATGTCGCCGAGGCAGCCTGCCTCGCCGCTCCGCGCCGGATCGGTCCGCCACGCCGCCTGCTTCTGGCCGCTGTCCTCGAGCCTGGTCGTCAGCCACTCCTGCGGGTACTCGACCTGCACCACGCGGATCGTGCCGAGGGCTGCGTCCAGGACCATCTCGCGCGCCTGCCGCACCAGGGGGTAGCCGGTGTAGTTGTGGGTGAGCAGGAACGGGACGCCCGTCCGCTCGACCAGGGCGGCAAGGGCGATGGCGTCGTCCAGCCGATGGGTCATCGGCTTGTCGCAGATGACCGGGATGCCGCGCTCGACGAAGGCGGTGGCCGCCTGCGCGTGCAGGTGGTTCGGCGTGACGATCGCGACGGCGTCGACCCGGTCCTCGCGCGCGGCTTCCTTCGCCGCCATGTCGGCGAAATCGTCGTAGGCCCGGTCGGAGGCGACGTGGAACGCGTCCGCGCTCGCACGGGCCCGCGCCGGGTCGGATGAGAACGCGCCGGCGACCAGCTCCCATCGGTCGTCCAGCCGCGCCGCGATGCGGTGCACGGCGCCGATGAATGCGCCCTGCCCGCCCCCGACCATGCCGAGCCGAAGCCGGCGCGGCATCAGGCCAGCCCCAGCATGCGGCGGTTCGCCGCGTCGTCGGCGCCGCTGGCGGCGAAGTCGTCGAAGGCGCGGCCGGCGACCTCGATGATGTGCCGCGCGATGAACGGCGCGCCCTCGGCCGCTCCCTGCTCGCTGGCCTTGATGCAGCACTCCCATTCGAGCACGGCCCAGCCATCGAACCCGTAACGCGACAGCCGGGAGAAGATCGCGCCGAAGTCCACCTGGCCGTCGCCGAGCGAGCGGAACCGCCCGGCCCGGTCCACCCAGGGCTGGAAGCCGCCGTACACGCCCTGCCGCCCCGTCGGGTTGAACTCGGCGTCCTTGGCGTGGAACATCCTGATGCGGGAATGATAGATGTCGATGAAGGCGAGGTAGTCGAGCTGCTGCAGCACGAAGTGGCTGGGGTCGTACAGCATGGTGCAGCGCGGGTGGTTGCCGACCCGGTCGAGGAACATTTCGAAGGTGATGCCGTCGTGCAGGTCCTCGCCCGGGTGGATCTCGTAGCAAAGGTCGACGCCGGCCTCGTCGAAGGCGTTGAGGATGGGCCGCCAGCGCCGGGTCAGCTCGTCGAACCCGGCCTCGACCAGCCCGGCCGGGCGCTGCGGCCAGGGATAGAGGTAGGGCCAGACCAGGCCGCCGGAGAAGGTGGCGTGCGCCGTCAGGCCCAGGTGGCGCGACGCCACGGCCGCAAGGCGGAGCTGCTCGACCCCCCACGCCTGCCGCGCGGCCGGGTTGCCGCGCACCGCGAGCGGGGCGAAGCCGTCGAACGCGACGTCGTAGGCCGGATGCACGGCGACGAGCTGGCCCTGCAGGTGGGTGGACAGCTCGGTCAGCTCCACGCCGGCCTCGGCCAGCGTGCCCCTGATCTCGTCGCAGTAGGTTTTGCTTTCCGCCGCCCGCGCGAGGTCGAACAGGCGCGCGTCCCAGCTCGGGATCTGCACCCCCTTGTAGCCGTGTGCCGCCGCCCATCCGGCGATCGCGCCGAGACTGTCGAAGGGAGGCGCGTCGGCGGCGAACTGGGCAAGGAAGATCGCGGGGCCCTTGATCGTCTTCATGGGAGGTCCTCCTCCGGCATTGTGCCTGCCGATGCCGCCCGCGCGCCACCTGGTTCGCGCCACGCCGGAGGATAATCATCTTCGTGGCAGCGTCTCTGGCTGGACGCCACCTGCCTCAGGCGGCGCGAAAGGGAGGGGCGCATTGTCACCGTCGCGACGATGATCGCGGTGGCGGCCAGCACTGAGGGAGGGCGGGAGATCGTGGGCTGCACATCGGCCCGTCGGGGGCGGAGATCACCGTGCACCACTGACATCTTGCCAGCCATGACGACCTGCTCAGGCATGTCCTGTCGTTTCCGAGTGCTTGCTGCCACGCTGCTTGTTTCGAGGCAGTGCCCGGCGGGTTCATTTGTCAGGCCTGGACCGGAGCTTCAGATCGTTTCAGGCTTGCCTCGTTACGCCAGAGGCTGGAGATCAGACGCTCATGGAGATGTGGCAAGGTCGAATTGGCTACAGGGACGTCCCGCTCTCCGCCCGCCTGTGAGCCACGAGTAGGGATTGTCCCTGGATTAGTACCCTCAAGGCCGGACGATGCTACCACGTCCACCAAGATCATGACCCTTTAGGAGCATAGACTATGCGTCGTGCAGTAAGTCTTGCCTCCGCATGCATGATCGCGTTGTGCTGCACGGGGCAGGCGAAGGCCAGCGAGAGCACGGCCGGCGCGGACCCGACCGCGCAGACGGTGCTGACCTACCAGCGGCTGGAGACGAGGGCAGATACCGACACCCCAGAGGCCTGCCTGCACTTCAACACTGAGCTCAAAGCGGGCGCCGAGGCCCACTACGGCGACTACCTGCAGTTCGTCCCCTCCGCCACGCCCGCGGTGCGCGTCGACGGGCGGGACCTGTGCGTGGCCGGCCTGGTGCGCGGGACCAGCTACCAGCTGACCTTGCGTCGCGGCCTGCCGGCCGTGCAGGGGCAGCCGACCCAGGCGGAAACCAGAGTGGCCGTGAAGCTGCCGGACCGCAGCCCCCTGGTAGCCGTCGCGGGCAGCGGATTCATCCTGCCCCGTGACACCGCGAACGGCCTGGTCGTGCAGACGGTCAACGTCGAGGCGATCAAGGTGCATGTCCTGCGGATCGGTGCCCAGGCGCTGGCAACGAGCGAAGGCAAGCAGGATTACGACAGCAACAAGGTGAAGCTCTCGTCCCAGTCGATCTCCGCCTCCGACGTGCAGGGCTTCCTCAGGACCGACGCGACGCTCGTGTGGTCCGGGTCCATGAGGATCGCCCGCAGTCCGAACGCCACGGTGGAGACCGCCTTTCCCCTCAACGGCATCGTCAGGCCGGACGCGCCCGGTGCCTACCTCGTCGTGGCCGAGGACGCCGCCAAGGCCCGGCCCGAGTCGTTCTACGCCCTGGGCGGGCCTCCCGAGCAGCCGGCCGA
>JBPBQX010000012.1:0-13017 GCA_050955025.1 Janthinobacterium lividum
AGAATCCCTGGCGCGTTGCCCTCCGCCCGTCCGTCAGGTCTGCTGCTCCTGGTCTCCCTCGTCCTGCTGGGGGGCGACCGGGGCCATGGCCATCAGCACGGCCCGGCGGATGGTCTCGGCGTAGCGTCGGTACTCCACCGCCCGGTCCTGGTACAGCTCGGCCACCGACGGGCGGGCGGAGTCGCGGGCGTCCTCGGCCATGCGCGTGACCAGCTCGGCGCGCTCCTCGATGACGCGCAGCGCCACGCGCAGCGCCTCGTCCACCGCGCCCTCCTGCTCGCGGGCGAGGATGTCGGCGGTCATGGCGTGCCCGACCTGGCAGCGGAACCGGAGCGGCCTCGCGCCGCGCACCATCGACATCACGCCGTGGCAGGTGGGGCAGGTGACCGCGGACGGCGTGGCGAAGCGGCCGATCACCTGGCTGTCCGACCGCTCGCCCGCCGCGATGTCCACCTCGAGCCGTATCTCGGGCGGCACCGGCACGCCCGGCCCCGCCGGCTCGCGCACCAGCTCGGACAGCACGTCGCCGATACGCACGCCCGGCACCAGCAGGTCCACCGTGGTGGCGTGCATGGCGCCGCGCGGCATCTCGTCGGCGATCGCGTCCACCGGGTCCTGCACCACGACGAGGCCGCCGCAGCGCTTGACCGCCTCCAGCCCCGCCGCCCCGTCGTTGAGCAGCCCGGACAGCACGACGCCGATCACCCGCGGCCCGTAGGCGGCGGCGGCGGAGCGGAACAGCGGGTCGATGGCCGGGCGCGCCATGTTCTCGCGCGGCCCGCGGCCGAGCCTGAGGCGCCCCCTGGCCAGGATCAGGTGGTGGTCCGGCACCGCGAGATAGACGTGGCCCGGCTCGATCAGCATGCCGTCCTCCGCCTGGCGCACCGGCAGGCGCCCGGCCGCGGACGCCACGGTGGCGAGAATGCCGAGGCTGCGCGCCGGGATGTGCACGACGATGAACACCGACGCCGGCAGGTCGACCGGGAGCGCCCCCAGGATCGCTCGCAGCGGCGCCGTGGCACCGGACGAGCCGCCGATGCAGACGATGTCGCGGTTGCCGATGTATCCCATGCGCAGGCTCCTCGCGGCCGTGCCTGGCCGCAGCCGTCCGGCGTGAACAGCGCAGGCCCCCATCCGTTCCGCTCCTGCCCTGCGCGCGGAGGCACGCGGCGCCTGCACGGTCCGCACACGCGACCGCAACCGCGCTATACGGGTCCCCGAGGAACGACGGACGGGGCTGCCTGGGGAGGGGACATGCTGACTCTGGAGATTGAGCGGGAGCACCTCGCCAAGGCCGACCGCGACCTCGCGGACGGCGAACGGCGCATCTCCGCCCAGGTGCTGATGATCGAGCAGCTCCGCGCGACCGGGCACGGCACGGACGCGGCTGAACGGCTGCTCCTCACCCTGCAGGAAACCCTGGAGGCGTGGCTGGGCCACCGGGTCCTGATCGTGGAGGCGATCGCCCGGCTGGAGGGCACGTCCCCCGCGACGCCGCCGGGCGACGCGCCAGGCGGGTGAGCGCCGGAGCCGGCGCGCGCCTCGTTCCGGCATCGTCATGCTCCACGGGCGCTGCCGGACCGGAGCGAGGCCCGCGCCCGCACGCCCCGGGGCGTGCGGGCCGCTACGCCGGCACCAGCTCCCGCAGCAACGCCGCAGGTGCCGCGGCACAGGTCCACGACAGCCGGTCGGGCGCCGCCTGGTCCGCCGCCGCCTCCGCCGCCATCCGCCAGAGTCCCCGGGCCAGCGCGTCCCATGCCCTGGCCTGGGAGGACCTTGCCGGTTCGGCGTGCGCCGCCGCGGATGTGCCCTCGATGCGTCCGGTCATCTGCTGGCGGACAAGGCTCTCGAGGCTGCCGGAGGTCATGGGTTCGGCACACCGGACCAGGACGACGTGAGACATGTTGCTGCCTACTTGGGCGCCGCATCGCGGCCGCGGGTGAAGGTCACGGGGCACGTCGCATGCGATCCCCGATGCCGCGAAGCGCACGGGGAGGGCGATGCTTTTGCTTTGGAGGCCGGCATCGGCGGTGAGGCACCGCGCCTGCCGAGGCGACCATAATTTCGCAGGCACGGGGAAAGCAACGTACAATCGTGTTCAATTTGCAGGAATCGTCACGGAATTGAGACGCTTGGCCCGACAGTCGTGCGACGCCCGGGCTCCTGCCAGGGACGTGATGCCTTTCCATGCCAAGTCATCGCCGGCTCACCTGCGACCGGCAGACCATAGTGTGTTCATCCGCTCAAGAAACTAACATAGGTTAAGTTGTATCTGATGCAGGGTCTTTGACCCCGGGTTGTTGTACGGCGAGTTTCTGCTTGCAGGACTCAGGGAATACGGCCAGATTTGCGGAACGCCGTGTTCCACTCGTGTCTGCAGGTGCGTGAATTCAGATCGCGCGTTCATCAAGCATGCCAAGTATTCGACGGGGGCGCTGCTGCCTTCGTGGGTGCGCTTCCATCCCGTGCGAACAGCACCCGCAGGAACATCTGCTGATGACTTCTGTCCTGTCGTCCGGGACAGGGAAATGAAGGCGCCGTGTTCCAGCTGACGGCAAGCAGCGACCTGCTGCGCCTGGTCGTCGAGAGCGCGATCGACCTCGCGGTGATCGTCACCGACGGACAGGGCGTGGTCGTCGCGTGGAACGTCGGCGCCCGGCGCCTGCTCGGCCATTCCGGGCCGGCGATGCTTGGACGCAGCCTCGAGGCGATACTCACCCCGGAGGACCGCAGGAACGGCCGCCTCGCCGACGAGATGCACCAGGCGCTGCGCGACGGCCGGGCCGACGGCGACTGCTGGCACCTGCGCTCCGACGGCTCGCGCTTCTGGGGCGCAGGCCTGATGGTGCCGCTGGAGGTGCCCGGCGCCGGCTTCGTCAGGACCGTGCGCGACCGCACCGGGGAGCGCCTGGCCGGCGAGCAGCTGCGCGAAAGCGAGGCCCGCTTCCACGCCCTCGCCACCAGCGTGCCGCAGCTGGTGTTCCGCGCGCGCCGCACCGGACACCGCACCTGGAGCAGCCCGCAGTGGGAGGCCGGCACCGGGCTCGGCGATGCGGACAGCCGCGGGCTCGGCTGGCTCCAGGCCATCCACCCGGACGACGTGGAGCTGACCACGCGCGCCTGGGACACGGCGTCGTCGGACGGCGAGTACCGCGTGGAGCACCGCATCCGCCACGCAGCCCAGGGGCTGTACCGTCGGCACCAGACCCTGGCGGTGCCGCTCGGCGACGCCGGCGACGCCACGGCCGAGTGGGTCGGCACCTGCACCGACGTGGAGGACCTGCGCGGCCTGCGCGCCCGGCACACGGAGGTCGAGCAGCAGCTGCGCACCCTCGTGGAAGGCATGCCGCAGCTGGTGTGGCGCTCCTGCAACCGGGGCAGGTGGACCTGGGCCAGCCCGCAATGGCTCGCATACACCGGGCAGACCCAGGCGCGGAGCCGCGACCACGGCTGGCTGGACGCGGTCCACCCCGACGACCATGCCGCCGCCCACGAGGCCTGGGCCGACGCCCAGTCGAACGGCCTGCTCGACGTCGAGTTCAGGGTGCGCCACGCCGCCGAGGACCGCTGGGTGTGGCACCGCACCCGCTCGCTCCCCGTGCACGACGCCGCCGGCGGCATCGTCGAGTGGCTCGGCACCACCACCGACATCCAGACGCTGAAGGAGCTGCAGCAGCGCCAGCAGGCCCTGCTCGGCGAGGCGCGCCACCACGCCCGCGCGCTCGAGGCCGAGATCGCGCAGCGCCGCTCCGCCGAGGCCGAGCTGCTCCACCAGGCGTTCCACGACGAGCTGACCGGGCTGCGCAACCGGGCCTTCTTCATCCAGCGGCTCAGGGCCGCGCTCCAGCCCGGACACGACGGCGCCCGCCCCCGCTGCGCCGTGCTGTTCCTGGACCTCGACGGCTTCAAGCTGGTCAACGACAGCATGGGCCACCGCAACGGCGACCTGCTGCTGATCGAGGTCGGCCGCCGCCTGCAGGCCTGCGCCGGGCCGGACACCACGCTCGCCCGGCTCGGGGGCGACGAGTTCGCGCTGCTGTCCGAGAACCTCGCCGGCATGGAGGACGTGGTCGCCCTGGCCCAGGCCATCCGCGCCGCCATGCGCCAGCCGCTCTGGATCGGCACGCAGGAGATCTTCGCCTCCTTCAGCATCGGCGTCGCCGAGGCCCTGGCCCGCCACACCGTGCCCGAGGAGCTGCTGCGCGACGCCGACATCGCCATGTACCAGGCCAAGCGCCACAACGCCGGCGGCCACGTGGTCTTCACCGGGCCGATGCACGACGGCGTCGTGGACGCGCTCCGGCTGCAGACCGACCTGCGCAATGCCGTGCTGCGCGGCGAGTTCGTCCTGCACTACCAGCCGATCTGCGACGCCACCACGCGCGCGATCACCGGCATGGAGGCGCTGGTCCGCTGGAACCACCCGAGGCGCGGCCTCGTGCATCCGGACGGCTTCATCGCCGTGGCCGAGGAGACCGGGCTGATCCGCGAGATCGGCCGCTGGGTGCTGCGCGAGGCCTGCGGGCAGATGATGCGCTGGCGCGAGCGCTTCCCCCTCGCCGGCCTGCGCCTGAGCGTGAACACCTCGGGCGAGGAGCTGCGCGACCCGCACTTCGTCGCCGCCACGCGCGACATCATCGCCGCCACCGGGATCGACCCGCGCTGCGTGCAGCTGGAGGTGACCGAGAGCGTGTTCCTCCACCAGCCCGAGCAGGCCGGCGAGACCCTGGCCGTCCTGCGCGCGATGGGCCTGCGCATCGCGCTCGACGACTTCGGCACCGGCTACTCCTCGCTCGGCTACCTCGACCGCTATGCCATGGACACGATCAAGGTCGACCGCTCGTTCGTGGCCCGGATGTCGGGCCAGCCGAGAAGCGTCGCGATCGTGCGCACGATCGTGGCGCTCGGCCAGGCCATGGCGCTGGACATCGTCGCCGAAGGCATCGAGCACGAGCACCAGCTCCGGGTGCTGCGCGACCTCGGATGCGGCTCCATACAGGGCTTCCTGCTGGGGCGGCCCGTGACGGGCGCCGACATGACCCTGGCACTCGAACGGCAGGGAGAGCTGTCGAGGGTTCCGTGACTTCCGGACGTGGGCGCGCCGGAGAGAGCCAGGAAGGCAAGACCTTCTTTTTCTGAAGAAAAAGAAGCAAAAAGACTTTGCCCGTTTCGGCCTGGGCCCGTCGAACGGCACGGCCTCCGACGAGGAAGGGTTCTTCGGCTCCTGCTCTCGAAGGAAACACGCTTCCTTCGGCGCCGGCAGTGGCCCGGAGGGCGGCGGGCGCGGGCATGATGCCTTGGGTTCAGCCGTACTCGGCCCAGTGCAGCCCGTAGTACATCCCGAAGAACCCGGCGAGCGAGGCAAGATAGAGCATGGAGATCGCCGCCGCGTTCGCCGCGGGCGTGCGGTCCAGCACGCCCGCGAGGCGCTGCAGCGGCGAGGCCCCGTGCAGCCCGACGACCGCCAGAATCGCGATGATCGGCAGGTGCCCGACCGAGTCCAGGTGCCCGAACTCCGGGATCGCCATGAGGAAGATCCCCGCGTAGGCGAGCGCCCCGAAGCGGACCAGCCCCCGCCCGGTCATCACGTAGAACGCCAGGGTGAACTCCACGAATCCCGCGACCACCGTGACGAAGCCCCACGGATAGCCGAACGCCAGGTCGGGGTGCCGCGCCACCACGTCGAGCGTCCACTGCGGGTAGACGAACTTCTCGATCGCGGTCCACATCAGGCCGAACGCCAGCCCGCCCGACAGCAGCGGCACCCGCAGCCGCAGCGCGCCGGCCGTGCCGACGCCGGTCAGCGCCAGGTACGCGGCGATTCCCGGGAAGAACACGTAGTCCGTCATGTGGAACGCGCCGAACTCCGCGATGCCGTAGCCGTACAGAACGCAGATCCCGACGGCGCCCAGCAGGCAGGAGCGGCGCCAGCCCAGCGACACGGCGACCGCGAACTGCACCACGCCCACCCACGCCGCCGCGGCAGTCAGCTCCGGCGTC
Organism: Janthinobacterium lividum; assembly: GCA_050955025.1. Lineage (GTDB taxonomy): Bacteria > Pseudomonadota > Alphaproteobacteria > Acetobacterales > Acetobacteraceae > CAXSEF01. The sequence continues at coordinate 6,001 of JBPBQX010000012.1, forward strand.
AGGATCGCGCCGCCGCGCTCCCACAGCACCACCGCGCCCTTGTCCCACAACGCCACGAAATACGCGCCGACCGCGAGCCGGACCAGATGCTCCTCCAGCGCCGCGTTGCGCCCGCGGCTCGAGGCGAGCGCGGGCCAGCGCCGCGCCACCACGCCGTCCACGACGAACCCCGCGAACACGAGCAGCAGGAAGGCGCAGCACACGACCGCGAACAGCGGCGTCAGCACGCGCGACAGCGCCTCCGGCGGGCGCGTCACGTCGGCGGTGGCGCAGAACCACTTCACGTGCGCGAGCGCGCGACCCGGCATGAGGGCCACGCCCGCCGCAAGGGCGAGCCTGCCGGCGCGCGCAGCCGTCGCCTGATATGTCCGCATCCCGAGGTCCCGCCGGTTCGGACAGGAATACGGAGCAGCGGTGGTGTGCGGATGCCTCCTCGTGGCCAGACGCGCTGATCGGGACGAACGCGGGGCTTCCGCCGCATTCTTCCCGGACGCCGGCCATGCCCGGCGTTCGTCCCGTGCCGGCCGCAGTCCCCGCCCCGCCGGAACGCCGCGGGCCGGGTGCGGACACCTACTTGTGACGCATCTGCCCGAGCGGGCCTTCCAGCTCCTGCGCGACCTCCAGCCCGGCCACGGCCAGCGAGGCCTTCGGGTTGCCCGTGCAGTAGTGCTGCACCAGCTTGATCGCGTCCGGGTTGCCCGTGCCGCCCAGGTAGTTCGAGCCGGCGAACGCGCCGCCCCCCGACAGGAAGCCGAGCAGCCACTGGTTGACGATGTCGCCCGCGCCGGCCTGCTGCAGGGCGGCGTAGGCCTCGCACGACATCATCCCCAGCCCGAGCACGGTGACGTTCTTCTGCGCCCCGACGTTGCCGGGCGCGGTGGTGACGGGCGCGCCGGCAGGCGCCGCGGCTGCGCCAGCAGGGGGCGCCGGCGGTGCGGGCTGTGCGCGCCCCGGCGCCGCAAGCAGCACGAGGAGGGCGGCCAGGGCGGCTCCGGGCGCGGGACGGGCATGGCGGCGCGGCATGGTCCGGGGGCGCTGGGTCATGGCGCGGAGCCTAGACCGGAACACTTCCGCCTGGAATCGCTTTGGAGTCGCGAGCCGCGCGACGCCCGGACAGGCCGGCGTGCCGCCCCGCCCGGTGGCGCTTGCCGGCGCGGTTCGCGCCGTGCAGACCCGGGGAGGCGCGACCGGCCGCTCCCGTGCGCGCGTCCCGGCCCCGCCGCCCGCGTCCTGGCGTGACCTCGCGAACACGGAGCCACCCGCCATGCCGAACATCCTGCGCCGCGTCACGGAGGACGGGCCGTCCGGCGTCCGCGCCAGGGTCGTCGCGATCTACGTGGTCCTCGCGGTCGCCAACGTCGGCGCCTGGCTCTGGGCGTTCGTCGCGTTCCGGCATTTCCCGCTGCTGCTGGGCACGGCGCTGCTGGCCTACAGCTTCGGCCTGCGCCATGCCGTCGACGCCGACCACATCGCCGCGATCGACAACGTCACCCGCAAGCTGATGCAGGACGGCCGTCGCCCGGTCGCGGTCGGCTTCTTCTTCTCGCTGGGCCATTCCACCGTGGTCGTGCTGGCCTCGGTCGCGATCGCTGTGACCGCCACGCGGTTCGGCACCCAGCTCGACTCGTTCAGGACTGTCGGCGGCGTGCTGGGCGCGCTCGTCTCGTCGGCGTTCCTGTTCGCGATCGCCGCCATGAACATCGCCGTGCTGCGCACCGTCTGGGCCACCTTCCAGCGGGTCAAGGCCGGCGGCCACGGCGTCGAGGAGGACACGGGCGTTCTGCCGGCCGGCGGCGGCATCCTGTCGCGGCTGTTCCGGCCGCTGTTCGCGACCATGGGCCGCTCGTGGCACATGTACCCGCTCGGCCTGCTGTTCGGCCTGGGCTTCGACACCGCGACCGAGGTCGGCCTGCTCGGCATCTCCGCCACCCAGGCGAGCAGCGGACTGTCTGTCTGGTCCATCCTGGTGTTCCCCGCGCTGTTCACCGCGGGCATGTCGCTGATCGACACCACCGACGGCATCCTGATGCTGGGCACCTACGGCTGGGCGTTCCTCAGGCCGATCCGCAAGATTTACTACAACCTGACCATCACCGCGGTCTCGATCGTGGTCGCCCTGCTCGTCGGCGGCATCGAGGCGCTGGGCCTGATCGGTGGCCAGCTCGCCCTGACGGGCGGGTTCTGGGACGGGGTCGGCACGCTGAACGAGCACTTCGAGAGCATTGGCTTCGTCGTCATCGGCATCTTCGTCGCGAGCTGGATCCTGTCCGCGGTGATCTACCGCCTGAAGGGCTACGACCGGATCGGCCTCGACGCCTGACGCGTCCGCCCGCCGACCACGCGACACGGCCTGCGGATCGTGCGGCAGCCGCTGGTTGGGCCGCATGGGCCGGCCATGCTTTGCTGGCGAGGCGTCGGGGCGGGCGCCACCACCGACGCGCGGAGGGGACATGACGGACAGGCGGGAAGACGACACCGAGGCTTTCGGCACCGCGAGTCGTGCGGTCATGGAGCAGGAGGCCAGGAGCCCCCTGGGGCAGGTGACCGTCTGGTTCTCCGCCGTGTCGCTGCTGCTCGGGGTGGGGGTCGGAGGCTGGCTCCTGCTCCGCGCCTTCGAGGCGGCGAAGCACCGCCCGCCGTCCGGGCTGCTCGACATGTTCACCTGGATCATCGGCAGCTAGCACCGGCGACCGCCGCGGGGAGCCGGCGTGACGCCGGGCACCGTCTGAGCCCGGCGCGAGGCCCATGCCGGCCCGCCGGGATCCGCTCTCACATCTCGTGCCGCAGGACGCATTCCGTCCTGCGCCGCAGGACAACGACCCCCAGCACCCCCGGATTGTCCTATCCGGCAGGACGGATCGTCCTGCGCCGCAGGACACCTCCGCGGCACGCCCGCGATCAGGCGAGGAGCTTGGTTCCCACGAGCAGGAGCACTGCCGAGAGGGCCGGGCGCAGCAGCCGCTCCGGCACGTGCGTGGCCATCAGGCTGCCCAGCACGATGCCGGGGATCGAGCCGACGACCAGCGAGCCGAACAGCGGCCAGTCGACCGAGCCGATGAACCAGTGGCCCAGGCCCGCGACCAGGGTGAGCGGCACGGCATGGGCCACGTCGGAGCCCACGATCCGCGCGGTCGGCAGCTTCGGGTAGAGCAGCACCAGCGCCGTGACCCCGAGCGCCCCGGCGCCCACGGAGGAGATCGACACCAGCACGCCCAGCACGAAGCCGGTGAGCACGGTCAGCCGCCCGACGCGCGCCGGCGACATCGCGACGTCGCGCGTGGCCGCCCAGGCCAGGATGCGCGCGTGGAACAGCAGGCTGATCGCGGTGAGCAGCAGCGCCAGGCCCAGCACCACGGAGATCAGCCGCGACACCGTCCCGCTCGGCGCGCCGAGGTACATCAGCATCCCCACGGTGAGCACGGTGGCGGGCAGGCTGCCCGCGGCGAGCAGGCCGACGATGCGCCACTGCACGCTGCCCTTAAGGCCGTGCACCACGGTGCCCACGGACTTCGTGCAGGCGGCGTAGAGCAGGTCGGTGCCGACGGCGCTCGCCGGGTGGATGCCGAACAGCAGCACCAGGAGCGGCGTCATCAGCGAGCCGCCGCCCACGCCGGTGATGCCGACCAGCATCCCCACCACGAAGCCGGACAGCGAATACAGCGGGTTGATGTGGCCGAGCAGCATCACGGGCGGCGCCTCCACGGGGAGCGGGAGTGAACCATTACCGCAGGTCCATGTCCAACGCATCGTGGATAGCAGGCTACCACAATCATAGGCTGTAGTTTGGGCGCGGGGCTCAGCGGTCGGTCAGCCTGAGCTCGATGCGACGGTTGCGCGCGTAGGCGTCCGGGGTGGCGCCCGCCTCGAGCGGCTGGAAGTCGGCGAAGCCGGTGGCGGCCAGGTGCTCGGCGGGGATGCCGCTGGCGATCAGCAGCTTGACCACGGTGATGGCCCGCTGGCTCGACAGCTCCCAGTTGGAGGCGAACGGGCCGCCGGTGATCGGGTCGTGGTCGGCGTGGCCGTCGACGCGCAGCAGCCAGGCGATGTCGGCCGGGATCTCCGGGACGATCGCCTTCAGCGTCGCGGCCAACGTGCGGACCTGGTCCTCGCCGGCGGGCGAGAGGGTGGCGCTGCCGCCGGGGAACAGCACCTCGCTCTGGAACACGAAGCGGTCGCCGACGACCTGGATGCCCGGCCGGTCGGCGAGCACGGCGCGCAGGCGGCCGAAGAACTCGCTCCGGTAGCGCTGCAGTTCCTCGACCTTGGACGCCAGCGCGACGTTCAGCTTCTGGCCGAGGGCGGCGATCTGGGCGTCCTTGTCGCGGCCCTGCGCAGCCTGCAGGTCGAGCGCCGCCGCGGCCTGCTGCATCTGGGCGCGGAGCTGCTCGATCTGATGGTTGAGCAGGGCGATCTGGGCGCGCGCGCTGTCGGAATACGCCTGCGCCTCCGTGAGCTGCCCCTGGGCGGCGGTCCGCTGCTGCTCGGCGGTGGCGGAACGCGCTGCGGCCTCGTCGAGCGCCGCCTGGAGCTGCGCCGCGCGGGCGGTGCCGGCGCCGGCCCTGGCGTCCGCGTCGGCCAGGCTGGCGACAAGCGCGGCCCGCGCGTCGCGCGCGGCGGCGAGGTCGCGCCCGAGGGTGGCGTTGCTGCTTTCCAGCTCGTGCGCGCGGCCGCGCTCCAGGGACAGCATGTCGGACAGCTCGGCGACCTGGCGGCCCAGCTTGTCCAGCGCACGGTCCTTGCCGGTGAGCGCCACGGACAGGAACGCCTGTCCCAGCACGAACACCAGGAGCACGAAGATGAGCACCATGAGCAGCGTGGACAGTGCGTCCACGTAGCCGGGCCAGGCGTCCAGGCCGTTGTTGGCGCCGCCGCGACGGCGGCTGCTCAGGGACACCGGGGCCCGAAGGAAGCAAGGTTGAGGCTCTGCCTCAAACTCCGCCAAAGGCTCGCCTTTGGAAACCTCTTGTCGGGGCTGGTGCCCCACGCCGCAGGCCCTGAGTTGCGCGGGTCCGGGGGCGCTGCCCCCGGCGGGTCCAGGGCAGGGCCCTGGCCTTTCCTCCTCACGGTGCCCCCTCCGCCGCGACGGCCGCCGCGATGGTGCGGGTGAGGATGCGGATGTCGCTGCGCAGCTCGGCGGTGGACTGCGAGCGGCCCTGCTCGGCCTCCGAGATCAGCCGGTTCAGCGCGGCCTCGATGTTGCGCAGGTGGGTGCGGGCGCCGGCGCCGTCGCTCTCGGGCCGGCTTTCGCCCAGGCGCTGCAGCACGGGGGCAAGCGCAGCCTGGCCCTCGGCGACGCGGAGCATGAGCTGCTGGTTGGCGCGGTTGGAGTCGGCGAGCTGGCCGAGGCGCTCGGTCAGCGAGAGCATGGCGGCGTTGGCCTGGGCGCGACCCTCCTCGCCGCGGGCGAGGATGCGCTGCAGGTTCTCCATGTTCTCGGCCGTGGTTTCCAGCAGCGCCTGGACGTAGACCGGCACGGAGCCCTCGCCGTCGCCGCCGAGCACGCCGGAGGACAGGCGGGTCAGGCCGGCGAGCCACTCCTCCAGCTCGTTGAAGAAGCGGTTCTGCGCCTGACCGGCGGTGAGGTCGAGGAAGCCCAGGACCAGCGCCCCGGCGAGGCCGAGCATGGAGGAGGAGAACGCGGTGCCCATGCCGTGCAGCGGGCGCGACAGGCCGGACTTCAGCTGGTCGAACAGCACGTTGACGTCGCCGTTGCCGACCGACATCGCGTTGATGACGTCGGCCACCGAGCCGATGGTGAGCAGCAGGCCCCAGAAGGTGCCGAGCAGGCCGAGGAAGATCAGCAGCCCGGTCATGTAGCGCGACAGCTCGCGGCTCTCGTCGAGTCGCGAGGCGAGGCTGTCGAGCAGGGAGCGCATCGCGGGGGCAGACAGGGTGAAGCGGTCCTCGCCGTCGCGGTTGCGGCCGCGCGAGGCGAGCATGCTGGCCATGGGCGCGAGCAGCTTCGGCTGGGGCAGGGCGGCGAGGCGCTGGCGGGACTGCTGGAAGGTTTCCAGCCAGCGGACCTCGGGCGACAGGCGCAGCACCTGGCGCAGGTTCCACCACACGCCCAGTAGCAGGACCGTGACGATCAGGCCGTTCAGCACGGGGTTGTTGTCGAAGGCGACCAGCAGCACCGGCGACAGCACCGCGGCCACCACGAGCACGGCCGCCAGGAACAGCACCATCCGGACCAGGAAGGTGGTCGGCCGGGTCATCGCTTCCTGGCGGCGGTCGCGGCGGGGGCGGGGGTCGCTGCGGCGGGAGCGCGGGCGGGTGGCGGCGGGGACGCTGCCGGCGCGGGGGCCGCAGGCGCCGCAGGCGCTGCGGCCGCGGCGGTGCGGGTGACCTCGGCGCGGTCGGGAGGATCGCCGTTGTCCGAGCCCAGGGCGCGCACGTAGATGCGGGGCGAGGCGATGCCTTCGCTGATCAGCACGGCGCGCACGGCCAGCGCGCGGGCCAGCGACAGGCGCCTGGGCGTGGAGGGGTCGTCCGCGGTGCCGGCGGACCAGGCGTTCACGTCCAGGGTGGCGGCAGGCTCCGCCTTCAGCGTCGCGGCGAGATCGCGCAGGGCGGTCACGGCGGCGGGATTGAGGTCGGAGCGGCCCGCGCCGAAGACCACCCGCAGGCCGCCCGGCAGGGGGCTCACCGTGTCGGGCGCGTCGGCGACGACCGGCACGGGCGGTGCGGGAGCCGGGCGGGTAGGAACCGTCGGCTCGACGGGGGGCAGCACGGCCCGGGGGGGCGGCGCCGCGGGGATGACCGGGGGCTTCGCGGGCGGCGCGTTGGGCTTCGCGGGCGCGTGCGCGGTGTCGTGGCGTGAAGAGGGACGTGCGGCGGGATGCCGCGCGGGAGCGGATGGCCTGGCGATGGGGGCCGGGCGGGCGGTCGGTGCCGGGGTGCCGAGGCTGTCCAGCGCGCCCTGGTCCACGCTGACCTGGGCGCCGGCCGGATGGCTGCGACACAGGACCAGCAGGGCGGCCGCCGCGAGCAGGCGTGCCGGGCGGATTCGAGGAATGG
>JBPBQX010000013.1:0-12561 GCA_050955025.1 Janthinobacterium lividum
TGACCGGGGCCAGCGCGGTGACCAGCATCAGCGACCGGTCCAGCAGCTCCGCGATTCGTTGCCTGTTCAGCTCGGTGCCCTCGATCGTGTAGCGGCGGAAGGTGCCGCTCACGTCCGCCAGGCGCCGCGCGGAGTTCAGGACGTTCATGATGATGACGGGGCGCATCACGTTGAGCTCGAAGTTGCCCTGCGCGCCCGCGAACGCGACCGCCGCGTCCTCGCCGATCACCTGCGTGCAGACCATCACCATGGCCTCGCACTGCGTGGGGTTGACCTTGCCCGGCATGATGGACGAGCCGGGCTCGTTCTCCGGGAGCGTCAGCTCGCCCAGGCCGCAGCGGGGGCCGGAGGCGAGCCAGCGCACGTCGTTGGCGATCTTCATCAGCGCCACCGCGACGCCGCGCATCGCGGCCATGGACGCGACCATGGCGTCGAGGCCGCCGAGCGCCGCGAACTTGTTGGGCGCGGTGCGGAAGGGCTGGCCGGTGAGGTCGGCGATGCGGGCCGCGATGTCCTCGGCGAAGCCGGGCGGGGCGTTGAGACCGGTGCCGACCGCGGTGCCGCCGGCGGCGAGCTCCAGCAGTCCGTCCTGGGAGGCGCGCAGGCCGGCGATGGCGTGGCGGAGCTGGTGGGCGTAGCCGGACCACTCCTGGCCGACGGTGAGCGGGACGGCGTCCTGCAGGTGGGTGCGGCCGATCTTGACCACGTCGGACCACAGTTCCGCCTTCGACTCGATCGCGGCCGCGAGCTGCTCGAGGGAGGGGAGCAGGACGTGCTCGATCTCCAGGCGGGCGGCGATGTGCATCGCGGTGGGGAAGGTGTCGTTGGAGGACTGCCCCATGTTGCAGTCGTCGTTGGGGTGGACGGGCTTCTTGGAGCCGATGGTGCCGCCCATCAGCTGGATGGCGCGGTTCGAGATCACCTCGTTGCAGTTCATGTTCGACTGCGTGCCGGAGCCGGTCTGCCAGACGTAGAGGGGGAACTCGGCGTCGAGCGCCCCGGCGATGATCTCGTCGGCGGCGCGCGCCATGGCGTCGCACTTGTCGCGTGGCAGGCGGCCGGCGTCGGCGTTGACCAGGGCGGCGGCCTTCTTCACCACGGCCATCGCGTGCGCGACCTGGATCGGCATGATGTCGCGGCCGATGGAGAAGTGGATCAGGCTGCGTGCGGTCTGCGCGCCCCAGTAGCGATCGGCGGGGACCTCCACGCGGCCCATGCTGTCGCTCTCCCAGCGCGTGCCGGAAGCGTCGATGCCGATCGGCACCACGGGGGAGGGGTGCGCGTCGGGGCGGTGGGTGTCAGAGGCCATCGTCTGAAGCTCCGTTCGACCGTTCCCGCCTCAGCTACGGGCGGCGGCGGTATTTGGATGCGTTCGGATGCGAGGGCCAGACGGATTTTCGCGCGGTCGCGGTCGGGGCCGTGCGGGGCGTAAGCGGTTCGGGGCCGTACAGCGAAACGGGAGGCGCGCCGTCGTGGCTGCCTCCCGTTCCAGGCCGGGCGCGGGGCCCGGTCGCGTCGGTGTCGCGGCCCGTTGCCGGGCCGCGAGCGCCTCAGTGTTGCGGCAGCAGGTTGCGGGCCTCGGTGACGGCCTTGGCGCAGCCCTTGTCGCCCTTGGCGTTCAGGTCGGTCGCACGCTGCAGGGCGGCCTTGGCCTGCGAGACCTTGTCCTCGGACGCCATCACGTTGCCGCTGGAGCCCTTGCCGTTGTCCTGCACGGCCTGCTGCGCCATCGTCGGCTTGCCGGCGGACTGGCGGCGCACGTCGGCCGAGGAGGTCGCGACCTGGCCGCTGGCGACCGCGTCGGCCTGCTTGTTCAGCGCGCCGCCGCCCACGGAGCCCGCGGCGCCGCCGACCGTGCCGGGCGAGCCGCCCTTGGCCACGTTGGTGCCGGACTTGTTGCCGGTGTCGCTGGACGCAGCCTGGTTCATCGAGGCGGTGTTCGCCTTGCCGACGTCCTGGCCGGTGTCGGGCTCGGAAACAGGGGCGCCGAGACCGCTCTTGGAGCCGATCTGCTTGCCGAGTGTCGCGATGTCCGCGGAGCAGCCTCCGTCGGCGCGGGCCGCGAGCGGCGCCAAGCCGAGGGCTGCCGAGAGCGCGATACCACAGGCGAGATTGATGTGACGCATAGAAGACGTTCCCCGATTGTTTCGTCGTCAACGCCACGTTCGCCGGCGGGTTCGGAGCAGGGGACGGAAAAAACCGAGGGTGGTGTCCAGCTACGCTCCGGCGAGGCGGGCGGCGGCCCAGCGTGCGGAGTCGGCCACCACCGGGTCGGGGTCGTCGGCCAGGCGCTCGGCCGTGGGGCGCAGGGCGGGGTCGGCGGAGTTGCCCACGGCGTTGAGCACGTTGCGCACGAAGCGGCCGCGGCCGATGCGCTTGACCGGGGAGCCGGAGAACAGCGTGCGGAAGCCCGCGTCGTCGAGGGTGGCGAGGGCGTCGAGGCGGGGGGCGGCCAGATCCTCGCGGGCGCGCAGGCCGGGGGGCGGGGCGGCGTGGGCGAAGCGGTTCCAGGGGCAGGCGGCCAGGCAGTCGTCGCAGCCGTAGATGCGGTTGCCCATCAGCGGGCGCAGCGCCTCGGGGATCGGGCCGCGGTGCTCGATGGTGAGGTAGGAGATGCAGCGGGTGGCGTCGAGCTGGTAGGGCGCGGGGAAGGCGTCGGTCGGGCAGGCCGCGAGGCAGCGCGTGCAGGAGCCGCAGGACGCGCCGGCGTGCGGGTCGGGGGGCAGGTTGAGGGTCGTGTAGACCTCGCCGAGCAGCAGCCAGGAGCCGTGGGCGCGCGACACGAGGTTGGTGTGCTTACCCTGCCAGCCCAGGCCGGCCTGTTCGGCAAGGGGCTTCTCCATCACCGGGGCGGTGTCGACGAAGATCTTGACGTCGGCGTCGAGGCGCGAGGCGACGAACTGCGCCAGGTGCTTGAGCATGCCCTTGAGGATGTCATGGTAGTCGCGATTGCGGGCGTACACCGAGACGTTGCCGCGGTCGGGGCGGGCGAGCGTCGCCAGCGGGTCGCCGTCGGGGGCGTAGGACAGGCCGAGAGCGATCACGGAGTGGGCGTCGGGCCACAGGGCCTGCGGGTGGGCGCGCTCGGCCTGGCGGTCGGCGAGCCAGCCCATGTCGCCGTGGCGGCCGGCGGCCACGAAGGCGGCGAGGCGCGCGCGGGCCTCGGGGGCGAGGGAGGCGGGCGCGAAGCCCACGGCGTGGAAGCCTAGGGCGAGGGCGCGGTCGCGGATGAGGGCCTGTGGGAGCATGGGGGAAGAAGGCCAGGGCGCTGCCCTGGACCCGCCAGGGCGAGCCGCCCTGGACCGGCCTTACTCAAGGGAGGCGTTCCAAGGGCGCAGCCTTTGGCGGAGTCCAGAGGCAGGGCCTCTGGCCTTGCTTTCTTCAGCCGGGCTCGGAGGTCTTGGCGCCGGCGAGCGGCATCGGCACGTAGCGGACGCCGTCGCTGCCCTGGATCAGCATGAGCACGGCCTTGCGGTCCTGCTTGCGGATCGCGTCGACGCGCGAGCGCAGCTCGGAGGGAGTGTTCACCGTCTCCTGCTGGACCTCGACGATGACGTCGCCGGCCTTGAGGCCGTGGTCGGCGGCGGGGCCGCCCTTGCTCACGTCGGTGACGACGACGCCCTTCTGGTCGTCGCCGAGGCTGTACTTCTTCTTCGCCTCGTCGGTGATGGGCGCGACCTTCATGCCGAAGTCGCTCAGCTCGGAGACGGCGGAGGCGGGGGGCTTCTTCGTGCCCTCGGCCGGGCCGCCGCCGGCGTCGGCCATCTTGGCGTCGGACGGCATCTCGGCGACCTTGACCTGGAGGGTCTGGTCCTTGCCGTCGCGCCAGACCTCGACCGGAACGGAGACGTCGATCGCGGTCTCGGCGACCACACGCGGCAGGGTCTTGAGCTCCTTGATGTCCTGGTTGTTGAACTTCAGGATCACGTCGCCGCCCTTGATGTGGGCGGCGTCGGCCGGGCCGCCGTCGTTGACGCCCGCGACCATGGCGCCGTCCGTGCCCTTGAGGCCGAGGCTCTCGGCGAGGTCGGGGGTGACCTGCTGGATGCGCACGCCGAGCCAGCCGCGTCGGGCGTGGCCGTACTGGCGGAGCTGGGCGACGACGGTCTTGGCGGCGTTGGCGGGGATGGCGAAGCCGATGCCGATGGAGCCGCCCGACGGCGAGTAGATCGCGGTGTTGATGCCGATGACCTCGCCGGCCATGTTGAACAGCGGGCCGCCGGAGTTGCCGCGGTTGATCGGCGCGTCGGTCTGGATGAAGTCGTCGTACGGGCCCTGGTGGATGTCGCGGCCGCGGGCGGAGACGATGCCGGCGGTGACCGTGCCGCTCATGGCGTAGGGGTTGCCGATCGCGAGCACCCAGTCGCCGACGCGGGGCACGTCGCTGTCGCCGAACGGCACCTGGACGAGCTTGTGGTCGGTCTTGATCTGCAGGACGGCCAGGTCGGCGCGGTCGTCGTGGCCGAGGACCTTGGCCTTGATCGTGGTGTTGTCCTGCAGGGTGACGGTGACGTTGGTGCCGCCCTCGATCACGTGGTTGTTGGTCACGATGATGCCGGCGGCCGCGTCGATGATGAAGCCCGAGCCGACGCTCTGGGTGTGGCGCGGCTGGCTGGGCGAGGCGTCGCTGTCGTCGTCGTCGCCCTGCGGGCCGTGCGGGTGGTTCTTGTTCATGAAGTCCTTGAAGAACTTCTCGAACGGGGAGCCGGGGGGGAACACCGGCATCTCGGGGCCGCCGTGGCCGGGCGGGCCGCCCATCGCGGCCTCGGCCGGCATGTCCTGGGTCGAGGAGATGTTGACTACGGCGGGCAGCAGCGAGGCGGCCAGGTCGGCGAAGCTGTCGGGGGCGCCGCGGGCGAAGGCGGCCGGGGCGAACGGGGACAGGCCGGGGGCGGCGGGCAGGGAGAGCACGCACCCGAGTGCGATGGCGCGGACCGTGTGACGCATGGCGGATGTTCCCTCTTTGCCAGGATACTGCGCGCGGGCCCGGACGGGCAGCAAGCGGCATGGCGAGACGGGCACATGGGGGGAGGCGGCCCCAGCCCAAGGTGGGGCGGAGAAGAAGGCAGCAAGGCCAGAGGCCCTGCCTCTGGACTCCGCCAAAGGCTGCGCCCTTGGAACGCCTCCCTTAAGTAGGGCCGGTCCAGGGGCGCTGCCCCTGGCGGGTCCAGGGCAGAGCCCTGGCCTTACTGTTCCGGCAGCCCCTTGAGCAGCGACAGGATGCCGTCCTCCGGGGTGAGGACGAGGCGGTCCTTGGGGCCGAAGGCGGCGCGGTAGGCGGCGAGCGTGCGCCAGATCGCGAAGAACGCCGGGTCGCGGCCGTAGGCGTCGGCGTAGATGCCGTAGGCGGTCTGCTCGCCCTCGCCGCGGAGCTTGTCGGCGGTGCCTCGGGCGTCGGCGAGGAGGACGGTGCGGTCGCGGTCGGCGTCGGCGCGGATGCGGGCGCTGGCCTCGGCGCCCTCGGCGCGGGCCTGCTTGGCGACGCGCTCGCGCTCGGACTGCATGCGGCTGAGGATCGCCTCGGTGTTCTCGGGGGGCAGGTCGGCGCGGCGGATGCGGACGTCCTCGACGTGGATGCCGAAGCCGGACATCTCGGCGTCCACCTCGGTGCGGATCAGGCCCATGATTCGGCCGCGCTGGGCGGAGAGCACGTCGAGCAGGGTCTCGCGGCCGAGCACGCGGCGCAGGCTGGATTCGACCACGGAGGCGAGGCGGCCGCGGATGCCGTCCTCGGACGGGCCGACGGCCTGGTAGTAGCGCAGGGGGTCGGTGATCCGGTAGCGGGTGAAGCTGTCGACGATCAGGCGGCGCTGGTCGCCGAGGATGACCTCCTCGCCGGGGGTGTCGTAGTCGAGCAGGCGGCGGTCGAAGGCGATCACGGTCTGGACGAAGGGCACGCGGGCCTGCAGGCCGGGCTCGGTGATCACGCGCACGGGGCGGCCGAACTGCGTGATCAGCGCCTGCTCGGTCTGGCGCACGGTGAACAGGCTCGCGGTGGCGAGCAGGGCCAGCGCAAAGGCGGCGGCCGCGAGGGGCAGCACGGCGCGCTGCGGGAGGAGGGGGTTCATGGGGCCGCTCCTGCGGGCGCCGCGGCGGGCGGGGGCGTGGCGGGGGGGACGGCGGCGGGCGCGAGGGTGCCGGCGGCGCCGGGGAGGGGGGCGGCGCCGGGCAGCGACAGGCCGGGCAGGCCGAGGAAGGGCAGCAGCCCGCGCACGCCGTCGGCGACGACGATGGTGGGCGTGCGGCTCAGGACGTCCTGCATGGCCTCGAGGTAGAGGCGGCGCAGCGTAACCTGCTTGGCGCCGGCGTAGGCGGACTCGACGCTGGTGAAACGCTGCGCCTGGCCAGTGGCGGTGGCGATGGAGGCCTGCCGGTCGCCGTCGGCGGCGGCGGTGATGGCGGCGGCCTCGCCGCGGGCGCGGGGCACGATGTCGCGGGCGTAGGCCTGGGCCTCGTTGCGCATGCGCTCGGCGTCGGTGTTGGCGCGCTGGACGTCGCGGAAGCTCTCGATGACGGCGGGGGGCGGGTCGACGCGCTGCAGCTGGATCTGGGTGATCTCCACGCCGGAGCCGTAGGCGTCGAGGATGGCCTGCACGCCGGAGCGCACGCTGGTCTCGATGGAGGCGCGGCCCTCGGTGAGCGCGGACTGGATCGCGGTGCGGCCGAGCACCTCGCGCATCACGCTCTCGGCGGCGGCGCGCACGGTGGCGGCGGGGTTGCGCGTGTTGAACAGGAAGGCCCTCGCGTCGCTGATGCGCCAGAACACCGCGTAGGAGATGTCGATGATGTTCTCGTCGCCGGTCAGCATCTGGCCTTCCGCGGCGGGCGCGGGGGTGTGCGAGGAGCGGCCGGTGGCGAAGGGCACGCGGAAGCCGGTGGGGCCGGAGCGCGCGTCGGGCGTGCCGTCGCCGTCCGCGTCGTCGGTGGCGCCGTCGCCGATCTCGATGCGGTTGACCACGGTGACGGAGGGACGCAGCACGGTCTCCACCGGCCAGGGCAGGTGGTAGTTCAGGCCGGGCAGGACCGTGCGGTTGTAGGCGCCGAAGCGCAGTACCACGCCCTGCTGGTCGGGCTGGACCTGGAACACGCCGCTGGCGAGCCAGAGCGCGGCGAGCACGGCGACGCCGGCCGCCGCGCCGCGGGCACCGGCGAAGTTCTGCCAATCGCCGCCGCCGCGACGGCCGCCGCTGCCGCCGCCCCGGTCGTCGCGCCTGCGGTCGCCGGGACCGCGGTTGCCGCCGCCGCCGGAGGTGGCCTGGCGCAGCCGGTCCAGGAGCTCGCGGGCGCGGGCGCGGGCCAGCTCGATGTCGGCGCCGGCGATCTGCAGGCCGGGGCGGGTCGCGGGGCGGCGGTCGGGCTCGGGGGCCCAGGGGTCGTGCGGCTCGGGCTCGCCGTTGCGGCGCGGCGGCTTGGGGGTGGAGTTGCCCCCGGTGCTCCAGGGTCCGTCATCCGAAGGCATGTCTGGTCGCCGATCCGCTGTGGCCGGCCGTGCCGGGGTCGGGGCGAAGCTGGCATGGGCGGGGGAGAAAGCAAGGTCGGGGACGTGCAGTGTCCGGCCGGGAGGCCTGCGGGCGGGCAGGGTGTGTCGCCGGACGCCGGGCGCGTCGTGGCCACGCATGCGCGTCGCGAGGCGCGGGCGCGCGGGGTTGTGTTCGCGGCGCGGGCGGGCCGGGGCGGCGGGCCCGCCTCCAGCGTTGGCATGGGCGGCGGCGCGGGCCATATCTGCGGCCGGGGGACGCGGTGTTCCCGTGCGGAGACTGCCTGCCCATGGCCGAGCCAGACGTCGAGACCCTGCGCGACATCCTGCGTGCCATCGCGGCGCCCGGGGGTGGCGGGGACATCGTGGCCGCCGGCCTGGTGGAAAGCATCCAGGCCAAGGGCAGCCTGGTGCAGGTCACGCTGCTGACCGACAAGGCGCGGGCGCGCGAGATGGAGGGGATCGGCCGGCAGGTCGAGCAGCTGCTGTCGCGCGAGCGGGGCGTGACCAACGTGTCCACCGTGCTGACCGCGCATCGCGGCGCCGGCGCGGCCGGGGGCGCCGCGGCGGGGCCGAACGGGGCGGTGGCGCGCTCGTCGGGCGGCGCGGCGATGCCGGCGGCGGGCGGGCACGGGCACGACCACGGGCCGGGCGGGCATTCGCACGGGCCGAAGGCGGGGCCGGTCCAGGGACCGTCGGGCGGTCCGTCGGGCGGGGGCGCGAAGGGGGCGTCGCTGCTGCCGGAGGTGCGCTCGATCGTGGCGGTGGCTTCGGGCAAGGGCGGCGTGGGCAAGTCCACCACGGCGGTGAACCTGGCGGTGGCGCTGGCGCGGCAGGGGCTGCGCGTGGGGCTGCTGGACGCCGACATCTACGGGCCGAGCCTGCCGAGGATGCTGGGGCAGAACCGCAAGCCGACGATCGTGGGCGAGCGGATGCAGCCGATTGAGGCGTGGGGCCTGAAGGCGATGTCGATCGGGTTCCTGGTGGACGAGACCACCGCCATGATCTGGCGCGGGCCGATGGTGATGGGCGCGCTGGAGCAGATGATGGGGCAGGTGGACTGGGGCGCGCTCGACATCCTCGTCGTCGACATGCCGCCCGGCACGGGCGACGCGCAGCTCACCATGGCGCAGAAGGTCGCCATCACCGGGGCTGTGATCGTGTCCACGCCGCAGGACATCGCGCTGATCGACGCCCGGCGCGCCGTGTCGATGTTCGAGAAGACGCGCGTGAGCGTGCTCGGCATCGTGGAGAACATGAGCTTCTTCTGCTGCCCGAAGTGCGGCGAGCGGACGGAGATCTTCGGGCACGGCGGCGCGCGGCAGGAGGCGCGGACGCACGGGGTCGAGTTCCTCGGCGAGGTGCCGCTGCTGCTGGAGATCCGCACCAACGCGGACGCGGGCACGCCGGTCGTCACGCAGGCGCCGGACAGCGAGGCGGGGCGGGCCTACACGGCGTTGGCGGCGCGGGTGTGGGAGAAGACGCAGGGGCGGCTGCGCGAGATCGAGAGCGCGGCGCCGCGGATCGTCGTGCAGTAGGAAGCAAGGCCAGGCTCTGCCCGAACCCGCCAGGGCAAGCCCCCTCGTCTGGCCTTCCTTAAGGGAGGCGTTCCAAGGGCGCAGCCTTTGGCGGAGTCCAGAGGCGGCGCCTCTGGCCTTGCTTCCCTTCTACGAGCCGGCCGGCGCCTGGGTCACGAAGGGCAGGAAGCCGCGGAGCATGTCGGCGGGGACGTCGATCATCTGGTGGCTCGAGCTGTCGATGAACATGAGGAGCTGGCTGCCGCGGCCGAGCAGGAGGCCGTCCTTGCCGCGGATCTCGTGCTCCAGGGTGACGAACTTGCGGTTCCTCTTGCCGACGCGGATGCGGACGAGGATGGCCTCGAACTCGCGGGCCTCGCGCAGGAACTTGTGGGCGAACTCCGCGGTCAGGATGAAGAAGCTCGTGGTCTTGAGGTCGAAGTTCGGCACGCAGCGGGCGAAGAACAGCTCGCGTGTCTTGCCGACCCAGCGGACGTAGTTGGCGAAGTAGATGTTCCCGACCGAGTTGGTGTCGTCGTAGGTCGGGATCACGTCGTACTGGAACCAGTGGCCGTCGACCCAGCCCATCGAGGGGCCGTTCCCGTGCGCCGGCTCGCGGGACGCGGCGGCCGGGGCGTAGGCGGCGGGCTCGGGCTCGGGCGCGGCGGCGGGGGCGGCGTCGGGCACGGCGGGGGCGGCCAGCAGCGGGAGCGCCGCGAGCAGGGGCAGCAGCGGGGCCACGGTGGTCAGGGCTGGAAGGCCGGCGTAGTCGCCGATCGCGAAGCAGGCGGTGGCGGCGATGCCGAGCAGGAAGCACAGCATGGCGTCGTGCGGGCGGGCGCGGCCGGCGACCTGCAGCAGCAGGCAGACGGCGTAGCCCACGAAGAAGCTGCCGAACGGGGCGATCAGGGCCAGCAGCGGCGCGCCGGCGGCCCAGGCGCCGCCGGACAGGAGCAGGGCGGCGAGCAGCATCCACAGCGGGCTGCGCACCAGCGAGGCGGGGACCAGGGCGAGGACGGGGCTGTTGCTGCGGCGGATCGTGGCGTCGAGGAACCAGCGCGTGGCGGCGTAGGCGCTGTCCACGGTGGAGGCGACGGCGACCGCGGCCCACAGGCCGAACAGCCAGGCGGCGGGGTGGCCGGCGGGGCCGGCGGCAGCCAGGGTGCGGGCCAGGGCGGAGGAGGCCTCGGCGACGCCGTCGAAGCCGCGGTCGGGTGCCGCGCCCGCGGGCAGGGCGGCGGCGAAGGCGGCGTTGACGGCGATGAGCGCGAGGAAGAGGGCGCCGCCGGCGGCGTAGGCGCGCGCGGTGGAGACGCCGTCCTGGCGCATGCGCAGGGCGCGGTGCCACTGCTGCAGGTCGAGCCACGGGCCGAGCAGGAAGCCGACCAGGGCGGGGAGCATCAGGCCGTAGGCGCGGGCGTCGAGCGGGCCGGCTACGTGGGCGGGGCCGGTCGCGGGCAGCAGCGCGAAGGCGGCGGCGGCGAGGGCGAGGCCGGCTGCGAGCATGGCGGCGTGCACGGCGCGGAAGTCCTGGACACGGACGATGTGGCCGACGGCGCAGGCGACCACGGCGAGCAGGAGGGCGATCGGCAGGGCGAGTCCGCCGACGAGCGGGGCAAGGAACTCGGCGGCGAAGGCGAACAGGGTGATGCCGACGGCGACCACCTGGTAGATCATCAGGACGCCGGCGTAGCGCGCGGCGAGGCTGTCGAAGCGGGCCTGCAGGGTCTCGGCGCCGCCGGGCTTCGGGCCGAGCCATTCCAGCGCGCCGCCGAACAGCGCGAGGCCGCAGGCGTTGGGCACGGCGAAGGCGAGGAAGCCCGGCCAGCCGTACAGGTACGTCACGTGCATCGTGTAGAAGAAGCCGAGGCCCCACAGCCACGACAGGGCGATGGTGGGGGACCAGGCCAGGGATTGACGCCACATCTCTGCCGGTTCGCTCCGAGGAAGGATGGTGGAGGCCGTCCGGCCGGTTTCCGGCCGTATCGCGCGACGCGCCGCTGCGGAGGTTCGCGCAGGCCCGCCCGGGCGTTCTACGCGCCCACGAAGAAGAATCCCAGCGCCAGCAGGACGTAGACGCCGACCAGGAGCAGGCCCTCGAACCAGGTGGTCTCGCCGTCGCCGGCCACCGAGTTCACGATCAGGGCGCAGGCGGCGATCGCGAACAGGTCCAGCGGCGCGAACACCAGGGTCATGGGGTGGCCGATCGCCCAGCTCAGCAGCACCAGCGCGGGGGCGACGACCAGCGCCATCTGGATCGCCGAGCCCACGCAGATCGACAGCACCAAGCCCATGCGGTCGGCGCGCGCGAAGCCGACGGCTGCGAACAGGTCGGCCGAGGTGCCGACCACGGCGAGTGCCACCACGCCGAGGAAGGTCGTGGACAGGCCGAGGCCCTCGCCGGTGGCCTCCAGGGCGGAGGACACGATCTCGGAGTCCCAGGCGATGGCCAGGGTGGCGGCGACCAGGACCAGCAGGGCGCGCGACAGGCTCCAGGGGGACTCCGCGCCGGCCTCGGCAGCGGGGGCCTCCTCGCCGGCGAAGACGTCGCTGTGGGTGACGAGGGTGTAGGCGAGGTTGCCGGCGTAGAGCAGGAGCAGGATGGCGGCCACGCCCAGGCTGAGCGCCTCGTCGCCCGGGCCGGTCGCGGCGCCGCGGGTGCGCAGGGCGAGGTCGAACACGGCGGGCAGCAGCAGGGCGATCAGGGTCAGCACCAGCATCGAGGACAACAGGCCGGCGTTCTCGCGGTCGAAGCGCTGCCGCCTCCGGCCGACGGAGCCGGCGAGCACGGCCAGGCCGAGGCCGAGCAGGCTGGTGGCCATGATGGAGCCGGTGACCTGCGCGCGCACCACCGCGGCCTGGCCGTCGGCGAGCACGAACAGGGCGAGCACCAGCTCGGCGATGGAGCCGAAGCTCACGGTGACGAGGCCGCCGATCGCGGGGCCGGCGTGGTGGGCGAGGTGCTCGGTGGCGCGCTTCACCCAGTCGGCGAGCACGCCGATCCCGGCCGCGCCGGCCACGAACACCACCCAGGCGGGCATGCCGGGCCACAGCGCGCGGCCGCCGTACTGCAGCAATGGGGCGATCGGCACGAGGGCGAGGAGAAGCAGGCGGACGGGCATGGGGGTCCCTCGACGCCGGCCGGGCAGGGAGCGCCCGGGGGTGGGCTGGGCCGTCGTTGCGGCGTCGATAGCCCGGGCAGGCGCCGCGGGCCAGGGTTTGCGTTAACCTGTTGTTCACGGTCCGGGTCGGGAACGCGGGGGATTTCCGGCCGGTTCGGGGTGGCGGCGTGGGGCGAGCAGGGCGGCATTAATCATTCGTTCACGCTGCGTTCGGGCCGGGGTTCGTGGCGGGAATGTTGCAGCCCGGGGTGGCGACGCGGGCTAGGGTAGGCGGATGTCCCTGTTCCATAACGATGCGGTCCGCGGCGCCGTGCAGCGCTGCGAGGTGGCGGCGCTGCGCGGGCTCGCGGGGGTGCTGCGGTGGCTGGGGCCGGTGCGCGCGTCCGACGCGGGGGGGTGGGTGGCGCGCGTGGTGGGGCCGCGGCTGCCGGCGTCGCGGGTTGCG
>JBPBQX010000014.1:0-12444 GCA_050955025.1 Janthinobacterium lividum
CACCTCGACGCCCAGCTCCAGCGCCAGCTTGTGCAGCGCCAGCGGCACGGCGCGCGTGCCCCCCATCGGGTACCAGATCCCCTCGTCGACCTGCATGTGCCCGATCGAGCACAGCACCGCCGGCGACCCGTACGGCGAGGACCCCACGTACTGCACGAAATGGTCGAGCATTTGCGACACCCGCGGGTCGGACACGCGCTTCCTGATCTGCTTGGCGACGGTGGACCCCATCTTGAGGCTCAGCACGTCCTTCAGCGTCTCGAGGTTCATGCCCTTCTTCAGGTCCATGGTGTCGCGGATGTCCTCCACGGAGCGCCAGAAGAAGAACTTCTCGCTGACCCCGTGCAGCCCCTCCGACATCTTCATGAAGTCCTGGTAGCCCCGCTCGGAGCCCGGCGCGTACTCCGCCAGCGCCGCCGACATCCGCCCCATGTCCTCCTGCAGGTCGAGCCGCGAGCCGTCGTCGAAGAAGCAGCGCCACTGCGGGTCGAGCCGGCGCAGGTCCAGCCGGTCCGACATCTTCACGCCGGCCTCCGCGAAGATGCGCTCCAGCACCGACGGCACCGTCAGGATCGTCGGCCCCATGTCGAAGCGGAACCCGTCCTGCTCCCACTCCGCCGCCTTGCCGCCGATCCAGTCGTTCTTCTCGAACAGCACGACCTTGTGCCCGCGCGCGGCGAGCACGCAGGCCGCCGCGAGGCCGCCGAGCCCCGCGCCGATGACGCCGACGGGAAGGACCTCAGCCATGTTCATGCCTCTTGCACGGAGGGGAAGGAAGGCCAGGGCCCTGCCCTGGACCCGCCAGGGCGAGCCGCCCTGGACCGGCTTCACTTGAGTATTGGATTCCAAAGGCGAGCCTTTGGCGGAGTCCAGAGGCGGAGCCTCTGGCCTTCCTTGCTTCCCGGCTCACGCCGGCTCCGCCAGCGCCGGCTCGTAGTCCGGCAGCGCCATCTTCGACGGCGCGCTCCAGTGCGGGTCCAGCCCCAGGTCCTCGGCCATCAGCCGCGCCGTGATCCGCGCGCTCTCGAAGATCACCGGCAGCCCGCTCCCCGGGTGCGTCCCCCCGCCCACCAGGTACATCCCGTCGAGGTCCTCGAACCGGTTGCGCGGCCTGCGGTGCAGCATCTGGTTCAGCGAGTGCGCCAGGTTGAACGTCGCCCCGCGGTGCACGCTCATCTCCCGCTCCCAGCCGGCGGGCGTGAACATCTTCTCCGTCACGATCCGCTTCTCCACGCCGCGCAGGCCGACGCGCTCCAGACGCTTCAGCACCGTCGCCCGGTAGCCCGCCTGCTCGCGCGCCCAGTCCACGCCGTCGCCGTGCCGGTTGCCCACGGGCACCAGCACGTAGAGCGTCGAGCACCCCTTCGGCGCCAGCTCCGGATCGGTGACGCAGGCGTTCTGCACGTAGAACGACGGCTCGGACGGCGCCTCGCCCGCCTCGATCTCCGCCACGTTCCGCTTGTAGTCCTTGGACAGGTAGATCGTGTGGTGCGCGAGGTCGTCGCTCGCCCCGTCGAGCCCGAGATAGAGCATGAACGTCGAGCACGAGAACTTCTTGCCCGCGATCTTGCGGTCGCTCCACCGCCTGCGCAGCCGGTCCGGCACGAGCTTCGTCATGGCATCGGCGAAATCGGCGTTGACCACCATCGCGTCGTGGCGAACCTCCCCGCGCGCCGTCCGCACCCCCACCGCCCGCCTGCCGTCGAACAGGATCTCCTCGACCGGCTCGTTCAGCCTGATCCGCGCGCCCAGGTCGCTGGCCACGTCCGCCATCGCCGACATCACCGCGCCGGTGCCGCCCTTGGGGTGGAACACCCCGAACTCGTACTCCATGAACGACAGGATCGTGAACAGGCTCGGGCACCGGAACGGCGACATGCCCAGGTACTTGCTCTGGAACGAGAACGCGAGCCGCACCCGCTCGTCGTCGAAGTGGCTCGCCAGGTCGCTGTCCACCGTGCGGTGCGGCCGCAGCAGCCGCAGCGACTTCAGCACGTCCGGCCGCATGTAGTCGCGCATCGAGTTGAACGCGTTCTCCAGCACCGGCCGGAACGCCGCCAGCTTCGCCCTGTTCTCCGCCATGAACCGCGGCAGCGCGAGCGCGTCGTGCGGGTTGAGCCGCGCGATCTCGGCGGCCATGCGCTCCAGGTCCGGGGTTGCGTGCATCTCGCCGCCCGCCTCGAAGATCAGGTGGTACTGCGGGTCGAGCCGCATCAGCTCGACCTCGTCCTCCAGCACCCGCCCGCACGCCGCGAAGATGTCGGCCAGCACCCGCGGGTAGAGGAAGAACGTCGGCCCCATGTCGAAGCGGAACCGACCGCGCGCGCTGTCCTGCACCAGCGTCGCCGAGCGCCCGCCCAGGCGGTCCGCGCTCTCGTAGACCGTGACGTCCGCGCCCGCCTGCGCCAGGAGCATCGCGGCGGCGAGCCCGCCCGGTCCCGCACCGACGATGCCGATGCTGCGTGTCTTGCTGTGAGAAGGCATCCGGCCGTTGGTATCCCTGTCTCCGGCGGCCGCGGCGGCTGCCGTGCCTGCTCCGGCGTGAAATGGGAGGCCCCGCCCGCTTGTCAGGCCCCGCCGGTGCGACACTCTCGCCTTCGTGCCGGCGCCGCGCCCCGCGCACCGCAGCAAGGCGATCCGCCGCCCCCCGCGTCAAGCCCCCGCGTCCCCGCCCGCGCGCCGCCCTGGCACCGCCCTGGCACGTCGCCTCCACCCACGCTATGCCGGCCTGCCACAGCCAAGGGCCGCAGCATGGCAGCGTCGGACCAGGCGCACGCGAGCGCGCCGCCCACCCCCCCGGCGCCACGCCGGCGCTCCCGCCTCGCCCCCGCCCTGGCGCTCGCGGCCCTCGTGCCCCTGTCCGCCCCCGCCCAGGAGCGCCTCCCCGGCGCCGCCTCCGCTCCCCCGGCCCAGGACGCCGCCGCCCTGCGCGACGAGATCGAGCGCCTGCGCGGCCGCATCGACGAGCTCGGCATCGAGCTGCAGCGCCAGGACCGCCTGCTCGGCGCCCTCGCCGCCCGCGCCCCCGACGCCACCCCCCAGCCCCCGCCCGCCCGTCCCGCCATCGCCGCCGCTCCGGCGCAGAAGCCCCTGCCTGCGGAGTCGAGCGCGCCTGCCCTGATCGTGATGGTCGGCAACGACGGCGCGCTCACCCTGGAGGGCCGCCCGGCCTCGCTGCCGACGCTCGGCTACGCGCTGCGGGCCGCCTCGGGCAACGACCCCACCCGCCGCGTCGTGGTCGGCGCCGAGCCGAAGGCCAGCCCCGCGCGGGTCGGCGAGGTCGTCTCCGCCCTGTCGCAGTCCGGCTTCGGCCGCATCACCATCACCGGGCCGTAGGGGCGAGAAGCAAGGCCGGGCTCTGCCCGGACCCGCCAGGGCGAGCCGCCCTGGACTGGCCTTCCTTAAGGGACGCGTTCCAAGGGCGCAGCCTTTGGCGGAGCTCGAGGCAGCGCCTCGACCTTGCTTCCTGCCCGGCCCCGACCCGATATCCCGACCCGAAGCCGGAGCCCGTCCCATGTCCCGCCACGCGCAGACCCCCCGCCTGACCGTGCCCGCCGTCCGCGCCCGCAAGGGCGGCGAGAAGCTCGTCTGCCTCACCGCCTACACCGCGCCGATGGCCGCCCTGCTCGACCCCCACGTCGACGTGCTCCTCGTCGGCGACTCCCTGGGCATGGTGGTCTACGGCCTGCCCACGACCCTGGGCGTCACGCTCGACATGATGATCGCACACGGCCAGGCCGTCGTGCGCGGCGCCAAGCACGCCCTCGTGGTGGTCGACCTGCCCTTCGGCACCTACGAGGCCGGCCCCGCCCAGGCCCACGCCGCCGCCGCCCGCGTGCTGGCCGAGACCGGCGCCCAGGCCGTCAAGCTGGAGTCCTGCGACGGCATGGCCGAGACCATCGCCTTCCTCGCCGGCCGCGGCATCCCGGTGATGGGCCACGTCGGCCTGCGCCCGCAGTCCGCCAACACCGACGGCGGCTTCCGCGCCAAGGGCCGCACCGAGGCCGAGCGCGCCCGCGCCCTCGCCGAGGCCCGCGACGCCGACGCCGCCGGCGCCTTCGCCATCGTCGTCGAGGGCGTCAGCCGCGACCTCGCCGACGAGATCACCCGCGCCGTCTCCGTGCCCACCATCGGCATCGGTGCCTCCGCCGGCTGCGACGGCCAGATCCTCGTTGCGGAGGACATGCTCGGCCTGTTCGAGTGGACGCCCCGCTTCGTGCGCCGCTACGCCGACACCCGCGCCCTCGTGGAACAGGCCGCCGCCGCCTACGCCGCCGACGTCCGCGCGGGCACGTTCCCTGGCGTCGCGGAGACCTATGCGCTCGGGAACCGCGAAGGAAGCAAGGTTGAGGCTCCGCCTCAAACTCCGCCAAATGCTGCGCCCTTGGAACGCGCCACCTAGGAAGAGGGCAGGGGCCGCACCGCCTTCACCCAGACCGTCTGCGCGTTGGCGAACTCGCGCACCCCGAAGTGCGACAGCTCGCGCCCGTAGCCGCTTCTCTTCACGCCGCCGACCGGAGTGCGCGGGTTCGACGCGCTCGCGCCGTTGACGAACACGCCCCCCGTCTCCATCCGCCGCGCCATGTCGCCCGCCAGCGCCGCGTCCGCCGTCCACAGGCTGCCGCTGAGCCCATACTCGCTGGCGTTGGCCAGCCCCAGCGCGTCCTCCGCGTCGCGCGCCACCACCAGCGCCGCCACCGGCCCGAACACCTCCTCCTCGAACGCCGCCATGCCCGGCAGCACGCCCCCCAGCACCGTCGGCTCGTAGAACCACCCCGGCCCCTCCACCGCCCGCCCGCCCAGCAGCAGCCGCGCCCCCTGCGCCACCGAGCGCGTCACCTGCTCGTGCACCCCGTCGCGCAGGTCCTCGCGCGCCATCGGCCCCATGTCCGTCGCCGGATCGAGGGGATCGCCCGCCCGCAGCCGCCGCGCCGCCGCCACGAACCGTTCCGTGAAGGCCTCCGCGACCGGCGCCTCCACGATGAATCGCTTGGCCGCCAGGCACACCTGCCCCGCATTGCCGAACCGCGCCCTGATTCCCGCCTCCACCGCCGCGTCGAGGTCCGCGTCCGCCAGCACGATGAACGGATCGACGCCGCCCAGCTCCAGCACCGACTTCTTCAGCGCCCGCCCCGCGAGCGCCGCCACCGCCGCCCCCGCCCGCGCGCTGCCCGTCAGGGTGACGCCCGCGATCCTCGGGTCCCCGATCACCCGCGCCACCGCGTCGTCGTCGGCGTTGAGCACGGCGAACAGCCCGCGCGGCAGCCCGCTGTCCTCCCACGCGTCGCGCAGCAGGAACGCGCAGCGCATCACGTTCGGCGCGTGCTTGAGCACGAACCCGTTGCCCGACAGCATGACCGGCACCGCCGCCCGCACCGCCTGCCACAGCG
This sequence comes from Janthinobacterium lividum, assembly GCA_050955025.1. Classification (GTDB taxonomy): domain Bacteria; phylum Pseudomonadota; class Alphaproteobacteria; order Acetobacterales; family Acetobacteraceae; genus CAXSEF01. The sequence goes on from JBPBQX010000014.1 coordinate 5,391, forward strand.
GGAAGTTCCACGGCATGATCCCGAGCACCAGCCCGACCGGCCGCCACGCCACGTGCACGGCATCGCCGCCCTCGACCTGCACCGGCTCGTCCGCCAGCATCGCCGGCCCGTGCGCCGCGAACCACTCCGCCGTGGCCGCGCACTTCTCCACCTCGGCCCGCGACTCCGCGATCACCTTGCCCATCTCGCGCGTGATCGCCGCGGCGAGCTCCTCCGCCCGCGCCCGCAGCGTCGCCGCCAGCCTGGCGTAGACCCGGGCGCGCGCGCCGACCGGCATGTCGCGCCAGACCCGGAACGCGGCCTCCGCCCCGGCCAGCAGCCGCTCGATCTCCCCCGGCCCCTGGAACGCGAAACGCTCGATCAGCGCCCCGGTGGCGGGATCGCGCGAAACCGCGCCGGGCGCATCGACATGGGAATCAGGCATCCTGTGCTCTCCCTGGAAGGCCCGCATGAGCAAGGCCGGGCGCTGCCCGGACCCGCAAAGGGTCCGAGGACCCTTTGATCCCTTGACCTAAGGGGCGCGTTCCAAGGGCGCAGCCTTTGGCGGAGCTCGAGGCGGAGCCTCGACCTTGCTTCCCTCAGTCCCGTTCCTGCAGCCGCGCCAAGAGGAAGTCGCGGAACACCATGACCCGCTTCGAGCTGCGCAGCTCCTCGGGGTAGACGAAGTAGGCGTCGACCTTCGGCGCCTTGGTCTCCGGCAGCAGCCTGACGAGCCCGTCGAGGTCGCTGCCCATCCAGTCCGGCAGCGCCCCGATGCCGAGCCCGCCGCGCACCGCGACCGCCATCGCCGCCAGGCTGTTGACCTCCAGCAGCGCGCGCCGCGGCTGCCCCGGCCTGCGCCCCGCCTCGGCGAGCCAGTTCATGTCCGCGACCGGCGCGTGGTAGTCGCCGAACAGGATCAGCCTGTGGTCGTCCAGCTCCTCGGCCCGCGTCGGCGTGCCGTGCGCCTTGCAGTACTCGGGCGACGCGCACACCAGCCAGCGGATCTCCATCAGGTGCCGCTGCACCAGGTCCGGCTGCCTGGGCGGATGCATGCGGATCGCCACGTCCGCCTGCCGCATCGCGAGGTCGAGGTCCGCGTCGTCGAGCAGCAGGCTGACGGTGACGTCCGGATACGTCGCCAGGAACCCGGGCAGCTTGGGCGCCAGCCACGACGCGCCGAACCCCACGGTCGTCGTGACCCGCAGCCGCCCCGCCGGCTTCTCCTTGCTCTCGGTGAGCAGCGCCTCGGTCATCGCGAGCTTGGCGAACACCTCGCGCACCGTGCGGTTCAGGCTCTCGCCCTGCTCCGTCAGGATCAGCCCGCGCGCGTGACGGTGGAACAGCGGCACCGCGAGCGCCTCCTCCAGCGCCGAGATCTGGCGCGACACCGCGGACTGGCTGAGGTTGAGCGTGTCGCCGGCGTGGGTGAAGCTCCCGGCCTCCGCGACCGCGTGGAAAACCCGCAGCTTGTCCCAGTCCATCACCGCTCCTGGCCCGTGTGGAAGTCCCCGCCCGCGCGGCGTCCCGCCTTGCGCTCAGTACGCGGCAATGGACGCGACCTGCTCGTCCACGATGTCGACCTGCGCCGCAAGCCAGCGCTCCGCCTCCAGCGCCGCCATGCACCCCGTCCCCGCCGCCGTGACCGCCTGGCGGAACACCCTGTCCGCCACGTCGCCCGCCGCGAACACGCCGTGCACGTTGGTGCGCGTGCTCCCGGGCTCGGTGACGACATACCCGTCCTCGTCGAGGATGATCTGCCCGCCGAAGACGGCCGTGTTCGGCGTGTGCCCGATGGCCACGAACACCCCGTCCACCGCGAGCCGCGACACCACCCCGGTGCGCCGGTTGCGCAGCGACACGCCGCACACCGTCTCCGGCTGCCCCTGGCCCAGGATCTCCTCGACCTCGCTGTCCCACACCACCTCGACTTTGGGATGGGCGAACAGCCGGTTCTGCAGGATGCGCTCCGCCCGCAGCGAGTCCCGCCGGTGAATCAGCGTCACCTTCGTCGCGTGGTGCGTGAGGTACAGCGCCTCCTCCACCGCGGTGTTGCCCCCGCCCACAACCGCGACCTCCTTGCCCCGGAAGAAGAACCCGTCGCAGGTCGCGCACGCCGACACCCCGCCCGCGCGCAGCCGCGTCTCGGATGCGAGCCCCAGCCAGCGCGCCGACGCCCCGGTCGCGATCACCACCGCGTCGGCGACGTACACGTCGCCCGAGTCGCCCGTGCAGCGGAACGGCGGGCCGGAGAAGTCCGTCTCCGTGATGATGTCGTCGATGATGCGCGTGCCGACGTGGGCCGCCTGCGCCGCCATCTGCTCCATCAGCCAGGGCCCCTGCACCGCCTCGGCGAACCCGGGGTAGTTCTCGACGTCGGTGGTGATGGTGAGCTGCCCGCCCGGCTGCAGCCCCGCGACCAGGATCGGCTCGAAGCTGGCGCGTGCGGCATAGATCGCGGCGGTGTAGCCGGCCGGGCCCGCCCCGATCACGAGCAGGCGGGTGCGATGGGTCTGCGGCATCGACGATTCTGCCTCCGGCAATGCGCCACGTTACCGGCCGGTTGCAGCCCCGCGCAAGCAAGCAGGCCGCCCGCGCCGCCCGCCCGCACCCGGACTCCGGCCCACCGGCGGCTCCCGCCCGCAGGCCCGCAGCCGCGGGGCGGCCCGGTGGCGCGCGCGCAACCCTGCCCGTCCGCGCATCCTTCGGTCTTGCGCCGCAGCCCCCGCCGCCCGATCCTGCAGCGCCCGGAGGCCTCCTGCCGCCCGGCCAGACGCGCGGTGACATGGACAGCACGACCACGGCCGAGCTCGACGGGATCGACCGGCGCATCCTCGACGAGCTGCAGCAGGACGGGCGCATGACCAACGTGGAGCTGGCGCGCCGCGCCGGCATCTCCGCGCCCCCGTGCCTGCGCCGCGTCCGCCGGCTGGAGGAGGCCGGCATCATCCGCGGCTACCACGCCGACACCGACCCGCAGGTGCTCGGCTGGGAGATCACCTTCTTCGCCATCGTCGGTCTCGACAGCCAGAAGGAGACGGTACTCACCGCCTTCGAGACCCTGGTCGCCGACTGGCCCGAGGTGCGCGAGTGCCACATGATCCGCGGCGGCGGCGACTTCCTCCTCCGCCTGGTCGCCCGCGACACCGCCCACGAGAACCAGCTCACCCGCCGCCTCACCGCGGCCCCCGGCGTCGCCCGGGTCCAGACCCTGCAGACCATCCGCACCAGCCGCAGCCTGTCCGGCGTCCCGCTCTGACAGGAAAAGCAAGGTCGAGGCTCCGCCTCGAGCTCCGCCAAAGGCTGCGCCCTTGGAACGCGCCCCTTAGGTGAGGCCGGTCCAGGGGCGAGGCCGGCCGAAAGTTCCGACAGCCCGCCTGGGCTGTTGGAAGGGCCAGACGAGGGGGCTCGCCCCTGGCGGGTCCGGGCAGAGCCCGGACCTGCTTCCCGGCGTCCCCCTCAGTCGACCAGCGGCCGCGTCAGCGTGCGACCCATCGCCCGGCCCGGGTTGCCGCGCCCGGCGAGCCCGTCGGTCGTGCGGCTCGGGTAGACGGACAGCGTGCTGCCGGTCGAGGCGCCCTGCGGCAGGCTGTTGAGCGGCTGCGGCATCGAGGACGCGGTGTAGGCGGAAGGCGGGCTGTGCGTGAAGCCCAGCGCGTCCTGCGCCATCGCGCTGGCGGGAAGGGCGGCGGCAACCACGGCGGCCAGAAGGAAGCGTGTCATCATCGGTCATCCATCACTCGTCGGCGACATCATCGGCGTCGATGCATACCCAGATGGCCCCTCCGCCGCCCTGCGGCACGCCGCGCCGCGGCATAAGACCCATGCCCCGCGGCGCTGAACCCGCCGCCCCGCCCGCGCCCCGAAAGGGACACGGCCCGGCGCTGCTCGCCCTCCTGGCGCTGACCGCGGTCCGCCTCCTCGTGGCCGGCCTGGCACCCCTCTCCCCCGACGAGGCCTACTACTGGACCTGGTCGCACGCCCTCGCCCCCGGCTTCCCCGACCACCCGCCGATGGTCGCCCTCTGGATCCGCGCCGGCACCGCGCTGGCCGGCGAGACGCGCCTCGGCGTGCGCCTGCTGGCCCCGCTGTCCGCCGCCCTGGGCTCCGCGCTGCTGTGGCGCGCCGCCGAGGACATCCTCCCCGGCCGCCACGCCGGCACCCCCGCGGCGGCGCTGCTCAACGCGACGCTGCTGCTCGGGGTGGGCGCGGTGACGATGACGCCGGACACCCCGCTGCTGTTCTTCTGGTGCGCGGCGCTCGCGGCGGCGGGCCGCCTCCTGCGCACCGGGCGCGGCGCCTGGTGGCTGGCGCTCGGCCTCGCCGCCGGCTGCGCGGGGGAAAGCAAGTACACCGCCGCCCTGCTCGGCGCCGGCCTCGCCTTGTGGCTGCTGGCCGTGCCCGAAGGCCGCCGCTGGCTGCACACCCCCTGGCCCTGGGCCGGCGGCGCCCTGGCCGCCGCGGCCTTCGCGCCCAACCTCGCGTGGAACGCCGCGCACGGCTGGGCGAGCCTCGGCAAGCAGGGCGGCCGCACCGCGGACTGGCACCCCGCCCGCGCCCTGCGCTTCGAGCCCGAGCTGCTCGCCGGCCAGCTCGCCCTGGCCACCCCGCTGGTGCTCGCCGCCTGCGCCGCGGGCACCTGGCGCGCCCTTCGCGCCTGGCCCGCGCCGGGGCCCGCCCTGCTGGCTGCGCTGACCCTGCCCGGCGCCGCGGTGTTCCTCGAGCACGCCACCGGCGACCGCGTGCAGGCGAACTGGCCGGCGATCCTCTACCCCGCCGCGGCGATCGCGGCCGGCGGCCTGGTGCGCCACTGGCGCCCGGCCGCGGCGCTCGGCTTCGCCCTGGCGGTCCCGGTCTACCTGCAGGCCGCCGCCGCGCCGTTCCCCCTGCCGCGCGCGCTCGACCCCACCCTGGCGCGGCTCGGCGGCTGGCCCGGCCTCGCCCGCCAGCTCGCGGCCCTCGCCACGCCCGACACCCCCGCGCCCGTGCTGGCGGCCGACGAGTACGGCCTGGCCTCGGAGCTGGCCTGGCTCGACGCCGCGCCAACCGTGCTCGGCGTCGAGCCGCGCTGGGCGACCTTCGACCTGCCGCACCTGGCGCTGGACGGCCGCCCGGTGCTCCTGCTCCGCAGCGAGCGGCGCGTCGAGGCGCCCGACCCCGCCCTGTGGGCCGACGCGCGCCAAGTCGCCACCCTGACCCGCGAACGCGACGGCCGCCTCGCCGAACGCTACCGCCTCTACCGCGCGGTCGGCCGCCCCGGCCTGTCCGGCGCCGTGCTCCCGTCGACGAAACCCGCGGCACACCTCCCCTGAGGGCGCGCCCAAAGAAAGGAAGCGTGTTCTTTCTTGAAAGAAAGAACCAAGGAACTTTGCCCCCAAGATCCTTGCCATGCGGGCAGCCCCAGGACCCAATGGGCAAAGTCTTTTTGCCTCTTTTTCTTCAGAAAAAGAAGGCCTTCCTTCCTTGGCTTCCGATGCTCCTTGCCCGGCCGTACACGGTGCGCATCCCCGCCGTTAGCCGCCGGTTAAACCCGGCCCGTCATTCTGGCCTTCGCAGGACAAGGCGGTGCGGCGGATGGCGAAGAAGGACGGCAAGGCGACCATCGTGATCCGCCGGGAGGAGGTGGTCGAGGGCGGCCACCACGGCGGCGCGTGGAAGGTGGCCTACGCCGATTTCGTGACCGCGATGATGGCGTTCTTCCTGCTGATGTGGCTGCTCAACGCCACCACGGAGGCGCAGCGCCGCGGCATCGCGGACTACTTCAGCCCCGTGATCGGCACCACCAGGACTCCGGCCGGGCAGGGCGGCCCGTTCGGCGGCCACACCCCCTACGACCATGGCCCCCTGCTGTCCGACCAGGGCGCGCTCGCCGTGATGAACGCCAAGGCGCCCCCCACCAACGTCGAGGACGACGACAGCGACACCCCCGCGCAGACCATGAACTGGCGCGACCCCGGCCAGGCCGAGATCCCCCCCGACTCTCCTGGCGCCGCCACGCCCACGGCGCCCGGCGCCCCCGGCCAGCCCGGCGGCGCATCGGCGGACGGCAGCGTCGCGCAGCGCATGGCCGACCAGCCCGGGGCCAACCCGGCCAGCCCCGGCAACGCTCCCGGCACCCTCGGCGCCGGCCCTGGCGGCGCGGCGCGCGAGCGCGCCGCCTTCAAGGCCGCCGCCGCCGAGATCCGCCAGGCCCTGGAGGCCGACCCCGCCTATGCCGAGCTGTCGCACCAGCTCGCGGTGGACGTGACCCGCAGCGGCCTGCGCGTGCAGATCCTGGACGAAGACGGCCGCCCGATGTTCGCCAGCGGCTCGGCCGCGGTGAACGACCGCGCCCGCCTGCTGCTGCGCAAGATCGCCCCGGTGCTGCTGCGCCTGCCCGAGCAGATTGCCATCACCGGCCACACCGACGCCGCCCCCTACCGCGGCGGCGAGCGCTCCAACTGGGAGCTGTCCGCCGAGCGCGCCAACGCCACCCGCCGCCTCCTCGCCGAGGCCGGCCTGCCCGAGTCGCGCATCCGCTCCGTGACCGGCGCTGCCGATCGCGACCTTCTCCTGCCCGCGACCCCGCTCGCCGCCGCCAACCGCCGCATCGCGATCACCGTGCTGCGCGAGGCGCCGGACCGCCCCCCCGCCGCCCCGTCCGCCGCCGCCCCGTCCGCTGCCGTCGCCCCGCCGCCGGCCGTCGTGCCGGCTTCCCCTTCCGGCCTGCCGGCGGCCTTGCCGCCCGCCCCACGCTGAGGACGCGCGATGCTCACAATTGGCGGCCTCGGCTTCCTGTTCGCCTGCGTGTTCGGCAGCTTCCTGATGTCGGGCGGCGCGCTGGGCCCGCTGATCGAGGCGATGCCGTTCGAGCTGCTCACCATCGGGGGTGCCGCGATCGGCACCTTCTTCATGGCCAACAGCATGCACGACGTGAAGCACACGATCGGCGCCTTCAAGAAGATCCTGAAGGGCTCGGGCTTCCACAAGGCCGAGTACATCGAGCTGCTGAGCCTGCTCTACTTCCTCACCCGCCTGGCCACCACCAAGGGCTCCATGGCGCTCGAGGCCCACATCGAGAAGCCCGAGGAAAGCC
>JBPBQX010000015.1:0-12157 GCA_050955025.1 Janthinobacterium lividum
GGCGGCGGGCTGGACGCGCATCCCGGCATCGACGGGGTGATGGCGCTCAGCCACGGCGGCGGCTGCGCGATGAGCCAGGAGGGCGAGGGCTACCGCTTCCTCACGCGCACCCTGGCGGGCTATGCGGCCCATCCCAACGTCGGCGGCGTGGTGATGATCGGCCTGGGGTGCGAGACCAACCAGATCCCGCAGATCCTGGAGCGCCACGGCCTGCGCGAGGGCGAGGCGCTGCGCACGCTGACCATCCAGGGCGTCGGCGGCACGCGTCGCGCGGTCGAGGCCGGGATCGAGGCGGTGCGCTCCATGCTGGACCTGGTGGGTGCTGCGCGGCGCACGACGCAGCCGGCCTCCGCGCTGGTGCTGGCGCTGGAGTGCGGCGGGTCGGACGGTTACTCCGGCATCTCGGCCAACCCGGCGCTGGGGCATGCGTCGGACCTGCTGGTGCGGCACGGCGGCACGGCGGTGCTGGCCGAGACGCCCGAGATCTACGGCGCCGAGCACCTGCTGACGCGTCGCGCGGCCACGCCCGAGGTCGCGGCGAAGCTGGTGGAGCGCATCGCGTGGTGGCGCGACTACACCGCGCGCCACGGGGCGGAGATGAACAACAACCCCTCGCACGGCAACAAGGCGGGCGGCCTGACCACCATCCTGGAGAAGTCGCTCGGCGCGGTGTCCAAGAGCGGCAGCGCCCGGCTGGAAGCCGTCTACGAGTACGCCGAGCCGGTCACGGCGCGCGGCTTCGTGTTCATGGACACCCCCGGCTACGACCCGGTCGCGGTCACCGGCCAGGTCGCCGGCGGCTGCACGCTGGTGTGCTTCACCACCGGGCGCGGCTCCACCTCCGGGTTCAAGCCCTCGCCGTGCATCAAGCTCGCGACCAACACGCCGATGTACGAGCGCATGCGCGAGGACATGGACCTGGACTGCGGCGGCATCGTGACCGGGACCGAGACGATCGAGGCGGCGGGCGAGCGCATCTTCGCGCTGCTGCTCGCGGTCGCGTCGGGCGAGCGGAGCCTCAGCGAACAGTCCGGCTACGGCGACAACGAGTTCGTGCCGTGGCAGCTCGGTGCGGTGATGTGACAGGGCCGGGGCCAGCGGCCCCGGTTTCTTCCGCCGGCGCAGGGGCGGCCCTGCGCCGTTGCGCGCCGGCGGCTGCGTGCGTGAACAACAGGATGGGGAACGTCACGATGATCGGGAAACCCGACGCGTCTGCTCTGCTGCGCCGTGCCTGCACACTGGCGGCGGCCTCCGCGCTGATGCTCGCGGTGGCACGGCCGGCGGCGGCCGCGGACACCTACCTGCCGATGTGCTTCAAGCCGGGCGGGCCGGCGGTCGTGAAGCTCGCGGCCAAGCCGGGGCCGTTCCGGATCGCGTTCGCCAACGGCTTCGTCGGCAACTCGTGGCGCGTGCAGATGATCCAGACGCTGGCGGCCTACGCCGCGCAGCCGGAGGTCGCGAAGCACATCAAGGAGCTGCACACCGTCAGCGTCGGCATCGACGTGTCGGCGCAGATCGCGGCGGTCGACAACTTCATCAACGCCGGCTACGACGCGATCCTGCTCGAGGCCAGCAGCCCGACGGCGTTCCGCCCGGTGCTGCGCCGCGCGAAGAAGGCCGGCGTGCTGATCGTCACGTTCGACAACGTGCTCGACAACGTCGCCGCCGACGACCCGGTGATCCAGGTCAACGAGGACCAGGTCGAGATGGGCCGCATGATGGGCCGCTGGCTGGACTCCACGATGAAGGAGAAGAAGCGCGTGCTCGAGGTGCGCGGCGTCTCCGGCACCAGCGTGGACCGCGACCGCCACGACGGCTTCCGCCAGGCGCTGGGCGACGATCACGGGATGCAGTTCACCGAGGTGGTCGGCAACTGGGACGACGGCACCGCGCAGAAGGCGGTGGCCGACGCGCTGGCGGTGAACGGGCACTTCGACGGCATGTACGTGCAGGCCGGCAGCACCGGCGCGGTGCGCGCGCTGCTGGACGCGCACCAGATGATCCCGGTCGGCGGCGAGGACGAGAACGGATACCGCAAGCAGATCGCGCAGTACGGCAAGGACGGGCTGCTCGGCGACTCCGCCGGCCAGTCGCCGGCCCTGGTCGCGGTCGCGCTGAAGGCGGCGCTGGCGGCGCTGGAAGGCGAGCCGATCCCGCAGTCGGTAACCGTTCCGATCCCGGAAGCGAACTACAAGACGCTGAAGGCGGGCGAGACGTACTTCCCCGAGCTCAGCGACACCTTCTTCGCCGCAAGCAACTTCCCGCCGTGCGACATCAACCTCACCGCGGCGCAGATCACCGGGCAGGCGAAGCCGGAGTGACGCGCGAAGGCAGGCAAGGCCAGAGGCTCTGCCTCTGGACTCCGCCAAGGGAAGCCCCTTGGATGGCTTCCCTTAGGTCAAGGGATCAAAGGGTCCTCGGACCCTTTGCGGGTTCGGGCAGAGCCCGACCTTGCTTCCCTGTGCCGTGACCGCCCCCCTGCTCGAGCTGCGCGCGGTCGCGAAGCACTACGGCGCGGTGGCGGCCCTCACGGACGGGTCGCTGTCGTGCCGCGGCGGCTCGATCCACGCGATCATGGGCGAGAACGGCGCCGGCAAGAGCACGCTGATCAAGGTGGCGTCCGGCGTGGTGCAGCCGAGCAGCGGCAGCGTGCTGGTCGATGGCGAGGCGGTGCGCCTGGACGGGCCGGCGGCGGCGCAGGCGCGCGGCATCACCTGCGTGTTCCAGGAGCTGTCGCTGCTGCCCCACCTGTCGGTGGCCGACAACATCTGCATCGCGCAGCCGCCGCGCCGCCTCGGCCTGATCGACGCGCGCGCGCAGCGGCGCGAGGCGGAGCGGCTGCTGGCCGTGGTGGGGTGCGAGGGCATCGACCCGCGGGCGCGGGTGCGCGACCTGTCGCTGTCGCGACAGCAGATGGTCGAGATCGCCAAGGCGTTGGGACGCTCGCCGCGGCTGCTGATCCTCGACGAGGCGACCTCGGCGCTGAGTGCGGACGACGTGGCCACCGTCAGCCGGCTGATCCGCGGGCTGCGCGACCAGGGGCTGTGCGTGCTCTACATCTCGCACCGCATGCACGAGATCCGCGAGCTGGCCGACACCTGCTCGGTGTTCGCCAACGGGCGCCACGTCGAGAGCTTCGCCGCGGGCAGCCGCAGCGAGGCGGAGATCGTGCGCATGATGATCGGCCGCGAGATCACCCAGGTGTTCCCGCCGCGCCGCGCCGCCGCGCCCGCGACGGCGGCGGGGCCGCCCGTGCTGGAGACGCGCGCGCTGTCGTGGTCGCCGCGGCTGGACCGGATCTCGATGTCGCTGCGCGCGGGGGAGATCGTCGGGCTCGGCGGCCTCGACGGGCAGGGGCAGCGCGAGTTCCTGCTCGCGCTGTTCGGCGGCCTGGCCGGCGTGGAGGGCGAGGTGCTGGTCGACGGCGTCGCGGTGCGCCCGTCCGGGCCCGCGGCCGCCAAGGCGCGGACGCTGGGCCTCGCGCTGATCCCCGAGGACCGCAAGACCGAGGGGCTGATGCTGCCGCTGTCGGTGCGCGACAACCTGGCGATGGCGACGCTGGACCGCCGGCGGCGCGGGCCGCTGATCGACGCCGCCGGCGAGCGCGAGGCCGTGGAGGAGATGGTGCGGCGGATGCGGATCAAGGCGGAGGTGGCGCTGCCGGTGTCCACGCTGTCCGGCGGCAACCAGCAGAAGGTGGTGATCGGCAAGTGGCTGATGGCCGGGCCGCGCGTGCTGCTGCTCAGCGACCCGACGCGCGGCATCGACGTCGGCACCAAGCAGGAGATCTACCGGCTGCTGCGCGAGCTGGCCGACGCGGGCGCCGCGGTGCTGTTCACCACCACGGACTACGACGAGCTGATCGGCCTGTGCGACCGCGTGCTGATCCTCTACGCCGGGCGCGTGGTGCGCGAGATGGCGGCCGGCGCGATCACGGAGGAGGCGATCATCTCGGCATCCCTCGGGCTGCACGACGCGCCGGCGGCCGCGGCATGAGGCGCGGCCTCGGCTTCTTCCTGCGCCACAACCAGGCTCCGCTGCTCGCGGCGGCGACGTTCGCGTGCATGTTCGCGCTCTACCTCGCGATGCAGCCGCAGGGCGTGACCTCGGGCCTGCTGGTGACGGCCTCGAACAAGGGCGTGCTGCTGGCGCTGATCGCGGTGGCGCAGACGCTGCCGGTGCTGACCGGCGGCATCGACCTCTCGGTGGGCACGATCGTCGTGCTGTCCAACTGCCTCGCCTCCACGCTGGTGTCGGGCACGCCGCTGCAGGTGGCGCTCGGCGTGGCCGGCGTGCTGGGCTGCGGGCTGGCGGCGGGGTGCGTCAACGCGCTTGCCGTGGTGGCCGGGCGGCTGCAGCCGATCGTGGCGACGCTGGCCACCAGCTCGGTGTTCTACGGCCTGTCGCTGCTGCTGCGCCCCGAGCCGGGCGGCGACGTGAGCGACGGCTTCGCGTCGGCGATGACCGACACCCTGCCGGGCGGCGTGCCGGTGACGCTGGCGCTGCTGGCCGCGGTGCTGCTCGTGGTGTGGGTGCCGCTGCGGCGCTCGGTGACGGGGCGCGGGCTGTACGCGGTGGGGTCGTCGGAGCTTTCCGCCTACATGTCCGGGCTGCGGGTCGGGCGGGCGAAGGCTGCGGCCTACGCGCTGGGCGGGCTGTTCGCGGGGATGGCGGGGCTGCTGCTGACGCTGATCGCGGAGTCGGCGCAGGCGAGCATGATCCAGGCCGGCGACCTCACGCTGAACTCGATCGCCGCGGTGGTGGTGGGCGGCACCTCGCTGTTCGGCGGCGCGGGCGGGGCGATCGGCTCGGTGTTCGGCGCCTTCATCCTGCGCACCATCGGCGACCTGCTGTTCGTGCTGAACGCGCCGCCGATGTGGCAGCCGCTGTTCCAGGGCCTGATCCTGCTGGGCGCGATCAGCCTGGGCGCCCTGCCGCTGCTGCGCGTGCGCAACCGCCTGGAGCTGTACCGGTGAGCCGCACCGTCCCGCAGGCCACGCGCGCGGACGCGGCCACCCCGGCGGTGCCGGCCGCGCCCGTGCGGCCGGCGGCGCGCCGGCTCCTGGCGCGCGCGGACCTGCCGCTGCTGGTGTCCAGCCTGTGCGTGCTCGCGGTGCTGCTCGTCGGCTCGGCCATCAACCCGAGCTTCCTCACCCCGCGCTACCTGCTGCAGCAGGCCGAGGTCGCGGCGTTCCTCGGCCTGGTGGCGTCGGGGCAGATGCTGGTGATCCTGCTCGGCCACATCGACCTGTCCGTGCCCTGGACCATCGCGGCCTCGGCGATGCTGGCCACCGGGGTGGGCGGGCAGGCGGCCGGCGGGGCGCTCGGCGTGCCGGTGGCGCTGGGCGTGGGGGCCGCGATCGGCCTGGTCAACGGCCTCGGCGTGGCCAGGCTGCGCGTGCCGTCGATGATCTTCACGCTCGGCGTCAACGCGGCGCTGCAGGGGCTGATGGTGCTCTACACCGGCGGCTCCGCGCCGCCGAGCACCGCGCCGCCGCTCGCGGCCTGGCTGGCGACCGGGCAGGTCGTGCCGGGCGTGGCCAACGCGGTGTGGAGCTGGGTCGCGGTGTCGCTGGTGCTGACGCTGGTGCTGGGCCGCACCCCGTTCGGGCGGAGCATCTACGCCATCGGCACGCGCGAGCGCGCCGCCTTCCTGTGCGGCCTGCCGGTGCGCGGCGTCATCGTCGCCTGCTTCATGGCCAACAGCATGCTGTGCGCGCTGTGCGGCCTGCTGCTCAGCGGCTACGCCGGCAAGGCCTACCAGGGCATGGGCGACACCTACCTGCTCCCCGCGATCGCGGCCGTCGTGCTCGGCGGCACCAGCATCATGGGCGGGCGCGGCCGCGTCGCCGGCACCGTCGTCGGCACCGTGCTCGTCGTGCTGCTGCAGAGCGTCCTCGCCGTGATGCAGATGCCCGACGCCGGCCGGCAGATCATCTACGGCCTGATGATTCTGGGCATGCTCCTGCTCTACGGCCGCGGCCGCAGGGCCGGCGCCTGACCCGAGAAGCAGGGAAGCAAGGCCTTCTTTTTCTGAAGAAAAAGAAGCAAAAAGACTTTGCCACGAGGTTCTGCGCGACGCGGCTGGCACAGGCCCAAACGGGCAAAGTTCTTTGGTTCTTTCTTTCAAGAAAGAACTGCTTTCTTTCCTTGTGGCAAAGAAAACGCCATGACCGGCTTTGACGAGGACGCCCACGATGCATGAGCACGCCCGCCCCGGCCCGCAGGACCGCAACGGCCTGCCGCTCGGCAACCTGCCCGGCACGCGCTACCCCGACCCGCGCGTGGAGTCGCTCGACCCGCGCTTCCGCGCCCGCGTCGGCAACGCCGGGATCGAGCGCATCGCCAACGGGTGCCGCTGGGCCGAGGGGCCGGTGTGGTTCGCCGACGGCGGCTTCCTGCTGTGGAGCGACATCCCCAACAACCGCATCCTGCGCTGGCTGGAGGAGGACGGCCACGTCAGCGTCTTCCGCAGCCCGAGCCGCCACGCCAACGGCAACACCCGCGACCGCGAGGGACGCCTCGTCACCTGCGAGCACGAGACCCGCAGCGTCACCCGCACCGAGCACGACGGCCGCGTCACCACCCTGCTCGACCGCCACGACGGGCGCCCGCTCAACGCCCCCAACGACGTGGTCGCCGCCGCCGACGGCGCCGTCTGGTTCACCGACCCCGGCTACGGCATCGACGGCCCCTACGAGGGCACGCCCGCGCAGGCCGAGCTGCCGCGCAACGTCTACCGCCTCGACCCCGCCACCGGCCGCGCCAGCGTCGTCGCCGGCGACTTCGTGCGCCCCAACGGCCTGGCCTTCTCCCCCGACGAGCGCCGGCTCTACGTCGTCGACAGCGGCATCACCCACGGCGGCCCGTCCCACATCCGCGTCTTCGACGTCGACGGCGCCCGCGTGTCCGGCGGCCGCATCTTCGCCGAGGATTTCGCTCCGGGCCTGACCGACGGCCTGCGCACCGACCTCGACGGCAACCTCTGGTGCAGCATGGCCTGGGCGGACCCCGCGGAGGACGGCGTGCGCTGCTACGCCCCGGACGGCAGCCTCATCGGCAAGGTTCACCTGCCCGAAGGCTGCGCCAACCTGTGCTTCGGCGGCAGGAAGCGGCACCGGCTGTTCATGGCGGCGAGCACGTCGGTATACTCGCTCCACGTGAACGCGATCGGGGCGCAGCGGCCGTGAAGGAAGGAAGGCCTTCTTTTTCTGAAGAAAAAGAAGCAAAAAGACTCTGCAAATTGGCACCTGCGCCCCACGGCTGGCACCGTCCAAATGGGTGAAAGTTCTTTGGTTCTTTCTTTCAGGAAAGAACTGCTTTCCTGCCCTCGCACAGGCAGGAAGCCCGGTCCATGATTCGCGACAGGCTCCAGGCCAAGGATCGCCGCCCATGACATCCATGCAGACCCCTGCCGACCTCCTGCCGGCTGACCCCGGCGCCCTGCTCGTCGGCCGCGTCTGGTCGCACGCGCGCGGCGGCCCCTGCCCCGTGCTGGTCCGCGACGGCCAGGTGCACGATCTGTGCGGCCTGTCGCCCACGCTGGCCGGGCTGCTGGAGCTGGACGGCCTGCCGGGGCGGCTGGCGCGGGTGGATGCGTTCCCGTCGCTGGGCGAACTGGCGGCGTTCCTGGGCGAGGACGAGGCGGGCGGCCCGGCCGGGCGGCTGCTGGCGCCGTGCGACCTGCAGACGGTCAAGGCGGCCGGGGTGACGTTCGCGGACTCGATGCTGGAGCGCATGATCGAGGAGCGCGCCAAGGGCGACCCCGCCGCCGCCCTGTCGATCCGCGCCAGGCTTGAGCCCGTCGTCGGCGCCAACCTGCGCGACCTGCGCGCGGGCTCGCCGGAAGCGGCGCGGGTCAAGCAGGTGCTGCAGGGCATGGATCTGTGGTCGCAGTACCTCGAGGTCGGCATCGGCCCCGACGCGGAGGTGTTCACCAAGGCGCCGCCGATGGCCACGGTGGGCACGGGCGCCTCGGTGGGCATCCACCCCGGCTCGGAGTGGAACAACCCCGAGCCGGAGGTCGTGCTCGCCGTGTCGTCGCGCGGGGAGATCCTGGGCGCCACGCTCGGCAACGACGTGAACCTGCGCGACTTCGAGGGGCGTTCCGCGCTGCTGCTCGGCAAGGCGAAGGACAACAACGCGTCCTGCGCCATCGGGCCGTTCCTGCGCCTGTTCGACGGCTCCTTCACCCTGGAGTCCGTCGAGCGTCTGGTGGTCAGCCTGTCCGTGACCGGGCGGGACGGCTTCGAGATGGGCGGGGAAAGCCGCATGGACGCGATCTCGCGCGCGCCTGCGGAGCTGGTCGCGCAGACGATCGGGCCGAACCACCAGTACCCGGACGGCTTCATGCTGTTCCTCGGCACGATGTTCGCGCCCACCAAGGACCGGCGCGGCGCGGGCCTCGGCTTCACCCATGAGCTGGGCGACGTCGTGCGCATCTCGGCGCCGGAGCTGGGCACGCTGTGCAACCGCGTGGAACGCAGCGACCGCGCCGCGCCGTGGGAGTTCGGCGTGCTCGCGCTGATCGCCAACCTGCGGGGGCGGGGGGCGCTGTGAGGACGCGAGCAAGCAAGGTCGAGGCTCTGCCTCGAACTCCGCCAAGGGAAGCCCCTTGGATGGCTTTACTTAAGTCAAGGGATCAAAGGGTCCTCGGACCCTTTGCGGGTTTGGGCAGAGCCCATGCTTGCTTCCTGTCCGGGAACGACACGCCATGACCGACGCCCCGCCCCGCCGCTTCCGTTCGCGCGACTGGTTCGACGACCCCGAGCGCCTGGACATGACCGCGCTCTACCTCGAGCGGTTCATGAACTACGGGACGACGCCGGAGGAGCTGCGCTCGGGCCGGCCGATCGTCGGCATCGCGCAGACCGGCAGCGACCTCAACCCGTGCAACCGCATCCACGTCGATCTGGCGCGGCGCGTGCGCGACGGCATCCGCGACGCGGGCGGCATCCCGCTCGAGTTCCCGACGCACCCGACCTTCGAGAACTGCAAGCGCCCGACGGCGGCGCTGGACCGCAACCTCGCCTACCTCGGACTGGTGGAGATCCTGTACGGCTACCCGATCGACGCGGTGGTGCTGACGACGGGGTGCGACAAGACGACGCCGTCCTCGCTGATGGCGGCGTCCACCGTGGACATCCCGGCGATCGTGCTGTCGGGCGGGCCGATGCTGGACGGCTGGCACGAGGGCGAGCTGGCGGGCTCGGGGACGGTGATCTGGCGCTCGCGCAGGAAACTGGCGGCGGGCGAGATCACGGAGGCGGAGTTCCTGCAGGCGGCGCTCGATTCCGCGCCCTCGCTCGGCCACTGCAACACGATGGGCACGGCGTCGACGATGAACGCGCTGGCCGAGGCGCTGGGCATGTCGCTGACGGGGTGCGCGGCGATCCCCGCGCCGTACCGCGAGCGCGGGCAGATCGCCTACCGCACGGGGCGGCGCATCGTCGAGATGGCGCACGAGGACCTGCGTCCGTCGCGGATCCTGACGCGGGCGGCGTTCCTCAACGCGATCCGGGTGAACTCGGCGATCGGCGGCTCGACCAACGCGCAGCCGCACCTGGCGGCGATGGCGCGCCACGCCGGGGTGGAGCTGCGCCCGGACGACTGGCAGGAGCACGGCCACGACATCCCGCTGCTGGCCAACGTGCAGCCCGCCGGCGCCTGGCTCGGCGAGCGCTTCCACCGCGCCGGCGGCGTGCCCGCGGTGATGTGGGAGCTGCTGCAGGCCGGCCAGCTCGACGCATCCTGCCTCACCGTGACGGGGCGCAGCGTGGGGGAGAACCTTTCCGGGCGCGAGAGCACCGACCGCGAGGTGATCCGGCCCTACGACACGCCGCTCAAGGCGCAGGCCGGCTTCCTGGTGCTGCGCGGCAACCTGTTCGACTTCGCGATCATGAAGACCAGCGTGATCTCCGAGGAGTTCCGCGCCCGCTACCTGCAGGAGCCGGGCCGCGAGGGGATCTTCGAGGGGCGCGCGATCGTCTTCGAGGGTTCGGAGGACTACCACGCGCGCATCAACGACCCGGCGCTGGCGATCGACGAGGGCTGCATCCTGGTGATCCGCGGCGCGGGGCCGCTGGGCTGGCCGGGCTCGGCGGAGGTGGTCAACATGCAGCCGCCGGACGCGCTGCTGCGGCGCGGCGTGACCAGCCTGCCGACCATCGGCGACGGCCGGCAGTCCGGCACCGCGGACAGCCCGTCGATCCTGAACGCCTCGCCGGAGAGCGCTGCCGGCGGCGGGCTCGCCTGGCTGCGCACCGGCGACACGATCCGCGTGGACCTGGGGCGGGGGCGCTGCGACATGCTGGTGGCCGAGGACGTCATCGCCGCGCGCCGTGCCGAGGGCATCCCGCCGGTGCCGGCCAGCGCCACGCCGTGGCAGGTGATCTACCGCGCCACCGTCGGGCAGATGGAAAGCGGCGCGGTGATCGAGGGCGCGACGGAGTTCCGCGGGATCGCGCGGGTCACGCCGCGGCACAACCACTGAAGCGTGGCGCGGCAGGGCTGTCGCCGGCCGCGCGGCCGGAAGGCGTCAGGCGTAGCTCGTGCCGGCGGAGTGGTGCCCGGTGCGGCCGTTCTGCGCCACGTCGACGCCCAGCCGGTCGAGCGCCTGCAGCACGGCGCGGAAGGTCTGCGCCCGCACCGGCCTGTGGCCCAGCTCGATCTTGGACACCGTGGACGGGGACAGCCCGGCCTCGGCGGCCAGCTGTTCCTGGTCCAGACCGGCCAGCATCCGGCCGGCCGCGACCACCCGGCCCCGCGCGACGAGAGGGTGCAGCTGCATCTGTGTTCTCCGTGTTTCCAGAGCACGGAAATGGGCATTCCGCGGCCCTGAATCAACCGTTGCGCCGCCGTTAGCACGCGGAAACGGCTCGCTTTTCCGCTGCCTGCCGCCGCGCCGCGCCCTTCGCGGGGATCAGCGGAAATCGCGCGTCGGCACCCTGATCCCCGCGCCGGCCCTGCGCCCCGGGGCATGGACCTCCCAAAGCCCCGGATCGTCGCCCGGCGGGTGCGCGGCCGCCGCCTCGTCGCGCTCGCCCACGCTGCGCAGCAGGGCCGAGAGATCCTCCAGCCGGTCGGTGATGACGTGCGTCACCTCGCCCTCGCGCTGCACCCGGCCGTGGCAGGCGACCATGCCGGCCGACAGCACGAGCCGGCGCTGCCGCTCGAAGCGGTCCGGCCACAGGACCAGGTTCGCGACGCCGGTCTCGTCCTCGACCGTCATGAACATCACGCCCTTGGCCGAGCCCGGCTTCTGACGCACCAGAACGATGCCCGGCACCGCCACGCGCCGGCCGTCGCGGGTGCGCGCCAGGTCTGCGCACGCCACCATGCCGCGCGCGCGCAGCGTCTCGCGCAGGAACGCGACCGGGTGCTGGCGGAGGCTCAGCCCGGTGCTGCGGTAGTCCTCCACCACCTCGCGGCCGCCCTTCATCGGGGCGAGCGCCACGGGCGGCTCCGCCAGCTCCGGCCGGGGCCGTCCCCGCGCGTCGGCGGCGGCGAACAGCGGCAGCACGCCGTCGGCCAGCCCCTTCACCGCCCACAGCGCCTGGCGCCGGTCCAGCCCAAGCCCCCCGAAGGCGTCCGCCTCCGCCAGCCGCTCCAACGCCGCGGCCGGCACGTCCGCGCGGCGCCGGATCTCCTCGACGCTGCCGTACGCTTCGCCGCCGCGGTGCGCGACCAGCTGCGCCGCATGCGCGTTGGCCAAGCCCTTCGCCATGCGCAGGCCCAGGCGCACGGCCATGCCCCGGTGCCCGTCCTGGCCCGGCTCCAGGGTGCAGTCCCAGCGGCTGGCGTTGACGCAGACCGGCCGGATCTCGACGCCGTGCTCGGCGGCGTCGCGCACCACCTGCGCCGGCGCGTAGAACCCCATCGGCTGGCTGTTCAGCAGGGCGCAGCAGAACACGTCGGGGTGGTGGCACTTCATCCACGCGCTGGCGTAGGCCACCAGGGCGAACGAGGCGGCGTGGCTCTCCGGGAAGCCGTACGAGCCGAAGCCCTCCAGCTGCGAGAAGGTGCGCTCGGCGAAGCCACGCTCGTAGCCGCGCGCGACCATGCCCCCGACCAGCTTGTCGCGGAAATGGCTGACGCCGCCGGTGACCTTGAAGGTCGCCATGGAGCGGCGGAGCTGGTCGGCCTCGCCCGGCGTGAA